>JBFIFS010000005.1:0-65486 GCA_041602695.1 Kiritimatiellia bacterium
GCAAAGCCTTTCCCGATAGCCGCTGTGGTGTTGCCAAGCATGTCGAGTGCATCAGTTTTCTTGCGGACCTCCGGGCCGAGGCCGGACATCTCAGCATTTCCTCCCGCGTTGTCAGCAATAGGGCCATACGCGTCTGTGGCCAGCGAGAAACCGAGCGTGGCAAGCATTCCGACCGCGGCAAAACCAACGCCATAAAGTCCAAGCGCGAAGTCGGTGAATCCGCCAGCGAAACCGAATGCCGACAGGATACCGAGAACGATAACTACAGTCGGGAGCCCGGAAGAGAACATCCCTACGGCGAGTCCATCGATAATCGCCGTTGCCGGCCCCATCTTAGCCTGTTCGGCGATCCCCTGCGTCGGCTTATACTCGTCAGAAGTGTAATACTCGGTCAACAGGCCGATTACGCAGCCTGCAACGAGACCGGAGACTACCGATCCGAATACGCCCCACGTAATCAGGCCTATCCATGCCATTACGCCGGTCATCACCGCAATCGCTCCCGTGCTCAGCCACAGCGGGTTCGTAAGGGCTTTCATCAGGGTCTTCATGTCTGACTTATCGCCGCAGCGCACCATCAGGCAGCCGATTACCGAGAGGATAATACCAATTCCGGCGATGATCATCGGTGCAAGCACGGCACTCACGCCGTGAATAGGATTCGCCGCACCACTTGAAAGCACTGCGGGCAGGGCTGCTCCGAGCGCTGCAGTGGCAAGGATCGAGCCGCAGTACGATTCGTACAGGTCTGCGCCCATGCCGGCAACATCGCCCACATTGTCGCCCACATTGTCAGCTATCGTGGCAGGGTTCCTGGGATCGTCCTCAGGAATACCAGCTTCGACCTTGCCGACGAGGTCAGCACCAACGTCGGCTGCCTTGGTGTAGATGCCGCCGCCCACCCTGGCGAACAGAGCCTGCGTCGAAGCACCCATGCCGAATGTAAGCATGGTGGTCGTGATTTCCATATACTTCTGGGACTGCGACATGCCCGGATGGACCAACTCCATCCCGAGGAACTTCAGCCCCTCGCCGCCGGCAGCCATATGTTCTGCCGTGTATACAAGCTTATCAAGGATCCAGTACCAAACGCAGATATCCACGAGACCAAAGCCCACAACGACAAGGCCCATAACCGCGCCCGAACGGAACGCGACCTGAAGCCCCTTGTTCAGCGATTCCGAAGCGCCCTGCGCTGTCCGGGCAGAGGCATTGGTAGCTGTCTTCATTCCGAGAAAACCGCACAGGCCGGAGAA
Source organism: Kiritimatiellia bacterium (assembly GCA_041602695.1). GTDB lineage: Bacteria > Verrucomicrobiota > Kiritimatiellia > UBA8416 > JBFIFS01 > JBFIFS01. Next base: position 1,257 of record JBFIFS010000005.1, read on the forward strand.
GAAACCGCCCGTCAGAAAAGCAACCGGCACAAATGGGTTCTGGATACCTATCTTGGCAAGCACCAGGAATATAATAAAGAGAGCAACGAAGACGATGCTGACAACCTTGTACTGTGAATACAGGTATGCATAGGCCCCTTCACGGACATGCTTCGCGATTTCCTTCATCTTGTCGGTTCCCTCACTGTCCTTCATCATCGTCTTGTAGAAGAACACCGCAAAGCCGAGAGCAAGAAGTGAAGCGAGCGGAGCAATCCACCACAGGACATCAGGAGTCAAACCGAATCTGAGAGTTTCAGCAACTGCCTCTACCTCACCGGGCTCGGGTATGGGCGGATCCTGCGAAAACGCGAAACTAGCTGCAATTACCAACACAACACACGACAACAACATTGCCCTCAGACTCATCAGTGCTCCTCCCGTACCTGTTCTATGGATTTGTTAAAACATTGACGAGACTAGCAAAGAGGCATACGCGATCAATGAAAAACGGGAAATCCCGACAAGAAAAATGAAGCCCTGAGCCGCTACTGGATCAGCGCAGCAAAGTGGGCGGCGGCGGCCGAACCTAAACCGTCCAGCGCATATCCGCCTTCGAGGGTCGACAGTACGCGCCCCTCCCCGTAAGCATCCGCTATTTCGCAGACAATCCGCGTCAACTGCGCAAAATCATCGTCAGATAGCTCAAAATTCCCGATGGGATCGCCCTTGCGGGAGTCAAAGCCGGCGGAAATAAGAGAAAGTTCGGGCCTGAACTCCTTCATTGCCACAGTAAGGTGGTCTTTGAAAGCTCCAACGACCTCTTTGGCACCGGAACCTGGTGGAAACGGGAAGTTCATAGTAGTGCCCTTCCCCCGGCCTGCCCCAGTCTCCGTGCGCCTGCCAGTACCTGGGTAACACGGCCACTGGTGAGTACTGAAGAAGAAAACCGCCGGATCGGTATAGAAGATATCCTGCGTGCCGTTTCCGTGGTGCACATCCCAGTCTACAATCAGCGCTTTCTTTACTTTGTGCTTCTTCTGAGCGTACCGCGCCGCTGCCGCGACATTATTGAAAACACAGAACCCCATGCCCTGCTCTGCTGTCGCGTGGTGTCCAGGCGGCCGTACAACACAGAACGCGCGGGCACCTTTTCCGGCCATAACGAAATCGACGCCGTCGCACACTGCGCCCACGGCATGCATCGCGGCGTCATATGAGTCACGGCTCACATTTGTATCACCTGTCGAAAGAACCTGCCATCCAGACTCAATCTCGTTCTTTGCCAGCTCATAGTAATCCTCAATATGCGCGAGAAGGACGTCCTCCTTCTTGCCGGCCCGGGGGGCGATCAGCCTGTAATCATCCGCTCTAGCCTTCTTCTTTATGGCGCCGAGCACGGCGTCACAGCGCGCCGGACACTCCGGATGAAGAGGTCCCGGATCATGCTTCTTGAATATCGGGTCGTAAAACAGTGCGACAGGTCTGGTCATTGTCACTCCAATGCTAATGTGGAATCTTAAACAATCCCGGAGTGACCGGACAAGGAATATCAGAACCACCCAGTTTTTGCTTGTTAACTGCAACAGCGCCGAGCTAGTATCCGCTCTGCCTTTGAATTGGTATATCGTTTTGCTTTTCGTGGAGAGGTGGCTGAGTGGTTTAAAGCAACGGTTTGCTAAACCGTCGTACCGGTGAATGTCGGTACCGGGGGTTCAAATCCCCCCCTCTCCGCCACGCTTCGCTCTAACGAGCTGTGCGCAGCGCGGCCATACATTGATCGAAAGACGACAAATACCCGGCATAGCTCCACAGGGATGACGACGGCTTTCGTAACTGGATAAGAAGCCCCTGCTGCCCGGGTTTCATCTCGAAGCTTTGGGCAACTGGGAGACATAAGCATGAAAAAAGCAGCCATCATACGAGAACTCAAAGCCCATTTCCCTTACAGCATCTTCTTTACGGCGGCGGGCATGGTCGTCGCAGGCCTGCTTACATATACTGCACTCCTCGCGGCACCTGAAGCCACAGAGAACATGAGCGGGACAGAGGAGCACCAGGTCGAACATTGCGGGGACCCGGGCCACAGGCACTCAGCACACGGGCAGGGCAGAATTGAATCTGCTTCAGAGATGCTGTTTCATATATTCCACCCGATCCACCTCCTGCTCAGCGCGATGGCAACTACAGCCATGTTCTTCAAGCACGAGAAGCGTGTCATCAAGGCCGTTATAGTGGGTCTTGCGGGATCACTGGGCGTTTGCGGCTTCAGCGACATCTTCATCCCCTTCCTTTGCGGCGGAATGCTCGGCGCGGCAGACATGCATTTCCACTGGTGCCTCCTGAAACACCCGCTCATGATACTCCCCTTCTCAGCACTTGGAGTCACAGCGGGACTGCTTGCGGCCGGCACAGTCCACAGCAGCACAATCATCTCCCACTCGGCACACACTTTCATAAGTTCAACCGCGTCTCTTTTCTACCTCATCAGCTTCGGCATAACGGAGTGGTATGCGGGCACGACACTGAGCGTCGTGTTCCTGATAGTGATCGCCGCCGTGACCATTCCGTGCTGCGTCAGCGATGTCCTGTTCCCGACACTTATCGCGCGTGCTGATGGGGACGACTGCAGCATCTGCGAACACGGTCACTGATTCGAGCTTTGCCTGGGCCTCCGAGCGAAACCTTTTTTGCACTGGTTACTGCCAGCGCCACAGGTATAATTCCTGCTTATGACAATCTTGGACAAAATAGCCGAAGAAAGGCGCCGTGACGTGGAAAAGGCAAAGGCCGCCGTGCCGGAGGGCGACCTCGCGGCGCTTGCCGAAGGGCGAACCTGCCACAGCCTGACCACCGCCCTAAGAAGCCACAGCGGCAGCGCCGTAGTGGCTGAAATAAAGAAAGCAAGTCCTTCGGCCGGAATCATAAAGGAAACATTTACTCCAGAGGCAATCGCAGAGCAGTACATCAGCTGCGGTGCAAAAGGCATATCTGTCCTGACGGAACCGCGTCACTTTATGGGATCCCCGGACCACCTTGCGGCAGTGCGCAGAGTGACGAATCTGCCAATACTGCGCAAAGACTTCATGGTAGATACCTACCAGGTCCTGGAAGCAGCAGCCTGGGGAGCGGACGTTATACTGATTATAGCAGCGATGGTTGACGAGGCACTCATGCGTGACCTTTATGACTGCGCGCTTGCCAACCGCCTCGAGGTGCTGGTCGAATCGCACAATGAGGCCGAACTGGAAAGGGCATGCGGTCTGCCTGAGGCCGTGCTGGGTGTTAATAACCGGGACCTCAAAACGCTCAACACCTCGCTTGAAACATCACGACGCCTGGCCCAGATGATTCCCGGCGACAGGTTAAGCATGGCGGAAAGCGGGATTTCGACCAGGGAAGAGATCAGCGAACTGGCCGCCCTGGGATATGACGGGTTCCTTATCGGAGAGTCGCTGCTTAACGGAAAGCTGACCCTCGACTAAGCCAGGTTCGAGCGTTTCCTGCGATTTTTCCGAACAATCTTAGCTCTTGCAGAAAGTATCCCAACTGACTATTATCGATTCCGGAGAATCAAAGGAATATGGCAAAGAAACCAGTAAGAGTGTTCAAGGCGCAGAGCTCGTCATCCGCTTCCCGCAGGGTATACCAGGATGCAGTCGACTCAGACAGGGCCGCCATAACCCAGGAAGTCCTGGAAATGCCATCCTCTCACGTAAAGCGTACCGGGAACGTCAAACAGGACCGATACACTTCATTGCTCCACTGTATTTACGACGCCGTCCTGATAACCGATTCCGCTGGAGCCATCCTCGAAGTAAACGCCCGCGCAGAGCACATTTTCTCCTACAAGGGCGATGAACTCAAGAGGATGAACGTGACGGATGTAATAGCCGGCGCGGACGAAGAGCTTCTTCGCGTACTGCATGAGAACATAAGCGAGAGCCGATTCACTCTTCTCGAGGCAGTATGCGCGCGCTCGGATGATTCCCGTTTCCACGCGGAAATCGTGGCTAACAGAATCAGCATAACGGACTCACAGAACCTGTGCTTCTTCATCCGCGACGTAACCGACCGCAAAGAAGCGGAAGCCCAGCTTCAGGAAGCAAACGAAATGGTCCTTGAGTCGGAACGACTCCAGTCCCGACTGGACACCCTCGCCACACTTTACCATGAACTGAACAATCCCATGCAGATCATGATGTGCATGGCCGAACTGGACGCGAACCCCGAGTATCGGAAGCAGCTGAATCGAATAATGGCAATACTTGAACAGCTGCGCAGCGCTGAACCCATGGATGCCATAGTGGACCAGGACGGCGTTTCGCGTTACGAGATCGAACAGCCCGAAATCCTCGAAGACGCCAACCCGCAGAGAATACTTATAGTAGACGACGAGGATATGCTGCGGCGCATGTTTGAAGCATCTATCTCACAGTCTATCCCGTACCTCCAGATTGACGCCGTGAGCAGCGGCGCTGAGGCCATCGAGCTGTACAAACAGCATCACCATTCACTGGTAGTAACCGATGTAGCTATGCCTGGCATGTCCGGGGAAGAAGCGTTCGCAATGATCACCGCCATTTCTGAATCAAGCAGGTGGGCGATGCCGAGATTCATCTTCTGCACCGGCTTCGTAATATCAGAAAACCTACAGTCAATAATTGGTGACGGCTCCCTGCACACATGCCTGCAAAAACCTCTCTCGATGAGCGATCTTTTAAGTGAGGTTCAAAGCAGGCTTGCGGGTGTACCTGAATAGGCGCCCTGCTCTCCTGGCAAGCGGCCGGCAATAATCTTGCAACAAGGACAATAATGACTGATCCCGACAAAACACTTGCTTTGATGGTTACTTCAGGAGCCGACGAAGGCAAGGTCTTCGTCCTCGTCGAAGGGTTTCTCGGCACCGGAACAGCGAGCGCTTACGATCTTACAGATGCTTCCGTCGCCGACATGCATGCCCGCATAACACTTCGGCGCGGCGTATGGCACATAACCGATCTCACGACCGCCCCTGACATCAGGGTCAACAACTCCGTCGTCAAATCCCGTCGAATCCAGCACGGGGATGTGATCCGCATAGGCAGCACGGAAATGCAGGTAGTTGCAGTCGAGGACGCACCCGACTCCCCCAGTAATATCGAGAGCAAACCCAAGGCCCCGACAACTGAAGACAAGCCGGCATCCCAGACAATGCAGATATCGGTCAATGCTGATGCCGAAGGATGGACCCCCGGCAAGCCGAAGCCGAAGCCCGCACCGAAGGTCAGCAAGGAACTCAAAACCGAGCATCGCGCGGCGGGCGCGCATCCCGTGCGTGAAATCAGGACGGCCGGAGCTTCATCTTACTCGAGACGCAGACCTGCGCCCCAGCCTGCGGATACGGGCGGATCCAAGGCCATGCTCTACACGCTGCTCATAGCAATAATACTTCTTCCCCTGGTAATAGGCGGCATCATGGTCGGAAACAAGAGAAGCGCGACGCGCGCCCTGTCTCAGGCACTCAATGAAGCCCAGTCCTTCGAATCAAGGCATCCAGACCGTCAAGCCGAGATCATTGAGATGTATCGCCGTGTGGAGATGATGGCAACCGGCTCAAATGAACATACGGCCCAACTGGCAAGAGAACGAATCCGGAAGCTCGAATCGGATTCCGTCAACCAGAACGAGGCGCTGGCAAACGCCCTCGAAGCCCTGGATTCACGCGCTGGGCAGCTGGCTGACGAAGGGCGGCCCGAGGAGGCCGCAAATGTCTACGAAGAATATCAGGGCGGACTTCGTGAAGAAATACTGTCGGCTAGGGCTCAACGAATACGGTCGCTCCGGTCACTGCCGACTGCCACACCCACACCTGCCGTCACGACACCCGAACCTGAACCAGTCGCGTCTGCCACACCCTCCCGCACTCCACCGCCGCCACCGAGCGCTGACCTGAAGACAGCCGAGATGAAGGTACAGAAAATTGCAGCGGCCGCCGTCGACCACATGATTGCGGAAGATGTAGCAGCGGCCATAGAAGAAATCGAAAGGATAACTGGCGACGCGGCCCTCTCCGGATACACGCGCGCCGCGGAGGACGCGCTGATTTCACTGAAGCTGCTCCAGACCATAGACCGCACAGCCAAGCTCGACCCGGACAAGGATCCGGCTAACGACCAGGACCAGCGGCCCTTTGTCAGAGTGATATACAGCCTGAGGAAGAACGACGTATTCGCGGCGCGCTTCCTTGTCTCCGACCTTAAAGGTTCGCTCTTATACGACGAACTCGCCAAGCGCTCCAAAATGTCGAAGGAAGAGATAGCCAGGGAAACGGCAGTGATGTCTGAGTTCCTCAAGCTGTGGTCGAAATTCACCAAGGCATCAGTCAGAAAGATACCACGCCCGGAAGAATGTGTTGAGCAGCTGGAGCAGGTTATTGATTCCCGCGACGAAAAATCAGTGAAGGATTTCTGCGATTCCATGACGAAGCTGCAGAAGGACAACGCAACCAGCAAATTCATTGAACGTTACGAGTCGCTTTTCACCGCCTGTCAGCCCCAATCCCTGGCTGCTGTTGCAGAATCGTCACAGGTTTCGGGCATAGGCAATGCTAAAGTGGTCCGGGCGGGCATGCGAAAGATAACGTTTGAGGCCACGAGAACAATCCCTGACCCCAAGGACGGGCGGGTCGGCATCTTTTCGGAGAAGGAGGTCTTCTTCGACCCGGATGATGACACTGTTGTCGCCGCTGACATCGAACTTCATACAATAGCTGAATACGAGAAGCTCAATGATCGCCAGGGCACCTTCGAGCTGCCGGCCGCTTATGAGCGGCCAAAGCCGGTCAAGGGCGACAGGATCTTTGTCAGGAGCGGGATAAAGACAGGTTCGAAGTTCGTCCCTCTTATACGGCAGCAGGCATCCGAGGCCATTTATACCGAGGACTTCGTCTGGAAGCGGCATGGCTCGCGCTGGCACTCTCACGGCGTCAACCTTCATATGGACGGCAGGATAAAAATCTCCCCCGCTTCAGACACCGGCCGCCCCGCAGGCCGGCCGAACGCGTGGTTCGATATCACACTTACGAAACCCACAGTCATCGACATGGTGATAACCCGCGAGAATGAGGCCCCCCTGACAATCATCATTGGTGATGCCCAGTTCGTGCTGGCGGGAAGCGGCAGTCGTCCAACGGGCGTCTGGAATGCAGGACACCGGGTCAATGACCGCAAGCTGAAAAGCCTTCCTCTTAAGATGCCCATACCTGTCAAGGCTACCTGGACACCACTTACGACTTCCCTGCAAATTGGCAGCGAGGTGCTGTCCGCGGCCACGGATACGGCCAGAAACAGGCCTGCCCCTCGCTTAATTGGGTTCCTGAGTCGCGGATCGTTTGTAATCAACAAGTTCCAGATCTCTTCGGCTTCCGGCAAAAGCAACGGGAGCGTGGTCGGCGTCAACAAGGCCAAAAGCGCTGTTCTTGTGCCGCGCGGCGACAGCGAGGAATGGAAGGCGGTCAAAGAAGGAGACGATGTCTTCATAATGAACAAGGGCTCCGGTCAAAGGTGGGCCTCAACGCCTGCCAAGGTAACACGCTCGGAGGAGAAGTATCTCGTCTGCGCGCTGAGCGCCAGGGCACCCATCAGTTCTTCGACCGCCGCCTCTCTCACCGGGAGCAGCAGCTCGGCCGCAAGCGCCCTTGCTTCCCCCTTCGCGCTAAGCTCTTCGCGGTGGGCGCCCGAGGTGTTTTTCGGAAAAGCAAAGACAAGCGCAAGCGGCGATATAGCTGTTTCTCCGGACGTACCCTGCTCATACTCCCAGCAGGGCTTTATTTCAAAGGCCATCAAGACCCTCTGGCAGCCACATACGGAAGAGGCGTTGATGGCCTATCCAGTGGAGCCGAGGGTGGGGCTCTTCTCGGAGGCCGGAGGGATACTTAAATGCAAGGTCCAGACCGCAAACGGCCAGGGCGGCACGATGGGGCAGAACGTGATCGTATCCAGGCTGGCTCCTCCCGTGGGCACGCCTTCCCTACTCAGTCCTGCATCATTTATAATACCGGCAAGCGCGTCAGCCCATTCCCAGCACAGTTGGCATCCTGCGCAGGGCAGCTGGCAGGTCAAGCTGGGCCGGGTCTTAAGCCCAACGGTCACCGGCGGAGTGGCTGTCGCGTCTGTCCCGCAGGCCATACATGAGAATTGTCAGTACACCGTAAACGCCAGGATCGAAGCCGCGGCACAGAACGACAATATGCCTGAGCTTATCGTCGAGGTATACTCGCCCTTCTGGAAAAAGACACTTTCGCTGGTAACTGGCACCAGGGGCTCAACAATCGAGTTCGACAAAATAAGGCATACGGGAAAGGCCTTCGCAATCAATCGCGACGCGTACACCCCGTACAACGAAAGATCACCCAAATGGGACAAAGCATTCAAATCAAACAGGCCGAAGCTGAAAACAAATCAGGCCTATAATATCCAGGTCAGGCGGGTTGACGGAAGCTTCGCTTACTACATCAACGGCAAGCGCATAGCCACGGTAAACTACCCTGGCATGGCCGGCGACCTGCGCCTGCGCGTTGCCTGCGGGGGCGGACAAATCAGCCTGGGCACCTCCTCGGCCACAATACTCCCGCGCTCCGTGAAGCTGCCGACTGCAGAGGCGCCCGCTGGCGATTTTGGCTACATCATAGCTGTAGATGGAACGCGCCTCTATGTGGACGCTGACGGAAACGGCCTGACCCAGGGGGCCCGGCTGTCTGTGATGAAAATGGTGCCCGGCGAAGGCGGTGATGTAGTTCTGAAACGAGTTGCGGTCGGGACGGTCTCACAGGCAGGATCACGTGTCGCCAAGTGCGTGCTTACTGCGGCTACCGAACCACCGGAGCCGGGAATGAAAGTAATGGCCGGGCTCCAGCCCGAAGAACTGAGCCTGACGGCGGCACGCCTTGCTTCTTTAGATGACGGCTTATAAATATGTGCGTTGAGATAAAGATCTGCGGACTCACGACCCTTGAAGACTCTCTTAAGGCGCTCGAACTTGGCGCCGATTACCTCGGATTCAACCTTTACGAAAAATCGCCGCGCTATGTAGCCCCCGAAAAACTGGCCGTGCTTATCGCTGCCCTTCCCGCAGGCGTAAAAAGTGTCGGTATCTTCGTCAACGCACCAAATGATGAAATTACTCGAATTGCTGAACAGTGCTCACTCTCAATAATACAGATGCACGGCGACGAAGACTTGCGCCAATTGCCGGCCATGCCCCTGCCCGTCTGGAAGGCCGTAAGGGTGACTCCCAGTGAAACCGAATTACCGGCAGATGCGTCGTCCGCGGAACGCATAGTACTCGATTCTTCTGTCGAAGGACTGTATGGCGGCACTGGCAAACAAATCGATCTCGAAACGGCAGCAGCCATAGCCGCCAAAACACCGGTCATGCTGGGCGGCGGCATGAGCCCTGAGAACGTCGCTGAAGCCGTGGCGCGCGTAAAGCCGATCGGGGTCGACGTCGCGAGCGGCGTCGAGTCCGAACCGGGAATCAAGGATCATGCCAAGATGGCCGCATTCATCGAGGCGGCGCGCTCATCCTGAGCGCGCAATTTGCACCTTGCCCCATCTAATTCGTTTCAGCTAATCTCTGACCATGACAACAGAAGGACATTTCGGCCCATATGGCGGCAGATACGTGGCAGAAACTTTGATGCCGTCTCTGATCGAGATCGAAAAGGCATACCGTGAAGCCGCGGCTGACCCCTCATTCGTGAACGAGTTTGAGTCTCTGCTGACGGAATATGTTGGCCGGCCGTCCCCGCTGTATTTCGCAAAGCGCTACACCGAGTTCTGCGGCGGGGCGAAAATATACCTTAAGCGGGAAGACCTAAACCATACCGGCGCGCACAAAGTGAATAATACGATCGGCCAGGCGCTGCTCGCCCGGCGCATGGGCAAAAAGAAGCTGATGGCCGAGACCGGCGCAGGCCAGCATGGCGTAGCAACAGCTACTGCTGCTGCACTGTTCGGCATGGAATGCGATGTTTACATGGGGGAAGAGGACATCGAGAGGCAGGCACCCAATGTGAAACGCATGAAGCTGCTTGGGGCCAGGGTAGTTCCGGTCTCCAGCGGCACCCGCACCCTCAAGGATGCCATGAGCGAGGCGTTGCGGGCTTGGGTCGCCGAAGTCCGTGACACGTTCTACGTCATTGGAACGGTAGCCGGGCCCCATCCCTACCCCGTCATGGTTAAAGACTTCCAGAGCGTTATAGGGCGCGAAACAGAGAAGCAGATCATGGAAAAAGAGGGGCGGCTTCCGGATATAGTTGTTGCCTGCGTAGGCGGCGGCAGCAATGCGGCAGGCATATTCGCACCTTTCATTGGCAAGGCGGGCACAAAGCTCGTCGGCGTCGAGGCAGCAGGGCTCGGCCTTGAAACAGGAAAGCATGCTGCCAGCCTCATAGGCGGCAGCCCCGGGATCCTCCATGGAGCAAAGACTTACATCCTTCAAAACGACGACGGCCAGATCCTTAACGCCCATTCCATAAGCGCCGGCCTGGACTATCCCGGCGTCGGTCCAGAACACGCGATATGGAAAGACGACAACAGCGTCGAGTACTGTGCGGTGACGGACGAAGAAGCGCTTGAATCCTTCTACGACCTGACAAAACAGGAAGGCATCATCCCTGCACTGGAGTCATCCCACGCACTGGCCGAAACCAGGAAGCGCGCCTCCCGGCTCGCAGCGGACAAGATAATAGTCGTCAATCTTTCTGGCCGGGGCGACAAGGACGTGGACAGCGTCCTGGGTATGGAGAAACAGCCATGATCGACCGAATCGACCGCACCTTCGCCGCTTTGAAGAAACAGGGCCGCCCCGGACTCGTCGGCTACCTGACGGCTGGCGACCCCGATTACGATACGTCCCTCCGGAACATTCTCGCCGGCATCGATGCGGGCATCGATGTCCTGGAGCTCGGCGTCCCTTTCTCGGACCCGACAGCAGACGGCCCGGTGATACAAACGGCCTCACAGAGGGCACTCGCCGCCGGAATGTCCGTGGCCAAGTCGCTTAACCTGGTAGAGGACATTCGCAAAAAGGCTGACATACCGATAATCATGTTCGGCTACGCGAACCCCTTCTTTCACTACGGCTATGAGAAGATCGCGCAAGATGCGGCATCGGCGGGGGCGGACGGCATGCTCATCGTCGACCTCCCCTTTGAAGAGACGGGTGAAGCCCGGTCCTATCTTGACGCCAACGACCTCGCACTTATCCCGCTCGTTGCGCCCACAACGCCGCCTGAACGGCTTAACATGATTCTCGATGGGGCGAAGGGCTTCATATACTACATCATGGTCACGGGAGTAACGGGCCAGCGGACCGATGTCGCAGCTGACGTAAAGGAGCACGTTGCAGAAATAAAGAAAGCTTCCGGACTTCCAATTGCAGCCGGATTCGGCATAAGCAATGGCGCTCAGGCTGCGAAGGCTGCTGCCGCCGCCGATGCTATAGTTGTGGGAAGCGCCCTCGTCGCGGCGGCCCGGGACGATATGCTTTCGCCTCTCGTCAAAGAAATAAGCGCTGCCCTCGGCAGCTGAGCCACAGGAGCACTATGAGCGATCCCCGAGTAAAGAAACTTGGCATGCTGCTGGTCAAATACAGCGTCAAGGCACAAAAAGGTGAGAACGTCGCCATTAACGCTTCGCCCACTGCCACACCCCTGGTCGAAGCCATATATGAGGAGGTACTGAAAGCCGGCGCCGTACCGGTGCTGCGCATGGCGCCAGACTCTCTAAACGAAATCTTCTACAAGAACGCCAAAAGGCACCACTTGACAGAACTGAGCCCCTACTCCATGGCTTACGCCAGGATGATGGACTGCTTCATTAACGTCTATTCCGCCGAGAACACCAAGGCGCTCACAGGCATCAACCCGAAGAAACAGGTCTTGCGCGCGAAGGCCAACCAGCCGTTATCTAAAATCATCTCCAAGAAACGATGGAACATCACCCTGTTTCCGTCAAATGCCTACGCGCAGGAGGCCGAGATGAGCCTCTCTGAATTCGAGGACTTCGTTTACGCTGCCACCTTCTGCGACCGGAAAGATCCCCTCGCGGCATGGCGAAAGGTCCACAACGACCAGGCAAAACTCATCTCGAAACTCAAAGGAGCGGACGAGATTCGCATTGTCGGCCCGGACACCGACCTGACGCTTTCGGTCAAAGGCAGGACATTTGTCAATTCGGACGGCCAGCGAAACATGCCAAGCGGCGAAATCTTCACCGGACCCGTCGAGAACTCCGCAGACGGCCACATAACCTTCGACTTCCCTATCTGCTATCAGGGACGGGAGATCGACGGAGTAAGGCTGGTCTTCCGGAAAGGGCGGGCAGTTGATATCTCAGCAGAGAAGAACGAACCGTTCCTTAAGAGCATGCTTGCCGCAGACCCGGGAGCGACGCGGCTTGGCGAGCTTGGGATAGGCACGAACAGGGGCATCGACAGGTTCATAAAGATGATTCTTTTCGACGAGAAAATCGGCGGCACGATCCACCTTGCGCTCGGTCGCTCCCTGGAAGGCACCGGGGGACGGAACAAGTCGGCTATTCACTGGGACATGATAAAAGATCTCCGCAAGGGCGGCGCTATATATGTCGACGGCAAGCTGTTCCAGAAAGACGGCAGGTTCAAGTAGCCGCACCCGATCAGGAACGGTAGTTCGGGGCTTCCTTCATGATCTTGATGTCATGGGGATGCCCTTCCTGGAGCCCGGACAGTGAAAGCCTTACAAACCTGCCTTTTCTCTGGAGCTCCTCGATCGTCCTGGATCCTGAATACCCAAGCGACGATCTCAGGCCGCCGCAGAACTGGGTCATGACCTTCTTGACATTTCCTGCGTACGGCACGATCCCTTCAATGCCCTGAGGAACAAGGTCTTCTTCCTTGGTATGGCTCTGGGCATAGCGCTCACGGCTGCCCTTGCCCTTTTTCATTGCGGCCATGCTGCCCATTCCGCGATAAACCACATACTGTCGGCCCTGATGTATGATCTTCTCCCCCGGACTCTCTTCCGTACCAGCCAGGACTGAGCCGAGCATTACCGTGTCCGCCCCCGCAACCAGGGCCTTCGGCACATCACCCGAGGCCCTGACTCCGCCATCGGCTATTATCGGGATGCTGTCCTCAAGAGCCTTACGGCATTCATATATTGCTGTTATCTGGGGAATCCCGACACCACACACCACGCGTGTCGTGCAGATCGAGCCGGGCCCTATGCCGACTTTCACTGCGTGAGCGCCAGCGTCACGCAGGGCCACTGCACCCTCGGCAGTCCCAACGTTTCCGCCTATCACATCAATATCGGGGTACCGCTTGGCAAGCCACTTCACCATATCGATGATGCCCTTGGTATGACCATGCGCGCTGTCCACTGTTATAACATCGACCTCGGCACCGGCAAGCGCTTCCGCCCTGGCATGGTCGTTGGCGCTGACTGCGGCGCCGACGCGCAGCCGATACTTGTTGTCCCTGTTGTATAGAGGGTGAACATTTTCTACCAGCGCCTTAACGTCACTGAGACTGTACAGACCGACCAGCTTGCCCTTTTTGACGAGCGGCAGCTTGCCGATCTTGTTCGTCATCATGATCTCGTAAGCTTCTTCCAGGTCAGTGCCCTCTTTCGCGGTGACAACCTTATCAGTCATCACTTCGGACACCTTGACCCGCCTGTCCCTCGCAAACTTGATATCAACCGAAGTCAGAATGCCGGCGAGCTTGTCTTTCTCGTCCAGGATGGGAAAACCGGTAAAGCTGTAGCCGCGCGACTCTTTGCGCTCCAGCACCGACTCGATGGTATCGGTTGTCCTGAAAACGATTGGATCCCGTATGAGCCCATGCAGATGGTGTTTTACCGTCTGGATCTGCGCTTCCTGTTCTTCAACAGAAAGGTTCTTGTGAATAATGCCTATACCGCCGAGAAGGGCCATGGCTACAGCCATGTCGGCTTCAGAGACGGTATCCATCGCCGCGCTGACAAATGGAATGTTTACAGACGTCCGTGACGTGAGTTTCGAGCGAATATCAGTATCATCAGGAAGGAAATCCGCATACTGCGTAATAAGCGAGACATCATCAAAAGTCAGCCCCTCATTCGGGAAGCTCGACATGAATTCTTCAATAAAGCTGTTAATGTGCATCTGTACCTCCAAAACACACCGCCTTGCTGTGCATCTTGCCCATAGGCTTTTACACCCCGACGCTGCCCGAGTCAAGCAGAATGAGCCTTCCTGCCTCTATTTTCGCAAAAAAGATATACAAAACTGCATTTGTAGGGCTTTGCCTGACAGACAGACCAGGAATAGCGCGCTAGGCTTGTGGCATGCAAATAGCAGTTGTATCAGATATACACGCGAACCTGCAGGCTTGGAACGCCGTCCTGCTGGACATACGGAGCCTCGACATGGACTCCATTCTCTGCCTTGGTGATATCATAGGCTACGGACCTAATCCGGCCGAAGTCTTGAGTTCAGTTCACACAAACGTCCAGCACCTGGTGCTTGGCAACCACGATGCTGTGGTTTGCGGCAAGCTCAATCCGGAACTCTTCCACGACAGTGCGGCAGAGCTGATACGCTGGACGCAGACCAGGCTGAACAACAAGGCTGTCAGGTTCCTCGGAAGCCTTCCTTTGTCGATTGCATGCGAGCATTTCAGGTGCTGTCACGGCGACATGTCGGACCCGGCGGCCTTCAACTACATAGCGCAGCCCGAGGACGCCCCTGCATCCTGGCATGCGGCCGAAGGCAACCTCTTCTTTGTCGGGCACACGCACGAGCCTGCTATATTTATATTAGGCGAAAGCGGCATACCGCGTACCGTTGAGCCCCAGGATTTCATTGTCGAGGAGCACCGCCGCTACATCGTGAACCCCGGATCGGTAGGCCAACCTCGTGACGAAACCGCGCTGGCTTCTTACTGCATATATGAAACGGAGACCAAATCAGTCTATTGGCGCAGGGTCCCATTCGATCTCGATCAATACATGAGTTCAGTGCGGGCCGAGGGGTTGGATGAAAGCGTCAACTGCTTTATGGATCATGACCCGCGAGCTGGAGTCGGGGCCGCAAGGGAATACACTGACTTCTCGCCGCCTCGCTATGAGGCGGACAAAGCGGCCGGAGCCCAGGTCGTGCAGCAGCTGGACCTGCTCGCAAGCAACGCGCGACGCTGGCGCTCGTCTTTCCGGGCGGCGCTGGCAATACTCGCCCTGCTGGTCGGGACATTGACAACGGCCCTGTTCCTCAGCTGCACGCGCCAGCTCGAGCTGCCTGCAAACGGCACACCGACAGGCCACGGAGCGACACTGGCCTCCCTCGGAATGCAGGCCCATCCGGCCCTCCCCCTGTCTGATTTCAACGTTACGCTTGGGAACAGACGCCGCCAAAGCCTGAAGGTAACGGAAAACGGAAGTCGATACGTACTTAATGCATCCTCCTCATCCTATGATCCTATCGTCCTTCAAACACCTGAAATACCGGTCAAACCGGGCACTCGGCTCTTACTGGAAGCACTCGTCAGAAAAGGCCCGGTTTATGACGGCAGCGAATGCGTTTTTATCTCGCTTACCAGAAGAATGGGCGGCGAAGCGGAGCGGACACCTCGTTTTCTTGTGAAGGAACCGAACATGAAGCGCCAGGGGGGCTATCTGCTGGCCAAACAAACATTCGAAGTTCCAGCGAATACCAGCCACATCTCACTGGGCATGGAACTTAATTTCAAGGGAGACCTCGAAATTGCCGAAATACTTCTGGTAAAGAAAGATGGTCGGGGCGGTGGGATTTGAACCCACGACTTCAACGTCCCGAACGTTGCGCGCTACCAGGCTGCGCTACGCCCCGATAAAAGAAGAGGTACTCTACAGAAAAGAGGGCCTCTGTCAAAGCCATTTCATTAGATGATTCGCCCTGGCCAAAAAACAATTTCTCAAATTTGAGCTTTTTTTCTTCACTGACTGATCGATTCGTATATACTCCGGTTTTTCTGAGTCTTTTTTGAGTTGAGATAGGCTATGTCGCAAACAGTTATTGAATACCTGCTCCTGATACTTGGGGCTGTACTGGTCAACAATTTCGTTCTTACCCGATTCCTCGGGATCTGCCCCTTCCTCGGCGTATCCAAGAAGATTTCAACGGCATTGGGCATGTGCGGAGCGGTGATATTCGTAATGACCCTTGCTTCGGCCGTAACATGGCCCGTGTATTACTATGTACTCCACCAGGACGGCGTCTTCGGCAAAGACCTGACCTACCTGATAACCATTGTATTTATTCTCGTGATCGCTTCGTTCGTACAGTTGGTCGATATCGCGATGAAGAAGTTCAGCCCCAAACTCCATGGCGCACTGGGCATATTCCTCCCCCTTATCACCACCAATTGTGCCGTGCTTGGCGTATCGGTCCTCAACATCCAGCTGAAATACGGATTCTTAAAATCAACCGTGTTCGGCTTCGCGGCCTCACTCGGGTTTTCGGTAGCGCTCCTCATATTTACTGGTCTACGGGAAAAGATAGACAGGGCAAACCCGCCGCGCGCCTTCCAGGGCGTGGCAATAGCTCTTGTCACGGCAGGGCTCCTCAGCCTCGCTTTCATGGGTTTCGCATCATTGGTTAAGTAAAGTATGACTCTCGTAACAAGCATTCTTATGACAAGCGGCGCGGTAGCGGGTGTAGGCCTGGCCTGCGGCATTGCGCTGGCTATGGCCGCTAAGTACCTGGCAGTGAAAGAGGACCCCCGAATCGGCGACGTTACAGAACTGCTGCCCGGCGCAAATTGCGGAGGCTGCGGTTACGCGGGCTGTGCCGATTATGCCAAAGCGGTGGTGATTGATGATGTTTCGATTAACCTCTGCGCCCCGGGAGCGCAGTCGGTAATCGATGACCTTGCGAAATACCTCGGAAAAGCATCCGAACAGGCAGAAAAGACGGTTGCCAAGGTAATGTGCGGCGGAAACAGCGATCAGGCCCCTCGTAAGTTCCTGTACAACGGAGTAGCCGATTGCGGCGCGGCCCACGCGGTGGGCGGCGGCGACAAGTCCTGCCGCTACGGCTGCCTTGGTTATGGCTCCTGCTCCCGGATCTGCCCGGTGAGCGCAATTGAAATCACTGACACCAACATAGCGGTTGTTCATCCCGCGCTCTGTATAGGCTGCGGTGCCTGCGTAAGGACCTGTCCCCGCGCCCTGATCAAGATGATACCGGCATCAAGATCCATTCACGTTATGTGCAGCTCCAAGGACAAAGGGCCCGTAGTCAAGAAGGCATGTAAAGTCGGATGCATCGGATGCACTGTCTGCACAAAGCTCGCCGACGGCGCCATAAACATGGAGGGCCCTCTGGCGATCGTAGACTACTCCAAAGACCTGGACAACGAGGCAGTTGTAGAGAAATGCCCGGGAAAATGTATCGTTAAAGAATGAAAGCACTAAACGCACTATTTAAGTTCAAAGGCGGGGTTCACCCGGATTACAACAAGGACCTCTGCAGGGACCAAGAGATAAAGACCATGCCCCTGCCCTCCGTCCTCAAGGTGTCTATGTCCCAGCACCTCGGCGCTCCGGCCACGCCACTAGTGAAGAAAGGCGACGAAGTGCTCCGCGGTCAGCTGATCGGCGACTCGTCAGGATTCATTTCGGCTTCAGTGCACGCTCCTACGTCCGGCAAGGTAGTTGCGGTAGAGCCTGCTGCCACTGCTACCGGCGCGTCCTGCACGGCCGTTTCCATCGAGCCCGACGGCGAAGACAAGTGGATCGACGGCCTCAAGGGCATTGACAACTGGGAAAACGCCAACAAGAAGGACCTTGTCGAAGCTATAGCTAACGCCGGCATAGTCGGAATGGGCGGAGCCGGTTTCCCCACAAACGTTAAGCTTTCGCCCCCTCCGGAAAAGAAAATCACCACACTCATAATCAACGGCGCAGAGTGCGAGCCCTACTTGACGGCTGACCACAGGCTGATGCTCGAACAGGCCCAAAAAGTCTGGGACGGCTGCCGCATCATTATGAAAATCCTCGAAGCGGAAAAAATCATCGTCGCAATTGAAGACAACAAGCCCGAAGCAATACAGGCAATGGAAAAGGTCATGGAGGGCACCGACCTTAACGCCAGCATAGCGATACTTGCAACGGAATACCCACAGGGCGCCGAGAAACAGCAGATCTTTTCAACCATAGGCAAAGAGGTGCCTTCCGGCGGCCTCCCAATGGATGTTGGCGCAGTTGTCGAAAACGTTGGGACCGTTACCGCGATTTATGACGCTATAGTCAAGGGACTTCCGCTGACCGAGAGAGTCACTACTGTCACCGGCGGAGTGATCGCCGAGCCGGGCAATGTCGTCAACCGTATTGGTACAAGCTTTCAGGACCTCATCGATTTCTGCGGAGGATTCAAGAGCAAAGCGGCGAAAGTCATTGCCGGCGGCCCCATGATGGGATTTGCGCAGGCGAACACCGCGACCACGACCACGAAGACTACTTCCGGCATACTCTGCCTTGGTCCCGAGAAAGCCTGCTCCTATGAGTCAATGCCCTGCATATCATGCGGGAGATGCGTCAGCGCATGCCCCATGAAGCTCGTACCCTCTGAGCTGAGCCAGTATCTTGAGGCAGAGGATTACGAGGGAGCGGAAGAGATTAACGTCATGGACTGCATCGAGTGCGGGTGCTGCGCGTTTGAGTGCCCCGCGAAACGACCGCTCGTCCAGCACATGAGGCAGGGCAAGGCCCACGTGATGATTAAGAGGCGTGCGGCCCAAGCGAAGAAATAGAGCTTTAGAATGACAGAAAAGACCGAAAACAAAGAGGCCTCAGTACAGAAGCTGATCGTAAGCTCCTCACCGCATGCGCATTCCGGGGCGTCGGTGCGAGGCATCATGCTTGATGTGATAATCGCCATGATTCCCGCAATGGCGGCATCAGTGTTCTATTTCGGCCTGGACGCCGTGCGCCTTCTCCTGGCCTGCGTAGCAGCTTCCGTCGTAACCGAGGTCGCCTCGAGGAAGCTGATGGCACGCGACAAAGGCATCGGGGACCTGAGCGCGGTCGTTACGGGCATACTTCTCGCATTCAACCTGCCTCCTTCCCTGCCCACGTGGATGGCCGTAGTCGGATCAATCATCGCCATAGGCATCGCAAAGCAGGTCTTCGGAGGAATCGGATACAATCCTTTCAACCCGGCACTTGTCGGCCGAGTAGCCCTTCTCATCTCGTTCCCTGTCGCTATGACAACATGGTCAGAGTGGATCATTCCCAACCCCATTGGAATAGACGCCGTATCAACAGCCACCCCCCTTGGCCTGGTCAAGACGTCGCTTGGCGCAGGAAAAGGCATGCCCTTTGTTTTTGACTCCGCAACGGCGTGGCAGTTCTTCATGGGGCATACCAACGGCTGCATAGGCGAGACCTCGGCCTTCGCCCTTATTCTGGGCGGCATATACCTGCTGTGGCGGCGATGCATATCATGGCATGTACCGGTCTTCTATATTGGCACTGTTGCCGTATCAGCATTCCTGCTCAAGACGTTGTCACCGGGAACAAACATGCCTGTCGCCTACCACCTCCTTGCCGGCGGACTCATGCTGGGCGCCCTGTTTATGGCCACTGACATGGTTACCTCGCCCATCACAAAGAAGGGAATGGCCATCTTCGGAATTGGATGCGGACTGCTCACTATAATCATCAGGAAATGGGGCGGTTATCCTGAAGGAGTAAGCTTCGCGATATTGATCATGAACTCGATAACGCCTCTGATTAACCGGTTCACAAGGCCTAAGATCTTCGGGGCCAGAAAGAAATGAAAGACACCATCAAATTAATTGCCGTGCTGGTAATCATCTGCGCCGTCGCAGGTTCACTTCTGGCCTGGGTCCACAAAGTGACTTACGAGCCAATCCAGGAGACCGAGCGCAAGGTGCGCAACGACGCAATGAAGGAAGTCCTGCCCCAGTACGATAACGACCCAATAGCCGAGGCAGTCGCCATTACCGCAGATGGCGGCGAATGGACTTTCAATGTCGCCAGGATGGGCGGCAAATTTGTCGGCGCGGCTTTCGAAACAACGTCCTCCAAGGGTTACGGCGGGAACATCGTAATCATGGTCGGAGTCAACGCGGATGACGCGGTCCAGGCAGTAAAGATTCTTAAACAGAAAGAAACTCCCGGACTTGGTGCCAAGATAGAAGATCCCGAGTGGCGCGCGCAGTTTAACGGCAGGAGCATCAGCGAGACAAAGTGGGCCGTCCAGAAGGACCAGGGTGACATCGACCAGATCACGGCAGCTACAATATCTTCGCGTGCAGTCACAGAGGCCGTAAAACAGGGGTTGAGTGTATATACCGGCAATCGAGCTGAAATCACCAAGGCGGCGGGAGAAGCCAAATGAAATTCTGGAACGAAGTAATAAAGGGACTTTGGAAGGAAAACCCCATCTTCCGTCTTGTCCTCGGAATGTGCCCTACCCTCGCAGTCACGACTTCACTGGAAAACAGCCTGGGAATGGGCATGGCCGCCACATTCGTGCTGCTGTGCTCAAATATCGTGATCTCTGTCATCAGAAACATAATCCCGTCAAAGGTTCGTATTCCCTGCTACATCGTGGTTATCGCGTCTTTCGTTACGATCGTTGACCTGCTGATGAATGCCTTCGCCTATAAGCTCTACGAGAGCCTTGGCCTGTTCATTCCGCTCATCGTTGTTAACTGCATAATTCTCGGCCGCGCGGAGGCCTTTGCCTCAAAGAATTCAACTATGATGTCTGTTGCTGACGGGATCGGCATGGGGCTCGGATTCACTCTTGGGCTGGCAGTTTTAGGTATCTTTCGCGAAGTCCTTGGAGCCGGAACCATAACTGTCTGGGGTGACCTTAAAATGACGGTCAAGGGAATGGAGCCCATGCTGCTTCTCATTCTGGCACCGGGCGGATTCATCGCGCTGGGACTTCTGCTGGGATTCATGAATCACATCCAGAATCGTCTCTCGCTGCGCAAGGGCAAGGGCTACGTGACACCCCCTACCCTCGATTGCCGCCATTGTGTCATGTGCAAATGGGGAGAAGAGTAAGCCCTGCGGCTTATTCCCCGCTCGTAAGAACTTTCAGCATTTCAGCTGACGTACTGCACTTGAGAAGCCTCTCCCGCCCTTTCTCATCAAGGACCTGGCTGATCACGGAGAGGAATCGCACGTGGGGCCCCGAACTGCTCTGCGGCGACAGCACCATGACGAATATGCGGGACGGCTGACCATCGAGAGAATCCCAGTCGATGCCTTCTTTCCGTATCCCAACGGCGCAAACCATGTGAGAAACAGCGTCCGTCTTACCGTGCGGCAAAGCTATGCCGTACTGCATCCCAGTCGACATGCTTTCCTCCCTTTGCCATACGGCTTTACGGGCGGCGTCAACGTCAGTCAGCAGTCCTGCTGCCCTGATCTTATCCAGGAGCTCATCTATAACGGTCTCCTTCGCAGCGCCCTGAAGGTCAGGGATAAGGACGTCGTCAGTAAGCTTCTCCTTAAGACTCAACCCTGTGCCGGCGCCCTGGACCGCTTTCTGTACGCCTTCAGCAAGGGACATTCTGTCTATGGGTTCCCGAAGGGCCTTCGAAATCCTGTCCAGGTCAGCAAGCACCTCGTAAACAGCGGTATGTATAAAGGGCACATCCTTCTCGGCGCAATTGAACGTGAACTGTGTTCCCTTCCTGGCAAGAGACACAACTGTGTCATCCTTGCGCATCTGGAAAAGGTGCTCCCTTCTATTGAGCGTGTGTACGAAGAATCCGTCCTCCGCAAACACGTCCAGAAGCTTCCTCTGGAGAAGCTGGGCGAATTCCGGGGACGGAAAATCCATAACGACCGACTCGCCGGTCTTTCGCTTGTCTTCCTTCCGCATGCCTGAGCCGCCGCTCTTGAACAGCCGGGTCAGGACGGGCGGGACGACGAGGGTCGTTAGAAACGTCATCATCACGGCAACGGCGAAGCCCTGCTGATCCAGCGCTCCGGTCGTCAGGGCCAGGCCCGCCATTATCAGGGTGACCTCTCCCCTCGGGAGCATGCCTACACCTATGCGGAGAGCGCCCCTCCTGTTGAACCCGCAGAGCAGTGAAGGTATGC
Source organism: Kiritimatiellia bacterium (assembly GCA_041602695.1). Lineage (GTDB taxonomy): Bacteria > Verrucomicrobiota > Kiritimatiellia > UBA8416 > JBFIFS01 > JBFIFS01. Next base: position 23,368 of record JBFIFS010000005.1, read on the forward strand.
CGCAGCCCACGACTTTTCCAATCATTCCGACTGCCGTAAAACAAACCGTGAGCGTTATGACCGATACCGAGGCAAAGAGCCGCAGGTCCACAAGCATGCCCATTACCGCAAAGAAGGCAGGAACGAGCAGGTCGGACATGGGCGCAAGCTGTTCGCGGATGACATGGTTAACGTCGGTGCGAGAGAGAGACAGGCCCATCACGTAGGCCCCGATTATCAGGGCCAAACCGGCTTCCTCGAACAGGCCGGCAAGCATCAGGGCCATACCAAAGGCAATCAGCGCTATGGCCGACCTGTTATGAAACCACTTGAGCATCCTGCCTATCTTCTGCGCCGCGAGAAGGCCGATGGCGGTAGCTACCAGCCACACCAGTATGGCTTTGAGGGAAATTGCGCCTATGTGCACCCAGTTCACCTGACCCGTCGCTCTCGAGGCCGTAATGATACCCATTACGACGGCAAGTATCACAATCCCCAGGACGTCGTCGATGATCGCTCCGGAAATCAGAGTCACGCCCTCCGGAGAATCAGTCTTCCGCATCTCGGACAGAATCCTGGCGGTTATGCCTACCGATGTGGCCGTGAGAATGACTCCAAAGAACAGGGCGTACGGCGTCATTGGCCCGGCATCCGCCTGGCCCATAATCCTGAGCGCAAACACGGCCGTGGCATTACCGAGCACAAAAGAGAGCAGCACTCCGCCTATGCCGACCATGGATCCCGCGACCGAATAGCGCATGAGAAGCCCTATATCGGTCTCAAGCCCAACCATGAAAAGCAGTATCACTGCGGCGATTGTGCATATTCCGTAAAGCTCGGCGCTGACAGGAAATGCTCCAGAATGCGCAAACAAACCGCCTGGAAAACCGGGAATTCCAATTCCGCCGAGCGCAAACGGACCAATTAGGGCCCCGGCAATCAACTCGCCTAGAACTCCTGGCTGCTTCAACCGGGCAGCCGCTATGGAGCCAAGTTTGGCCGCAACGAGGATTACTCCCAGCTGAATGACGAGAACCATCATTCTATGCGTTATCAGCTCGTCACCTGCCTGCGCGCCACCCGATGCAAAGGCGGGAGTTACCATAATGAGTGCGGCGGCAGCGGCGAGAGAGAATATCAGCTTCTTCATTAATCTGACCGTGATGATACTATGACGCAGGAAAAGACTGGATATAGCAAACTAAGCTGCTCTTGCAAACATGAATGCTCTTTTGCAGCAGCGATCTCATTAGTCTTGAACTAATTCCGCCTGCTTTCTAAAGTCGTTGGATGGCTGATGTCCGCATAGATCCTTCCGAGCTGGCAAGAATACTCGAAGAAAAGTCGGCCAAATACTCGATTGAACTTGGGCCCGAGGAAATTGGGCGAGTAATGGAAGCCGGTGACGGAATCGCCAGGGCTGACGGCATGCCGGGCCTCATGTCCGAGGAAATGGTAATCTTCTCCGAGGACGTCTACGGAATGGCCATGAACCTTGAACGCAACGATACCGGCATCATCGTTTTCGGCGACCATACCCAGATCCAGCAGAACGATGTTGTTAAGCGCACTTGCAAGGTCCTCCAGGTACCGGTGGGCAGGGAGCTCCTCGGACGCGTGGTCACCCCTCTCGGAAGGCCACTTGACGGGCGCGGGCCTGTTGGTACATCCGAAACGGCCCTGATGGAGGTGGATGCACCCGGGATCGTGGACCGGGAACCTATTGGCGAACCCCTTCAAACTGGCATGAAGAGTATTGACTCAATGACCGCTATCGGCCGCGGCCAGAGGGAACTTATCATCGGCGACAGACAGACGGGAAAGACAACCCTGGCCCTGGACACGATCATAAACCAGAAGCCGGGCGATGTCGCGTGCGTCTATGTTGCCATCGGCCAGAAGATGTCCACCGTGGCAAACTTGGTCAGCGTGCTCGAAGAGCGCGGGGTAATGCAGAACACGATCGTAGTTGTGGCAACCGCAAGCGATTCTGCGCCGCTTCAGTATATCGCGCCCTTCGCGGGATGCGCCATGGCCGAATATTTCCGCGACAGGGGAGAGCATTCCCTGATCGTATATGATGATCTCACAAAACATGCCGTGGCCTACAGGGAGATATCACTGCTCCTCAGGCGCCCCCCGGGCCGAGAGGCGTTTCCCGGTGACATCTTCTACCTGCACAGCCGCCTGCTTGAGCGCGCAGGCCGCATGCACGAGAGTAACGGTGGAGGCTCTCTTACCGCGCTTCCGATAGTTGAAACCCAGCAGGGCGACTACTCGGCTTATATTCCAACCAACCTGGTCTCGATAACTGACGGACAAATCTACCTGCAGGGCGAGCTGTTCCACCAGGGGTTCAGGCCTGCCATGAACGTGGGGCTGAGCGTCTCACGCGTCGGCGGCCGGGCCCAGCTTGACGCAATGAAAAAGGTTGCGCTTCAGCTGAGAATTGACCTGGCCCAGTATCGCGAGGTGGCTTCGTTCGCCCAGCTGACGAGTGAACTTGACCCAGCCACGATGCGCCAACTGCATCGAGGTGAACGCCTGGCTGAAATACTGAAGCAGGGCCAGCACGAACCCCTTTCCGTGGAGCGCCAGGTTTCCATCCTTTGGGTGGCCGTAAACGGGCACCTGAAAGACGTATCTATTCCCGATGTCGCCCGGTTCGAAAAGGAGTGGTTCCAGTTTGTTGAAAACGCCTATCCCGACATAGGCAAGACAATAAGGGACACCGGTGATATTCCGAAACCAACGGAAGAGCAGCTCAGGGAAGCAATCGGCAGATTTCATGAGATATTCATTCCGACGATAAAGGCGGAGACACTCGGCAAAGAAAGAATCGTCATGACCGAGGAGAACTCAGCCGGAGGTGAAGCGGCGGGAGCCGCTTAGAATGGGGACCCGTGTCTGTAGAACTTAGAGACGTAAAAAGGCGCATCAACAGCACGCGCCATATCGGAAAAGTGACGTCTGCCCTTCAGCAGGTTTCATCAGCCAAGCTGGCAAGGGCGCGCCGGAACGTTAAGAGCAGCTCGCTGTACACAGAACAGGCCATCGCCCTGCTGCAGGGTATCGTAGGGTCAGGGTCCACACTTGAACATCCGCTCCTCAGGAATCCTTCCAGTGCTCCGATATGCGTTCTGGTCATCGGCTCTGACCGTGGACTCTGCGGCGGCTACAACAGCGCCGTCATGGACCTGCTGACCTCACTGGCGAGGGCTGAAGGAAAGGAGAACCTCGCGCTGATAGTCGTGGGAGATATCCCGCGCAAGCGTGCGGCCGCCCTTGGCCTAAGGATCGATCAGTCCCACAGACTTCCTTCACTTGAGAACAGGCCTGAGCTAATCGACTCCATTGCCGGGCAGATGTCCGCCGGCTTCATTAATGGCTCTTACGGCCGGGCAATGATGATATATACTCATTTCATTTCTCCTATAGACAAGGACGCGCTCATTAAGAATATTCTTCCGCTGTCTGCCATCGATATCCTTGAAGGACTAGGGACGGCGCCGCCCGACCCGAGGGTCTACAGCACGGCAATCTACGATCCCTCCGCACCCGAACTGGTGGAAAGACTCGTACCGGAAGTCCTCAGGCAGGCAATAGACTACGCCTATCTTCACAGCGTCTGCTCCGAGGATGCCTACCGCCAGGAAGCAATGATGCGTGCATCCGACAACGCACAGGAGATGCTAAGAGAATTGAAGCTTTCATACAGCAGGCTGCGCCAGCAGGATATAACTACCGAAATGCTGGAAATTGCGGCATCGGGCGGAATGTCAGCGGGAAACTGATAAGGAAGAGTAATGTCGACAGGTAAAGTAGTTCATGTGGTCGGGCCGGTCGTAGACGTCGAATTCTACGACGAGATGCTGCCTGCTGTTCATAATGCCCTGATCATAAGCGAGATTGACCAGGGCCTTGATATCATCCTGGAAGTTGCTGAACATCTCGGCGACAACTGTGTCCGATGTATCGCGATGTCTTCAACCCGCGGCCTGGCGCGCGGCGTCGAGGTCAACGATACCGGCGCCCCCATAAGCGTGCCTGTAGGCGAAGAGGCGCTTGGGCGGACCCTCAACCTGCTTGGCGAGGCGATCGACGGCAAGGGTCCCGTCGAGTCGATAAGAATGGAGCCCATTCATCGCCCGGCTCCGGCGTTCGATCAGCAAGTGCCGGCGGTCGAGTTCTACGAAACTGGCGTGAAAAGCATAGACCTCCTGGCACCCTTCCCGCGCGGCGGAAAAATAGGCCTCTTCGGGGGCGCTGGCGTCGGCAAGACACTCCTGATCATGGAACTCATACGCAACATTACCACTGAACATGGCGGAAGGGCCGTCTTCGCCGGCGTTGGGGAACGCACGCGCGAGGGCAACGAGCTCTGGCTCGAAATGCAGGAATCCGGAGTGATCAGGAACTCAGTGCTGGTCTTCGGGCAGATGAACGAGCCGCCCGGCGCGAGGCTCCGGGTCGCCCTTTCAGCGCTTACGCACGCCGAGTATTTCAGGGACACGCTGCACCAGGACGTCCTGCTGTTTATCGACAATATATTCCGGTTCGTGCAGGCGGGCTCAGAGGTCTCCGCCCTGCTGGGACGGATGCCCTCCGCAGTGGGGTATCAGCCTACCCTGGCCACCGAGATGGGGAGCCTGCAGGAACGGATCACATCAACGCACCGTGGCGCCATTACCTCCATACAGGCCGTCTACGTTCCTGCCGACGACATAACCGACCCCGCACCGGCGACAACGTTCGCGCACCTGGACGCGTCCATCGTTCTCGACCGCCGCATTGTAGAGATGGGCATATATCCGGCTTTTGAGCCCCTTGCGTCAACTTCCCGCATCCTCAGCCCTGATGTGGTAGGCCAGGAGCACTACGATACCGCGAGGGAAGTGCAGCGCATACTTCAGCGCTACAGTGAACTTCAGGACATCATAACAATCCTCGGGGTCGAGGAGCTGCCTGAAGCCGACAGGCACATAGTCACAAGAGCCCGGCGCATGCAGCGTTTCCTTTCACAGCCTAACTTCGTCGCGGAGCAGTATACCGGCGTTCCCGGCCAGTATGTAACCGTGGACGAAACGGTCCGCGGATTCCGCGAGATTGCCGAAGGACAGCACGACAACGTACCTGAACAGGCCTTTCTAATGGCAGGAACAATCGACCAGGTCCTTGAGAAGGCCAAGACAATCTAGCTTATGAGCGAACTGCGAGTCAGGATCATCACGCCGCAGGAGTCAACCACGGAAAAAGAAGTCACCTCGGCAGGATTCGAAGCCGAATCAGGTAGGCTCACGATCCTGGAACACCACCAGTCTATGGTCTGCTCCCTCTCCGAAGGCATTACCGTGCTCAGCATGCCGGACGGCGAGGAAAGGTGGTCGACTGGAAAAGGCGTCCTGCAGGTCAGCAACAACCTCGTGACCGTGCTGGTTCACAAAGCGGCCCTCATTTCAGGAAGGTGACCGGCCCTCACGGGGCAGGCCTCAGAACTGGGCGAAAGGGCCCTTGAACACGATTCCCAGATAGTACGCGCAGGTAACTATAAGCCCAACGAGTATCCCCACGATCATGCCCATAAATACCTCCAGGCGTGTGTGCCCCAGGAGCTCTTTCAGCCGCTTCTGCGAGATGGCATGACCATGAAAAAGTTCATCTATGATTTCATTGAGTACGCCGGCCTGCTGGCCCGCCGCCCTCCTGACGGTCGAAGCGTCAAACATAGTTATTATCGCGAAACATAAGGCAACTACGAACTCCGGAGAATCAAAGCCTTGCGTAATACCTATTGAAGTCGCCAGTCCCGACACCGTTGCCGAGTGAGCACTAGGCATGCCCCCAGTGCTGACAAAGTATCGAAAATCCACCCGCTTACGCAGGATGAACCCGCACATCATCTTCACGAACTGCGCGATCATCCATGCGAGAAAGGCCGACCAGAAGCCAGCCGAGGAAAAAACATCTAAGACTTGTAACTGCATGACTAGAACCGGAATATTCTCCGCATAACCCGTTCCGGTCAAGGATTTTCACAGTATTCACCAATCTAACCCGCGGAGAACAGGCCAGTCTTAGCTTGATAAGCCCTGCTGATCACTATTATACTCATGGTTTCAGTAGTACTCAGCCAGGTGCACAATGAACGAAAGTCAGAGAACCCAGACCATTTGCGTTTCCAAGGTAAAGCTGCCCAGCAAGCTGTCCATCAGGAAGTGCAAGCTGTTCGTCGTCAGCGGCAACCTGCAGGGGCAGGAGTTCATGGTCGACAAAGATGTCTACACGATTGGCGCCGGCACTGGCAATGACCTCCTTCTAACCGATGAAACGGTATCACGCAGGCATTGCGAGCTGGTTTACACTGAAAACGGGTACCTTATCCGCGACTGCGGCAGCACAAATGGAACAATTGTCCAGGGCGTCCGGGTCACGGAAGCGGTGATGAACCAGAGCACCGAGTTTCAGCTGGGTGAAACTAAGATCGTTTTCTGCCCTCTTCGTGAATCTGCGGAGTACAACCTGAGCGATAAAGAGGCCTTCGGGTCACTTCTGGGAAGAAGCACGTCTATGCGGCGCGTGTTCTACCTCGCCGAAAAATATGCGCCCACAGATGCCACCGTACTCATTGAAGGCGAGACAGGCACGGGAAAGGAAATCCTGGCTGAAGAAATACACAAGCACAGCAAGCGCGCCAAGAAGCCTTTCGTGGTGATCGACTGCGCCTCGCTGGCAAAGGACATAATAGAAAGCGAACTTTTCGGGCATAAGCGAGGATCGTTCACCGGGGCAAGCACTGATCGAATCGGCGCTTTCGAACACGCCAACGGGGGGACTGTATTCCTGGACGAGATCGGCGAGCTGAGCTCCGAGCTGCAGCCAAAGCTTTTGCGGGTCCTCGAGAAGAAAGAAATACGGCGGGTAGGAAGCAATGAGGTAAAACCCATTGATGTAAGGATCATCTCTGCCACAAATCGAAAGCTGGAGAACGAAGTGAATTCCGGTCAGTTCCGCGAAGACCTGTATTTCCGGCTGTCAGTCGTACACCTGGAGCTGTCCCCTCTCAGGCGAAGGAAAGAAGACATTCCCCTGCTTATCAATAAGTTCCTCGGCGACTTCCATCGGGAGGATTTGGCGCAGGACCAAACGGCAATGGAAAAGACGCTGGAAGCACTTCACAATCACAACTGGCCCGGCAATGTGCGTGAACTCAGGAATCTTATCGAACTTTTCGCCTATGAAGGGCGCAAGACCGGGGACCTCTCGGCACTTCTATGCCTTGGCAATGTAAGGGCCTACGAAGAGCAGACGCGCATCGACCTTGCCGCCGACAGGCCTTTCAAGGAGATGAAGAGTGAGCTCATCAACCGTTTCGAACGCGACTATATTGCGGACCTGCTGAAAAGAAACGAAGGTAACATTTCGCGCGCGGCGCGCGAGGCCGACATCGAGCGGACCTACCTTAAGAGACTGATGAAGAAATACGGCATTACTTCTGACTCGTAGACAGGGCAGATAATCAATACGCGTTCTCACCCGCAAAGAAAGTGCGGAGGAGTATCTTGAAATCAAAGGCTAACGACCAGTTCTCAAGATAATAAAGATCGTACTTAACACGCTCCTGTATGCTCGTATTGCCTCGAAGCCCATTCACCTGGGCCCACCCCGTCATGCCCGGCTTGCTCACATGGCGCGACATGTAGCGGCCGATATCGTCCTTAAACTGCTCCACGAAATGGGGGCGCTCCGGCCGGGGGCCAACCAAACTCATTTCACCCTTGATCACGTTCCAAAGCTGCGGAAGTTCATCGAGGTTGTGTTTCCTCAGGAATGCGCCAGTCTTGGTCCGCCTGGGATCGCTTTCCGACGCAAATACGGGGCCCGTGTCCTTCTCCGCGTCAACTTTCATTGTCCGGAGCTTCACTATCTTGAATGTACGACCATCCTCACCGCAGCGCTCCTGCGAATAAAACATCGGGCCTGGCGACTCCCGCCTGACCATGAAGCCGCAAACAAGCATCAGAGGCGAGGTCAGGACAAGCCCTAACGCGGCACCGGTAAGGTCAGCCGTTCTTTTAAGGGCCCTGTTCCAGAAATTGTCCAGCGGCCACTTGGCAATACCCAGCATGGGGATGTCGTTTAGTGACTGAAAGTCCATGCTGCTCGTCAGTACCCGAAACAGGTCGGGAACCATATTGAAGGTCACCAAACTCTTCTCACACTTCATTATGATATCAATGATCCCGTCGTGCCCCATCCCCGAACCTGCAAGGATAACCTGGTCCACTTTGCCCTGCTCAAGCATTTCATCCAAATCCTTGAGCGTCCCCAGTATTTCCTCCTTGGCGATACCTTCATCCGCCTTATCGAGGTCTACCCTGAGGAACCCTTCAACCTTCGAGCGCAGCATCGGTTCATTTTCTATGGTCTTCTTTATGTGCAGCGCCACGGAATCCGATCCCAATATCAGCACCTTGTTGAACTTGCGGCTGTGCCTGGCCATGTTCCATTCGATGCGGAACATGATCCATCGCTCCAGGACGGTCAGTATGCTTACGGTCAGGAAAGCTATTCCTATGACCATCCTTGAAAAATCGGCCTCATTTTTGAACGCGAATGCTATCACGGCCGTAATGAAGACGCCCGCGCCAGTTGCCTTGAATATGCGGGGAATCTTGTTTACGTAGGTTCCGGTCTGCGGCCGCAGGTAGAGGCCATGCGCCCGGAACACAAAAAGAAAGATAAATGTCGCAACCGCGGCGCCCGGAAGATACATGCTGTATAGGCCCTCCGGGCGGCCATAAGGTACTGGAATCCAGCCGGAGTCGAAACGTACGGCCGTAGCCAGCACAAACCCCGCAAAGACTGCAGCTGCATCGGCTAAAACAGCGGCTGCACTGTTTACTGCATCGAATGTGTCCCTGGCCCTCATTACAGTGACTATACAGCCTGCGGCGTTACTCGTGCAACCCGTTATTCCGCATGCATTTCCCTTACATTTTCATGGCTTATCGCCCGCCGCGGGAAACCCAATCCCCTCTTGACATTAGGCACCCATTTATTCACCATGCAATCTCGCGCGATTGTGCTCGATTCCAGCTGTGAGGTAAGTATGGATTTGCCTGAAAAAAAAGATTTTGCGGACGATCATCAACTCGAATGGCACCTGAAAATTGAGGATGGTTCTGTCTTCGGTCCTGCTCCCCTCCACGACATGATCAACTGGGCCGAGCAAGGCCGAATTTCTCCCGGACACGAGGTGTCGAGCGACGCGGAAAACTGGATCCCCGCCGAAGACCTGCCGGAACTCGAAATGAACTGGATGGTTCACTTCACCGATGGCAACGAATTCGGCCCCCTTAACATCAAGGCCCTCGCTGAGCTGGTAAATGACGGCACGGTTCCAAATGACGCCTCTCTCATCCACTCCGTGACGGGCGAAAGAACAACCATAGAGGAAAAGCTGGGGGATATATTCGGCGCACTCGAAGCCGAATCCATGGATGACCTTGAAGAAAAGGTCCGCGGTCTCGAGTCGCAGGTATCCTCATCCACTGAAATGCTTGAGGACGCCGAAAAGCGCGCGGCTGCAGAAAAGGCGGAGCAGGAATCCATTCTCAATGACAGCCTCAAGCAGATCGAGAAGCTGAACAGCCGCATTTCCGAACTTGAAAAAGAGAAAGACGGCCTCTCCGACGAGCTTAAGGATGCAAAGGAGTCTCTCGCCTCAAAAGCCACGCCCCAGCCCGGTGGCGAAATCGACTGGATTGAAGGCACTCAGAAGCCGGCTGCGCCCGCGGCTGTCACTCCGGCCGAGTCGAAGGAAAAGGCCAAGCTCGAGGCCAAGGTCAAGGAACTCGAGGGCAAGATTGAAGGCCTGAACAAGGACCTGGTCTCCGCTAAGACCCAATCTGAAGCGATGGCTGATGGTCACAAGTCCCTGACCGCAGAGCAGAAGACACGCGAAGCGGAGCTGCAAACACAACTGGCGACTCTGAAGAAGGATTCTGAAGCAAAGTCCAGGGAGCTGGAAAAGGCAAGAGCCGACCTCGAAACAAGCAAGAAGGAAGCCGAAGGCAAGATATCGTCCCTCTCGGAAGAGGTCAGGCAACTTCAGTCAAACGTATCCGAGCTGGAAAAGAAGGCTTCTGAACAGTCCACGGAGCTTGCCAAAGCGAAGGAAGAACTGGAAAAACAGAAGGCTGAAAAACCCTCACCTGCCGATCAAAAGAAAGCCGCCGATCTTGAATTAAAAATCGAAAAGCTTACCGCCCTCCTGCAAGACACCAACGCCGAAGCTGAAGCGGCCAGGACAGAACTGGCCTCGACCAAGTCCGAGGCGGAGAAAGCGCGCAAGGAGGTAGACCAAACCAAGGCCGAACTGGAGAAGGAGCGCAGCCTTCACTCAAACGCGCTCCTCGAAGTATCCCAGAAAGAGGAAGCCCTGGACAAAACGGTCAGGGACCTGAAAGCCCAGCTGGACAACACGAAGAACCTTCTCGGCAAGACGCAGAAAGAACTGGAAGAGGAGCGCGCCCAGCAGTCAAGCAAGGTCGACGAGGTCTCGCAGAGGGAGAACGAACTCCTTGCAAAGATAGGGGAGGCAGAAAAGGCTTCCTCCGAGCTGTCGGAACGTCTCGCTGCCGCAGAAAAAGAGCTTGAGGCCGAACGCCAGAACCATGTTTCCATGAAAGAGGAAGTCAGCCGCCAGGAGCAGCTGCTCGCCGCGAAGATCAGCGAAATGGAGGCCGCCTTGGAGGCTTCTCGCCAGCAGCAGGCGCAGAAAGCCCAGGAGCTCCAGGAGCAGGAACAGGCCTGCAGGGCCCTGCAGGACGAGTCCCAGCTTAAGGAGCAGCACCTCTCAGAGCAGATCGACGCGCTGCGCACAGAGTCACAGGACACCATAACGGCCCTTGACCAGGCTCGGCAGGAGCTTGATGCGGAGCGCAGCCGCCACACAGACACGATGGAAGAGGCCAGCCGCAAGGAAACAGAGCTCACAGAGAAGGTCGAGGCCCTCTCGACGGAGGCAAAAGCCAAGGCCGAGGCCCTTGAATCCACCCGCGCCCAACTGGACTCGGAACGGGACAAGGCACAGGCCCTGAACGAGCAGAGCGAAAGCCGCCAGAAAGAGCTGAGCAGGCAGGTCGAGGAACTGAACGCCAAGACGGCCTCTCTCACATCAGGCCTGGACCAGGCGCGCGAGGAACTTGAGAAAGAACGCAGACGCGTCGACGCGCTGCGCAAACAGAATGAGGACCGGGAGGTCCAGATACAGAGCCAGCGCGACAGCTTCATGCAGCTGCTCGTAGAGGAATCGAAGAAGATTGAAGAGGAGCTCTCCCAGGAACGGTCAATTTTCGATTCCGTCCGGGACGCCTTCAGCCGCAAAGAGCAGGAATGCGAAGAGCGGATCCAGCACCTACAGGAAATGGTGGGAGCCGACTTCCAGCAGCAGCAGGAGATCTTCCGGAAACGCCTCGATGCGGAAGCGCGGCTCAGGGAGATCGAAACAGAGATATCCGCAAAGGAAAGTCAGAGCAAGAAGGCCATTGAGCAGATCGAACGGAAGGCCCGGGACTATCAGGACAGGATCAATTCGCTGACTGAAGCCAAGGAATCGGCACAGTCCCGCCTCGACAGGGCCGAACAGGAAATCTCCCAGCAGAACTCAATTATCGAAGAACTCAAGTCGCGCAGCCAGAAAAGCGACCACGAACTCTCCCATCGCCTTGACCAGGTCCAGGATGAATGCCGCGATCTCCTGAAGAAGCTCGGCGACTCCCAGCTCAAGCTCGAGGAGATGACAAAGCTTCGCGATGACGCCGCTGCAGAAGCCGCGCAGCGACACGAAGAGCTCAAGCAGCAGAAGTCCATCTACGATGAGTTCATGGACAGCGCCCGCAATCGAGAGTCGGAACTCAACCAGAAAATTTTTGAACTCCAGGATGCCCAGTCCTCTGTCTCATCCAAACTCGACCAAATAGAGTGGGACTCCCGCCAGAAGGAGAACACACTCCTGGACGAGCTCGAGATCCTGAGAAGCGACAAGTCATACCTCGAACAGCAGGTGGGCGATATGCAGTCGCGGACAGAGGCCGCAGAGGCTGCGCTGGACAGCGCGCGCGAAGAGCTCAGCAGGCTCGGCGAAATGTATAAGTCCTCCGAAGCCAATGTGCATGAGAAGGAAAAGGCCCTCAACGAGCACGTACAGCACCTGGAAAAGGAGCTCTCTTCCGCCCGCGAACAGCTCAAGAAATCGATGGATGCCCTGGAATCTGAACGGGCCCTGCAGGTGGAACTTGAGAAGGCCGGCAAGGAGAAGGAACGTCAGCTCGGCCAGAAAGTTGAACAGCTGGAGCGCAAGCTCGACCAGGAACACGGCGACACAGCCAGCCTGAAATCGGAGCTCGCGTCCCAGAAAGAGCTCGTTGCCGAGCTTCGCCAGCAGGTCCTGCAGAAGGAAGAAGAGGCCAGGCAGCGCATCAACGACCTGAGCCGCAGCTCGGAACAGGCGGCGGAATCACTTGAAGCCCATAAAGAGAAGGTGCGCGAAGCCGAGGCCCTGGTAAAGCAGAAGGCCCAGGAAATAGGCGAGCTTAAGAAGCTTTATGAGGCGGCCCAGGAGAACATGGCGGCGCGTGAAGATTCCTACCAGAAAGACGTTGTCGAGCTGGAGGAAAAGGTCCAGGACATAACCAGCCGCCTCGAACAGCAGCAGCAGTCCATAGAATCGGAGCGGACCCGCACGAAGCAGCGCACCGAGGAACTCGAGCGGCAGAAGCACCTCTTCCTGGATGAGCAGAAGCAGCGGCGCCATCGCGAGCAGGAGCTCGCCGACCATCGCAAGCAGCTCGAAGATTCAAAGCAGAAGATTGTCCAGCGTGACGAGCAGATTGCAGCGCTGCGCAAGAGTATTGAGGAAGAAACACAGAGTAGGCGCAGCGCCGAAGCGACACTGGGTCAGGCGGAGAAAGCAGTACAGGACGTCAAGGACCGCTATGACCACCTCGAAGAACAGATGTCCCATGAGCGCGAAATCTACGAGGAACATGTTGAGCGCGCCGCGGCCGAACAGCAGGAACTCATGCAGCGCCTCGAGTCTGTGCAGGATGAGTACAGGGCGGTATCGCTGAAGCTTGAAGAAGCCTCTGAAGAGCTGGAACAGCAGCGCATCATGCAGGAGGACGAGAGAACGCGAAGCAACCAGCGTGACGAGGAATACCAGATGCACCTCGAGCAGATGCGCGAGGAGCAGCACGTGCTCTCCGCTGAAATGGAGCGCATGTCCAAGGAACTCGAACAGCAGAAGATCCTTCACGAAGATGAAGACGAGCGCAGCCGCATGAAAATCGAGGACATGCAGCAGCAGATAGAACAGCTCCAGCAGGAGAAGGAAGCTGTAGCCGTGCGCTTCGAGCAGCAGAAGAAGTTCTACGATGAGGAGCGCGAGCAGCGCCGGCAGCGCGAACTCGAAATCCTTCAGCTGCGCAAGTCGCTTCAGGACGCGAATGGGGCCGGGCGCCAGAAGGACCAGCTTCTTGCCCAGCAGCGTAAGCTCCACGAAGACGAGGGCGCCCGGTGGAAACACAAGGAGCAGATCCTGAACAAGCGGCTGGAGCAGCTCCAAAAGGACTGGCGTACCGCGACAAACAAGCTTGAGCAGGCGCAGCGGGAGCTTATACAGAACAGGAAATACACTCCTCTCGACTCTACGCGCCCCTTCACATCAACGCTAAAGACTCCTCGCCGTTCCATTCTTTCTGAAGGATCTGCGGCGGGAACTTCCGATCGAGTCCCTCCCCAGCAGGATCCCGTCGGTCGCAGGAAAGAACAGCTGAGCGCCCTGGAAGCAGAGGCCGAAAGAGAGCTCATGGAGCTGCGCAACGAGCAGGCGCCCAAGTCCCCCGCTCCACCGCAAGAACCCGAGGACGCCGGCGCCGATGAGGACGACACACCTGATGCCACTCCCCCGCCTAAGTCAGTATTCAGGCTGATGCCCTGGATGAAGCTGAAGTAGGGTTTCCGACTGGCTGTTTGCACAATGAACATTCCTCCAAAATCGATTAAGACCCAGCTGGCCCGCAAAGGCAGCAGGCCAAAACGGGTACATGCTCTGGACAGATCAGACAGCGCTGACTCGGACGGGGACACTGCGCGGCGCACACAGGTGCAAAGTGCAGCCCGCGTGCCGCGCGACCTCGCGGAAGCGGAAAGCGTCTCCACCGAATCACTCCCTGTGCTTCAGGCTTTCCAGGAATTCCTGGAGAATGAAAGAAAGCACGCTCGCCGTCAGGTCGCCGCAATAACCGCTTTCTTCCTGATACTGTTCCTGCTCGTCGCGGGTGCCGGTGCATTCTTCGGCTACGTCTATATTGGAAAGATGAATACCGAAATCACTTCTCTCCACGCGCAGCTGGCGGCAGACACGAATAATAAGAAGCAAACAGCCGATATCCTTACGGCGCTGGCCCGGCGCACGGACGATCTTACCAGCAGGATCGATGATGGTGATGACCTGATAAAGAAGGCAACTTCGCAGATAAACGACACTGTATCGAGCTCCCTCGCCGACAAAATGGCGGAGATCGAGGAGATCCGAAAGGCACTGAAGACTCTTGAGCTTGAAAACCGCAACCTGCGCCATGACCTGGCGCGAATTCAGGCGGAACCCACAGTAGCCACATCCGGCATCGACACTACGATGGCCGCGACCGCGGTCTCGTCCCCGATGCATCCCCCATCCGGAATTGACGCCGCTGTCATCAGGACACCCAAACCGAGGGTCAGCGAGGCCCTGGAGCCGCTGGAGATGGCGATTCTCGCACCAGGCCTGTCCACTACCTTGAAGTGGCGTATCCCTATCTCGGAATAAACAGCTTCTGCCCTGCCCTGACGCTGTCTGGGTTGGCAAGCTTGTTTGCCTTCACGATGGCGGAAACGGTCACACCATATGCCTGCGCGATGGCGGAAAGTGTCTGGCCCGGCTCGACGGTGTGCTCAACACCTGTGCCCGAATAGGTAACACTCGCGGCCACCTGCGTCTTCATTATCTCGGCCACCTTCTTGCTGATGGCCTGGATCGTCTCCGACTGCAGCCGGTCGTCCCTTGCCTCAAGCGCCTTTACCGCCTGGGACAGCTTTACTTCAAGTTCAGCGCCGGCGGCAGAAGCCTTTGAAACTGTCTTCTTGAGGTCCATTATGTCCTGGGCTATCTGTTCCTGGGCCATCTCGATTCCTTTAAGGCGCTCTTTCAACATGGCAACATCTGAGGAAACCGTCATGCGCTCATGGGTCTCCCTGGCCTGGGCCTGCCGGGTTTCCCGCATATACGAAGCACAGCCGGGCGACGAAGCGCCCACAACAACAAGGCTTAGAAGTAGTGTAGTCGTTTTCATGGCGCCATATTAACACGCGCGGTGACGCCCTCAACACTGAACTTTCATCTTTTTCGTTTCAATCTTGAATAGCCCTCAAGCACACGGTTAGACTGAGGACCGTATGTCTGAGATCTATCCATATCTACTCACACCCGCCTATAAGGATTACGTCTGGGGAGGATCCCGGATTCCGAAGCTTTTCGGCCGAGACCTGCCCAGCGGAGTTTACGCAGAGTCCTGGGAAATGTCCGATCGACCGGAGGGTCCCAGCACAATCAGGAACGGGCCGCTGGCCGGCAAGACCCTCAGGGAAGCGGTCGCACGGCTGGGCAGCGCCGTGACAGGGGCCGGCTCTCCGGGCGGCTCCATGCCTTTACTTATAAAGCTCATAGATGCCGCCCAGAACCTCAGTGTGCAGGTTCACCCTCACGACACCAATGCCCACCTGACTGGCGGTGAGCCGAAGACTGAAATGTGGTACGTGATAGACGCCGCGGAAGACGCCAGGATTTACGCGGGACTCAAGCCGGGCACTACTCCTGAAATCTTCCACAATGCCATTAACAACAACTCCCTGGAACAGGTCCTCAACACCTTCACGCCAGTCAAGGGCGATGTTTTCTTCATCCCGGGCGGGCGTGTTCACGCCATAGGCGCGGGCTGCCTGCTGCTCGAAGTCCAGCAGAACTCCAACACAACTTATCGAGTCTATGACTGGGGGCGTGTTGATGCGCAAGGCCGATCACGACCGCTCCATATTGACGAAGCCATGAAGGTGATAAACTTCAACGATGAAGGCGCCCCCCTCCTGAAGACCGCAACTGAAGGCAATACAACCACGCTTGTGGATACTGAGTGGTTTACGCTGAAGCGTATCGACCTGGCAAATTCAGTCTCAATGAAGGGAAGCGGGGCAAGCTTCCACTCCCTCTTTGCTGAAGAGGGATCGTTCAGGATCATCACATCCGGCGAAAAAGTGGAATGCGAGTTCGGAGAGACATGCCTCCTGCCCGCGGCCGTCACATCGTGGTCACTGGAACCGAAAATCACCGGCACAAAAGTGCTTATTGCATCCGTCCAGCCGTAAGTCGAACTGGTTTATGGGCTATTCCTTGTCTTCTGCAGGTGACACAGGGATCCGGCAGGCGTTGCTTATGGGCATCCATTCAGATCCGGCTTTCGACTTGTCTCTGATATCCAGCCTCAGCAGAACATGCAGTCCTTCGCCATCCTCGAGGCCCTGGCCGGCCTCTCCGGCCTTTGTGAAGTCAAGGGCCAGCCGCGTCGCCATCCTTGCGTGAACGAGTTGCGGCGGCGGAACAGGACTTCTTTGCGTGACATCGCTGCCGCCGGCATCTTTGAAGCTGAGGACCGTACTGTACTCAGAAGCGGGGGACTGAGCCCGGTTAAACAGAAATATAAAAGGAACTACTGTCTTGTTAGCAACGGGCATGGGCTTATACGGAAGGCGAACAGGAACCATGTAGCATTCCTCTTTGACGCCTTTAACAGGCTGCAGCGAGCTGAAAGGCTTCATCACCTTCAAGACTGCCTGGTCCTTGGGGCTGATCGGGAACTTATTGAAGGAGAAATCGTAGCCTTTGTACTGCTCTTTCATTATGCCGAACATTTTCTCATCCGACTTCTTGACCAGCTCGAAATCGGAATCTTCTTTGCATATCTCCTCTTTTATGGCCCTCAGGTCTTCAACTGACTTATGATATACGGAAACGGCTTTGTACTTATCAAAGAACGCCTCAATCTCGGCAATACAGCCCCGAATGGTGGTCTCTCGCGCCTTTGCAAATGCCTCCTTCAGCGCCAGCTTTTCCTTTTCGGTCGTCTTGCCCTTAATTGCCTCTATTGCCTCCGCCCTGTAGGCGCTCAATTCGGCCTTGCTGAACTTCTCCGCATCGCCCCTCGCCAGCAGCGCCGGGAGGTCAAAGCCGAGATACGCAATTTTCATGTCAGCCAAAGCCTTGTCAACCACGGCATCCTGGCTTCCGGTCTTGTCCTTGAAGCGAATCATGCCTAATGCGGTAGTTGCGCGCTTATACGCGCTCTCGCCCTTGGTGCTCTGGTTAAACTGCTGGACCACCGCGTCGATCTCTTTGGCAAGTCCAGGATCCACAGGCTTGCCCGCTACGATCCAGTCGCTCTCGATCACATTCAGCTTTCGCCTGAGTTCGGGGTGTTTGCTCTTAACCGTCTTAATGAGCTCCAGCACCAACCCTATTTTCTGGTCGCTGTACTTAACGCCTCGCTCGAGGTAAGGAATAATTCCAATTATATCAGCCACGGGCACGACTTTCTCGCTCTTGCTGCCCGCTGCCACATAATGAACGTTGGCACCTTCAACACGAGTGCTTTCAGCTGATATAGCAGCGCCGCTCTTAGCAATTATCAATCCTGGGCCGTCCGTCTGGGCGAAGGCGGACGAGCAGGCGATAAACACCGATACGACCGCTGTTAATGTCTTCTTCACAATGCCATCTCCCTCCTTAAGCTACATTTCATAGAGAGTTTCATCACGCTCGGGCGGCCTGGCCTTCTTCCTTCCGCCCTTCTGCGCAACGGTAAAAGCGTCGTCATCACTTTCCATCAGATCACCAAGTTCCTTCTCTATCTGCTCAGGGTCTTCGCCGGATTCGAGGCGCTTCAGGGCCTCTTCCATGCTGCCGCCAAACTCGACGCCGGTCATGCTGGAAAACTTGCGCATCAGCTCCGCCGCAGCTTTCGGATCATTCTCATCGATACGCTCGGCTTCGCCGGCAAGCTGGGTCAGGGCGCCTTCCATCCTGCTCTCGTCAAAGGGGAGGTCCTCCATATCACCTGAATCCTTAGCTCCACTGACCGCGGCGAACATCGACACCTGCCTGCCGAGCTTCCGCTTTTTGCACTTAGGGCACTTCGGAGAGGTCTCCGTGTCAATCCGCTTTGAAAAGAAGTTGAAGATTGTGTGACAGTCGGCACAGTAGAATTCGTATATCGGCATGCTATTCCCCTTCTTCCTCAACCAGGTCCGCAAGCTTCCCGGCAGCGGCTATCACGGCGCATGACAGCATGCCGTTACTCATGGTTTTCCGAGTCTCCTCAGAGGAAAGGAGCGACTCCAGGAATTCCGCCCCCTTCTGCGGACCGAAGTCCTGCTGCGCTATGACTTTTGCTCCGCCGCCCAGAGAATAGTGCCTGGCATTCGCTGACTGATGATCATCTGCCGCTGACGGGAGGGGAACGAAGAGGCTCGGTATTCCAAATACTGCGAGTTCAGCACAAACGGATGCTCCCGCCCTTGCTATCGCCGCATCCGCCTGCAGATAGACATCTGCCATCTGCTGAACAAACCCAAACACGTCGGCATCTGCAGCGGCTTTCTCATAGCGTTTCTTAACATCCTCCTCATGCTGTTCACCGGCAATATGTATGACCTTGATCTCGCGTGTTCCTGCCTTGATCCGTCTCACGGTTTCAGGAACCCACTCGTTAAGAAAGCCAGCGCCCTGGCTCCCCCCTATAACCAGCAGGGTAAAACGCTTGGCCGCTGCCCTGCCGGATCCCTTGGCGGCTTCAATCAAATCATGCCGCACAGGAAATCCCGTGGCTGTCACCTTCCTGCCTTTGAAAAAAGACTGAGTACTCTCGAAGTTCGACGCTATGGCATCCGCGCTGCCGGCAAGGAAGCGTACAGCTTTCCCCGGAACAGCGTTGCCTTCGTGGAGTATGACCGGAATCTTGAGCTTCCTGGCGGCCAATACCGGCCCAATCGAGGCATACCCTCCCATTGCCAGAAGAACATCCGGCTCGAGGGCACGCAGAACGCCTGTACTCAGGAGCCGCGAGCCCATTAGCTTGAAGAGCTTGGCCAGGCCGCCGCTTGAAGAATAATCAGCCGGCCCCGTTCTTACAGAGGCCCCTTTCCAGCCCTTCAGGGCGAGGGCTTCGACCTCACGGCCGGTCTCGAGGATAGTCACCTCGTGTCCGCGGGAAGCAAGTTCTTCGCCAACTGCCAACCCCGGAACCACATGCCCTCCGGTACCGCCACATGCGATCGCAACTTTCATGACAAAGAAAATACACTAGCACTCCGCTTGTTTCCAGTCATATGGAACGCAAATTGACGCCATGTGTTATGTTGCGATACAGGCACGCACGATGATATGGTGCGGCTATGGCGTTCACGATCAGCTCAACCCTGCGGAAATGTGTTCTCTACATGTGCCTGTTCCTGATATGCAGGCCGGAACAGTCCTGTGCAGGCTGGATTGAAAGCCGCGAAGGCGAAACCATCATACATGTAAAAGTCTGGTCGCTCCCGGACCCGACCCGCACCGACACTGCGACCAGGGCGGCGGCAGAGGTAGTCAAAG
The DNA here is from genome assembly GCA_041602695.1 of Kiritimatiellia bacterium. GTDB lineage: Bacteria > Verrucomicrobiota > Kiritimatiellia > UBA8416 > JBFIFS01 > JBFIFS01. The sequence goes on from JBFIFS010000005.1 coordinate 43,091, forward strand.
AGTTCCAAAAACGCTTTCCCCGATTGTTCGAGCAAAGATACCGGAAGAAGTACGAGGCAGATCCCGGCAGATACGGCGCCCATGACTGGAGCAGCGTCCGAGTCGAGCTCCACCCCTTCTCCGGCATTACCATCGAAGGCATGAGCATGGATTCACGGCCTCTCATGGCAATTGCGGGCGGCATGGCCCCCGACATACTCTATGTCAATTTCCGGCAGTCAGATACTTATATCCAGGAGGGCTTTCTTTATCCCCTGGACAAACCGGAGGACAATTATATCGAAAGTCTTTCTGAGGATGAATTCAATTTCTGGGTTCATCCCAAAGTAATACCCGTAATCCGCAGAAGAGGCCCCAGGTCAAAGGAGCATGTATGGGCCATGCCGCTCGGGGGCGTCCTGGGTAAAGTGTTCCTGTACCGCAAGGACCTGCTGGACGCCCATGGGGTTCCCCATCCGGACAGCAGCTGGACCTGGAGTGACCTTTATGAGGCATGCCGCAGGATCGCCGATCCCGCAAACGGTATTTACGGCATCCAGTTCAGCAGGGGCAGGCATGAGAGCTGGCACTGGGTGACCTACCTGTGGTCTGCCGGCGGCGAAGTGATGTCATATGACGCAGAGAGCGGTCAATGGTCGGCCGTCTTCGACAGTCTTGCTGCGGCGAAAGCGCTCGATTTCTACACCAGGATATGCGCGGAGAAGTGGACGGACAGGACCGGGCGCACGCGCTACGGCTACGCGGCCAAAGATGCTTCTGAAAGGGGGCGAAAGTGGGAGCTGGGGCAGATCGCGTTCCGTTCCTCATATATTGACGAAAAGCTGTTCGCCACGATCAATCCTGAAACCACAGGAATGGTTCCCGTACCAGTCGGCCCGGACGGCCACCGCGGCGCCGAGCTCAACTCGCAAATGCAGGGCATATTTGCCGGAGTGAAGGACCCCGTGATAAGGGACGCGGCGTGGGAGTACCTCCGCTTCGGGGGGTCCCGCGACGCAACCGAGATCAGTACGCGCGTAATGGTAGAGGGCGGACTGGGCAGGTTCGTAAATCCGCGATACCTGAGGATGTTCGGCTATGACGACATCATCCGTCTGGCGCCCAGGGGATGGGAAGAATGTTTTGAAACTGCAATCGAAACGGGACGGCCTGAGCCATACGGCAAGAACTGCCAGCTGATTTATGATATGATGACCGTCCCACTGAACCAAGCCGAGCAAATGGCAATCGAGGGTGACCTTCCGGCAGATGAGACCGCACGCCTGGCCGTCCTGCAGGAACTTCTGGCGAAGGCCGTCAGGGAAACACAGGAAAAGATGATAGGCGACGTATCGCCTGCAGAACGCATGAAGCGCCGCGCGGCCGCCATAATCCTTCTTGTTGCTGTTGTCGCCGGCTTCGCCCTGCTGTTCAGGAAAGTCACAGGCGTGTTTAAGCCGAACTCATCAAGCATTGCCGAAAGAACGGTGACCTGGGGGTTTCGCAAATATCGCTGGGGTTACACCCTTCTCCTTCCGGCTTTGCTGGCCGTTTTGATATGGCAGTACCTGCCCCTGCTTCTGGGGTCAATGATGGCCTTCCAGGACTACAGCATAATGGGCCAACACGCCTGGGTCGGGCTCGACAACTTCGGCAATGTCCTCTGGGACAGCGAGTGGTGGCAATCCGTATGGAATTCCGTACGCTACAGCCTGCTGGTAGTGTCACTCACGTTTCTGCCCCCTGTCATCCTCGCTGTGCTGCTGGATGAGGTCCCGAAGGGCAAGATCCTTTTCCGCACGATTTTCTACCTGCCGGCGGTGATGACAGGACTGGTTGTCATATATCTATGGAAGTCTTTCTATGAGAAGACCGAATTCGGCGTGCTCAACAGCATAGTACTCGGGATTCCAGCAATAGGATTCATTGCTATAGGGGCCCTTTTCCTTCTGGTCCTGTTCGCCTTCGCGAAAAGGCTTCTAACGCATCAGGCGTATCTGGGCGCATCTGTTTGCGCGGCTGCCGGCGTGATCCTGTTTGGAATCATGTTCAAGCTGGCATGGCCCGTGATCAGCCAGGAAGCGGTACCGCTCCACCAGTCCCTTTTCATGACCATGAAAGAGCCGTACCGCTGGCTCGAGGATCCCGATACGGCCATGTTCTGCTGCGTGCTTCCCATGGTCTGGGCCGGCATGGGGCCGGGCTGCCTCATATACCTGGCAGCGCTGAAAGGGGTTTCGCCGGACCTATATGAGGCCGCCGACATTGATGGCGCAACGTTTATTGACAAGATACTGTTTGTTGTCATTCCCACCCTGCGCCCGCTATTGATAATACAGTTTGTGGGTGTCTTCATCGCCTCATGGAAAAGCAGCGCCTTCATCCTTGCGATGACCGGCGGATCCAGCGAGACGACGGTTTCCGGCCTTCTGATCTTCTACAAAGCCTACATGTTCCTTAAGTTCGGGCCGGCAACCGCAATGGCCTGGATCCTGGGCTTTATGCTGATCGGCTTCACCTTCCATCAACTGCGCATTCTCTCGCGAGTGGAGTTTAAGACAACGGGCAAGTAACCGAATCGACAATGGCTATTATCTCAAAAATCGGAAGAAAGAGCTTCAGGGTCAGGGCCCTGCTGGCAGCTGTATATCTTTCACTCATACTGGGTTCCGCCACTATGATCTACCCCTTCCTCTTGATGCTGTCAGGAAGCACCAAAGGCGCGGTCGACATAAAGTACTTCAACGCCGTGCCCCGGTTCGTCCGGGATGACGCATGGCTCTACCGTAAACACGTCGAGGCCCTGTTCAACGAGCGGCTCCTTGACTGCAATGCCACTTATAACACAGGCCTTTCCTCCTTCGCGGATGCCGAACCACCGGAACCATGCGATGAGCTGCTGAAAGAATGGAAACAGTTCCTCTCTGAATCAGAGTTGCCAGGTCACTGCTTCACAATTGGGCACCTGCAGTCTGACGTAGCAAGGACCATCCCCATGCATCTAAGGCGGTTTAAAGCATCCCTGCGAACCAATTACGGCAAATCTATTGATGCAATTAACGAGGCGCTCGGCACCGAGTTCATTGACTGGACCACAGTAGTCGTGAAATCCCGACTGGTCCTCTCGACACGTGACGCGGCAAAAGACACGCCGTTCGGACGCGAGCTGGCCGGCTATAAACTTTCGGTACCGCAGGGCATGCGCGTCTATGCGTCACCGGAAGGTTTCTTCCGAAACGCCTTCATCAAGGCAAGGTATTCGGCGAACATTGATGTATACAACGAAGAGCACGCTACCGATTACAGCTCGTACAGCGAAGTGCGTCTCAGCAGGACCTGCCCCACCCAGGGAAACGGGCTTGAAAAGTCGGACTGGGAGGATTTCGTGCGTCACACTCTTGCGCCCGTATGGATCACGGCTTCCGAGGGAGCTGCGCCGGAATATCGCGCGTTCTTAAAGGCCAAGTACCAGTCTGTTGATATCCTTAACAGGTCTTATGGCACGGACCACTCCTCTTTCGGCGAAGCTCCTCTCCCGCAGGAGGCGCCTCCAGAAGGGCTGCCCCGCACCGACTGGGAGGCATTTGCAGCGGGATGGCACGACCCCGTCAGCGGCCGCACATTCGTGCTGCCTCTTGACCAAATACGCATCAGCAGCGTCGAAACCGCGTTCCGCGACTGGCTGCAGGCCAAATACCTGTCCGTCGAGCGCCTCGAAGCCGCCACCGGCATCAGTCACGCTTCCTTTGAGGACATCGTCCCTCCGCAGCAGCAGCTGCACTATGAATGGTTCACAAAGAACCGAAGGGCGCTCCGCAGCGAGTTTCTCACCCGAAACTACAGGACAGTATTTGAATACCTTGTACTTCACGGCCGGGGCGTCCTGAACACATTCATCTACTGCGCACTGGCTATCCTGTGCGCGCTGATAATCAACCCCATGGCCGCCTATGCCATGAGCCGCTATCGTATGCCGTCAACTTACAAGATACTGCTGTTCCTGATGTGTACCATGGCCTTTCCTCCCATGGTAACACAGATACCCAATTTCCTAATGCTGAGAAAACTTGGGCTCCTGAATACCTTTGCCGCACTCGTGCTGCCGGGCATGGCCAACGGGTACTCCATCTTCCTGCTGAAAGGCTTCTTTGACTCTCAGCCGAGGGAACTCTACGAAAGCGCCCAGCTGGATGGCGCCGGCGAATGGACAATCTTCTGGCAAATCACCATGTCACTGTCCAAACCTATCCTCGCGGTGATCGCGCTTCAGGCGTTTACACTGGCCTATTCAAACTTCATGTTCGCATTCATAGTCTGCCAGGACCAGAAGATGTGGACACTGATGGTATGGCTCTACCAGCTGCAGCAGCGAAGCGGCCAGGCGGTGATGTACGCATCACTGATAATAGCAGCACTGCCGACTTTCCTGATATTCCTCTTCTGCCAGAAGATCATCATGCGCGGAATAGTTGTGCCGTCAGAAAAATAGCGCAGCAGCTATTGCCGCAGCGCCTGAAGGACACGCTCTTCCATTGCTTCCATCTGCTCCACCATTGACCGTGCAAGCGCGAACTGTGCCCGGCAGCGTTCGAGGTTATGCTGCTCGTGAGCGGTCTTGAAATATACATCACCATCGAGATGGTCCGCGAGAAACCTGATGCCGCATTCAAAAGTGAGGACCAGCGCGCTCAGCGCCATGCTCTCGAGTTCAGCAGGAACCAGAAACTCGCGCGCGGATGACAAATACCCTTTTACAAGTGCATCAAAACAATCTATCTGCATCTTTACCTTACGCAGGTCCTTCTCGTCTTCCGCCACCGGGTTTGTCGAACTCCTGACAAGGTCTCCAAAATCATAGAGCGCCAGTCCCGGCATCATAGTATCAAGATCAATCACGCAAACAGCTTCATGGCTGTCATTATCAATCAGCACGTTGTTAAGCTTCGTGTCGTTATGAGTCACCCGCAGCGGCATGAGGCCGCTCTCGAACTGACCGAGGAGCGATGACGCCAGCTCGGCGTTATCGAACGCCCAGTCAATCTCATCCCTGCACCCGACGGCGCGGCCTCTCGCGTCGCGCCTCACCGATGCCTCAAGGGCGAGCAGTCTCTTTGGAGTATTATGAAAATCGGGAATCGTTTCGTGCAGCGGCCCGCCCGGCAGGTCCACAAGCAGTTTCTGGAACTCGCCAAACGCCTTCGCAGCTTCGAACGCCTGCCGGTGATTCTCGACAACATTGAACCCCTTGGCACCTTCGATGAACTTGTATACCCGCCAGCAGCCGCCATCTTCCGACTGATGAAAGGCAGAGCCGTTACGGGTCGGCATCAGCGTAAGCGATCGTCTTTCCGCGTCCGGCAGCCCCCTCGACCTGGCCTGGGCGTGACTGCAGACGCGCTCGATATTCTCCATTAGGGAAGGAACGTCCTTGAAAATACCGCTGTTTATTCTCTGCAGCACATAGCGCGCATGTGTGGACCCGCGGTCCACAACGACAGCGTAAGTGTCATTGATGTGCCCGTTGCCGTATGGAGCCGCGGACACGAAAGCGCCCTCACACTCGAAGCTCTCGTAAACTGCTTCTAGGTTCAGTTCCAACTTGTCAGCCATCGGGCTCAGACCTTTACGATTACCGGCAGGCTGGCGGCGGCCAGCGCCTGCCCATGCCTTTTCTGTTTTTCGTCAGGTACGCGAAATGTGATGCCATCGCCCAGTTCCGGAAACTCCGCGGCCAGGACCTCCTCGGCTTTGACCTTGATTATTCCGCCCCCCTCCCCGCTCATCACGCGCCCCAGCAGCATCAGGTTTTCGAGCTCATAAAAGTCCGCGTAATGCGCAACGGTGTATCCCAGATAAACCCCTATCGTCTCATAGATGAGCGCTGCCCTGTCATCGCCTTCCTCCATCAGGGCCTGGACACTGACGAGCTTCTCGGCCAGCGGCATGTCCTTCGGCAGATCTATGCCGGCCGGCTGGCAGAGCCTTGCTACAGCCTGCTGGGAGAAATACTGGACACCGCAGCCGGCGTCGCCCGACCACTCATCTACCGGAGCGTCGAACCGGTAGTCCACCGGGGCAAACGCCAGCTCATTCAGCCAGGTGGTGACGTTCCCCTCAGGCGTAACGTACCCGGCCGCCTGGCTCGTCCCCATCGCAACCCCGAGCAGCGCGTTCACGTCATCTGCCATGGAACCTGCCAGCGCCGTGACCTCTCCATCGTTTATTACATCAAACGGAACGCCCCATTCCTTGCCAAGGTCGACAAACATGGAAATAACGTGTTTCTCGAAGTCTTCGTCGGAGACGCCGCGAAACAACGATGCCACCCTCACCAGGTTGTCCACGTATATACCCGCCGCGCTCCCTCCAATGGCGTCCACTCTGGGCAGTTTTTCAGCAGCGCGCCTGAGTGAATCCCGTATTCCTTCCAGATGGTAGGACGGATCCTTTTCGAAGTAAGGGTCCCAACGGACTTCCTCGGAGTGCACAAGAACTCCGTCCTTGACGGCTGCACACTTCCTGTCACTCCCGCCGAGGTCAAAACCTATTCTGCATCCATCCATATGGCGGCCGAGCGGCATCGAGGAGGCCGCTTCACGCAGCTCGCCGGGGTCCTTTACGTGTTCGACGGCAATCGGCCTTCCATAGACCTTCTGCCCAATCAGCTCATTGTCGAATCCGCGCGGGCCGTCCTGCGAATATTCGCCCGCTATGAATTCCGCCAGTTCCCTGCTCCCTGAAACCCTGATCTTCCACCCGCCCCTCTGCCACAGAAGAAACTTCACAATCCGTTCAATATAGCGTGCATTCAGGTGCGCGTAAGGCGACCCGTCCTGCGCGACGTTTGTCCGGAATACGGAAACCACATCCTCGCTTTGCTCAAGCGCTATTGACACAGGCGTGCTTTCGCCTTCAAGCGACTTTCGGTATGCCCTGTTCCACAAGGCAGCGGGCAGAAACCCCGAATCAAGAGGCGGCTTGATTGATGGCTCGACACAAATATCTCTACTGTCCATATCAGCTTCCCAGCACTTCATCTACCTGTTTCCAGTAAGGTGAACAGTCGACAATCTTGCCTGTATCCATGGCTTCGTCAATAGCGAAGCATGTCACGGCTGAGTTAAGGCCCTCCAGAAGCCCGACCCTGGGCTCTACGCCTTCGAACATCGAAGCCAGCACTTCATCGGCCTGAGGGTCCCCTCCACCGCCGTGACCGCCCTTTGAGCCGCTTGCCTCGTCTTTGACTTCAGTATCAAATCCTATGCGCTTCACCTCGATCTCGCCCGTGAGAACGTTGGCACGCATAGTGCCCTCCGTCCCGCAGATATACATGCGGCGCTCAGGCATGGCTGTATTGCAGTTCGTGTGGAAGGTCGCGCGCACTTCATTCTCGAATTCGATGATAGCTACCTGATTATCGACAACATCCTTGTCGGCTTCAAAAGGGCAAAGCTCGGGTGTTGAGGAGCTGCGCCACGTCCTGTAGGCGTCCTTGCCATCCTTGTTCTTGCCGATTCGCTGAATGTGCCTCTTGTTCTCCGGCTTGAAGAAATTGGTGCCCCCGAAAGAAGCCACCTTTTTCGCGCGGGAGTCGACGAGCCAGTTGACAAGATCCACATCGTGACAACACTTTTCAAGCAGGTGCGTTCCCGCGTGCTCCCGCAACCTGCGCCAATCACTGTGTATGTAGGCACCATGGTTGAAATCAAGCGTCTCGTTAAACTCCATGCTGATGATGTCTCCGATTGCCCCTTCATCTATCAGCTTTTTCATCTTCAGGTAGTGGGCGGAATAGCGCAGAACGAAACCTATGCTGAACATCTTACCGCTCTTCTTCCAGGCCCTTGCCATTGAGAGACAGTCCTCGAGAGTGGTGGCCAGGGGTTTTTGACAGAAGACGTGCTTACCCGCCCGGAAGGCGGCTACCGTTTGCTCGCAATGAGCACTATTCCAAGATGCGATCCATACCCAGTCCACCTCTGGCGCGTTCACAAGCGTTTCAGTGTCTTCGTAGACCTTTATGTCAGGATTCAGCTTGCGCCCCCTCTCAACCGCCTTGGGATCTGGATCAAACATTGCAACGACACTGATGTCATCGCTCTTTTCTTGCATCCGCCTAAGGTCACCGGCACCCATTCCACCACAGCCAATTACGCCAATTCCTATTTTCTTCTGCATCTTATCCTCCTTGACTTGTTCCAGATACTATAGGACAGTCATAATAGATTAAGAATAGCGAAATTATCCTTTTATTTAACATTAATGACTCTTACAGCTCTTAAAGAAACAGCGAGCGGCATCGCCGACCCAAAAGACTATTTTCTCGGTGTGGACCCGCTTCCGAGCCGACTTCCTACGAGCGTGCTTCAGTTCCTGCGCCGAGACGCATCGCACATGGACCCCGCGCACGGGCCTGCCGTTCATCATCGGTTCGTCCTCCTCGCCAACATGGAGACCAGCGGCTACGTTATCCTTGACGGCAGCACCATACCGATACACCCGGGTGAAGGCCTGTTGATATTCCCCTTCCAGAGCCACCACTACGCAAGACTCTCCAGGGAAAGGAACGCAAGCTGGCTGTTCACCACCTTCGAATATGAAGACCCGAAGGAGCTGGACCCGCTGCGGGACACTTCATTTCAATATGAAGAAGCAGACATTAGCCGTCTGGTGCGGCTGACTTCCTCGCTCATGGAACACTGGGAGGGAAGGCGAAGCGGAAGATCTGCGCCCTTCGAACTCGCATTGCTATTGAGCGCGCTTCTCAACCGTCGCAGCAGCTATCTCTCAGCCTCAGGCGGAGTGCCCGACGGCGGATTTCCAAACATCGACTTTCTTCAAAAGGTCACTCTATACATACACCGGAACCTGGACAGGTGCATGACGATGGATGAAATCGCCCGTGAGGCAGGCCTCTCATCCAGCAGGCTGAGAGCCAAATTCAAGGCCCTCACCGGGATCAGCTTGGGCAAATATGTTCGCCAGACAAGGATGCATAAAGCCAGAAACCTTCTCCACGGCACCTCCCTTAATGTCACCCAGGTCGCCCTGAGCTGCGGCTTTGACTCGCTGTTCTCATTCAGTCGCGCATTTCGCTCTGCGACTGGACAATCCCCAAGCAATTTCAGGAAAAAGACCAGAAAGCTTTAAATCGAGGAGCTTTCTCCAATTTGACTATTTTAGAGGAAACGTGTATAATCAAAGCCATTAAGGAGGAGTAAGGGATGAAAGTAGTGATGAAAATATTATTGGCGGCTGTGCTAACTGTCGCCTTCTCTGGTTGCGAAAGCGCATTGATAGATGATCTCAGGGATGAAGCTGATAACGAACTTAACTCAGCTAACCTGAGTGATTCCACCTTAATCGACGATGCCACAACGTCGACCTCAAGCGGCGACGCAATACCAATAAGCAGCATCAGCTGGCTTGGGGACAACTATTCAAGCGCCAGCAGGACGGCCACCATTACGGGCGCCAGCCTGAACAGCAGCACTATCACCACCAGCTACGAGCCGTATAATTGGCCGCGGGCCACCGTGAAAGTGAGCGTAGACGCCATATGCTGCCTTTTCTACGAGCGCGGCGGACAGATAGTCGGCGGAAAGTTTGACTGGTGGCGAACCGGCGGGCAAGGCTCGAAAGGGCTGGAGAATGTTCATCATGGCTATCAGGGGCACAGCATGCCTTCGGCAGGCACTCCGACCTATACGATGATAGTATCGGTCGACGGCCGCCAGAGAAGCAACATTCAGGCATGCTCCTGGCGCTAATCTGCCCCGGAAAGCAGAGCCCGAGTGGACGGCTTGATCAAAATGTCAGTCCATATGATTGACATATCCGCACGGTGTTGACAATATCCGCAAAACCAACAGGAGGTTGTATGAGTCGAGTGAGTGTAGTGGGTGCAGCGCTGGCTGCAGTGGTCTTGGTATGCGGCTGCGAAAGCAGCTCCAGCAGCGTCGGAAGCGGCGGCAGCGGCGGTTCCGGTGGCGATGCGATAGATATCAGCAGTATAAGCTGGCTTGGGGACAATTATTCGGGCGCAACCCGTACCGCCACCCTGAACAGCGCATCCATGAGCGGTGATACTCTTTCTGTGTCCTACGAGCCTTACAGCTGGCCGCGCGCCACCGTAAAGGTAAGCGTTGATGCGATCTGCTGCCTCTTCTACGAACGCGGCGGACAGTTAGTCGGCGGAAAGTATGATTACTGGCGGACAGGCGGACAGGCATCGAAGAACCTTGAAAACGTGCATCACGGATATCAGGGTCATTCCTGGCCGGCGGCGGGCTCCAAGGTTTATACGATGAACGTGTCGCTTGACGGAAGCCAGCGAAGCAACATCATTGAAGTCAGCAGGTAGTCCACATAACATTTTAATCTGACAAGGGCGCGGTTATATAGCCGCGCCCTTTTTCTATATATTAAGCGACCTGAGGGAGAGCTTACCCCGCCCACTTTTTCATCCGACTTCCGGACTATCTGAGCAGTTTGTCCTTTGTGCTCTGCGGAAGGTCGGTCTGGCTTACATACTCGCGCGCGGCATCGGGCGCCTTTCTCTTCCAGCTCGAGGCTATCTGCTCCATGAGCCGCCAGCGCTCCTTCTGGTCCGTCACTGAGAATGACCATGCCGCAGCGTAAGCCGGGTCCTGCGGCAGAACTGCGCGCGCGAACCTGCCGACGGCCGGATCAGTCTCCTGAGATGCAGGGAAGAGCCCCAGAAGCCATTCAGCCGCCTGAATCGGATCTTCGTTCACCCAGGCGCCCACAACCGTTGATATCTGCCGCGCACGCGACTCCCCCTCTGGCACCTCAGCAACAACCCATTCAGCCGCAGCGCGTGGATGGTCTCGCGACCATGCCGAAACAAAGGCGTTGAGTGCACGGTCCTGGTGTTCGGCCTCCGGCACGGTAAATACCCACTCGCCAAGCACTGATGTCTCGTAACGCGCCATGCTCCCCATTATGACATCTATCACCGCCTTCTTGTCAGCGTCCGCCTCTGCAATGCCATAGAGCTCCAGGACCTCATTCTCTCGCTGAAGATACATGAGCCGCTGCGTGACGGATTGAAGAGCTCCCTTTCTCATTCCGAGCGTGGGCAAGTCCCAGAGCCCGTCTATTGCTGCCACGGGAGCCTTGACTGCAAGCTTCGAGTAGAACTGACGGGTCAGATCGTTGAGCAGGAACGGGTCGATCTCAGCGCTTTTAACAAACCACGCGTGGGCCTGCTCAGGCGAATCTCTCAGCCAGCTGTGAAGCATGTTGCTCAAGGCCGCATTTCGAGTGCCCCGCCGCTCGATACACAGCGCGAAATCCGCGGCCGCGGCAGTGTCCTGCTGGGCCCATCTGTGCATCGCGCCAATCAGCTGCTTCTCTACAGCACGGCTCCAGTCCGCATCCTCCAGCCCTTCCAAAATCTCCATGACTCCGGGAGGAATGTCGATAAGAGTCTCCTTTACGCCCGGAAACTTCCTGCCCTGTGACGGACGCTTTGCCGGTGCGCCTTTCTTCTTGGAAGAAGACTTCTTTGCCACGGCCTTATTCCCAGGCACAACGGCAGGTTTCTGCCCCTTTTGTGAAGGGGCAGTCTTCTTTACCGAAGGCTTCTTCGCTGGGCCAGCAGTTGGCTTCGTGCTTTTCGCGGCGGCTCCTGCGGCCTTGTTTGGCGCAGGCATGTTCGTCTTTCCCTTCAGCGAAGGAATGCGGTCTGACGGGTCCTCTTCTTCCGAATGGCCGCGACTAATATCGAGAAGAAGGCCTCCGTGCCCCAACAGCCCGCCATTCTCTTCTTCCTCGTCAGAGATCACCTCAGGCTCAGGCTCATATTCTTCCGATCTCGGCATGACCGCCCGCACACCAACCAGAATGGAGACAGCGAGTAGTCCCGCCAGGACGGACTCGAGCCTCGTAAACCCCTGAATATCCCTGATTTTCACCAAAATCTGACGCATTTCTCAACTTTCTGAATGGTAATAGTAGTCATGTCCTCACTTTCTTTCAACCCTGAGGCATATCCAGCGCTCGATTCGGGGAACTAACAGCATCTTTCTCTGAAGATCCTTTCTCATGGATACGTCTAAGGATCAGGGGGAAACAAGATGAAAGACATCTCGAGGAGAGACAGGTTGTGCAGGCAGCTGGAGCAGTTTGCCGCCATCCTCGCCGTCCTGATACGAGGCGATGAATGCAACCGGCGTCCCCGAGAAATTGACTCCGCAGTCGGAAAGAAGATTGTGGCTGCCGAGCGGGAGATGATGAGTATATCCAGTGAATTGATCGAAACCCTGACTCTCGACGATTCATCTGACGTGTCCAACTACGTGCATGCCCTGTATTCCAGCCGGCGGCGCTTCGCCAGTCGCGGAATTCGCTCCACCAGTCCGGACATGCTGGCCGGCGTGATCTAGACGCACTGACAGTCACCAAATATGCCTTGTTCCTGAGACGCTCATATACCTATGATCTTAATCAGGAAAAGTTAAGGACCCAGCACATGAGCCGACAGATAGCGTTAGACAACATCCACATGAAGCCGGCCGCTCGCTGGGCACACACTGAGTACAGCCTTGACTATCATGAGGACTATATCGCCAGGCGAACTGCCAGGCCACCAGGCTCGACGGAGGCGATGACTGAGCTAAACAGGCTCTGGATGATCGATTTCTGCTGGGGTACAAACGACGGACTGCACAGCAATTGGGCAAAGCGTGGACGGGCCACGGACATGGGGCACGCCGCGTACGCTTCCGACGGCAGTGACAAAACAGAGGTGCACGAAAGCCCATTCAAGACCATCGAGGAAGTCTGGGCATTCGATGCCGTCGAGGAGTACGGACTGCCTGAGCGTGACAAGCAAATCGCCGCGTATCAGGAGTATGTCGACAGGGCGCGGGAGAACAGGCCTGATCAGCTCACGACGGGCGGTTATTACAGGACAATTGTATCGGGAGCGATACAGTCCTTCGGGTGGGACATGTTCCTCATGGCACTCTCTGACCCCAGGCGCATGGAAGCAGTATTCGACAGTTTCTTCCGAAGGACTCTTTTTCACATGGAATGCTGGGCGGCTACTGATATCGAAGCAGTAATACAGCACGATGATTTTGTCTGGTCTGAGGGCGCGTTCATGAACCCCGAAATCTACAGGAAAGTCATCATCCCGAGATACTCTGAACTCTGGAAGCCTCTTCATGCAGCAGGAAAGAAAGTACTCTTCTGCTCGGACGCCAACTTCATGGAGTTCGCCGAGGATGTTGCGGAAGCCGGTGCCGACGGCTTCATATTTGAACCCATGACAGATTTTGAGTTTATGGTCGACCGCTTCGGCTCATCGCACTGCCTTGTAAGCAGCTGCGTTGACTGCCGCGATTTGACACTCGGTCATTGGGAAAGAGTCGAGTCGGATATTGCCCGGACTTCTGCACTTCTTGAAAAGTGCCGCGGCGCGATAGTTGCAACAGGAAACCACCTGCCCCCCAACATCCCGGAAGAGATGATGGACCGTTATATCGACGCCATCCTCCCCCTACTCATACGCCGGTAAACAACTTATAATAGGAGAACAAATGAAATACAGGAATGTGGAACTCCACAATGTATGGGAGATCAAGGACCGGGAGAACGGAGCGGGATTTCTGACATGCCGCTATCCACTTGAGATCCTCCCAAACATATTCGAAGGGGCAAAGAACCGGTCCTGGGCCGGTGCCGGCTGCGAAATCAGAGGGATCCTTCCGCCGGGCGGTGAAGCAAGGATTGTAATCGAACCCCTTGATACGGACTGCGTTCCCTCGCTAGCGGAAATCTACTTCGGCTCATTCTTTGACCAGGTCATCACCCTTCAGAAAGAGAAAACCGAAATAGTCATTAAGGAACCCGCGAACTGGGAACTCATGGCTGAGATCACGCGTGATCGTAAACTGCCCTTTGCCCACAATCTTGTCAGGATCCTCATACCCCATCTCGTCCACAGCTGTATCCACAGCATAGAGGGTGACATAGCTTATCCGAATCCCGGCTCAACGCCCGGAAAGACCATGCTCTCCTATGGCTCATCCATCACACACGGCGCTCACGCGTACCGGCCCAGCGGCACCTATGCTTCCCAGGCCGCGCTCCATCTGGGATGTGATCTCCTCAATCTCGGCGTCGGCGGCTCAGCAAGGATGGATGATGCGATAGCACGTCACATAGCTCAGCGCGAAGACTGGGACTTTGCAACGTTTGAAATGGGAATCAATGTCCGCAGCATCTGGTCAAAGGATGAGTTCCAGTCGAAGGTCGACAACTTTGTAAGCACAATCCATCAGGCACAGCCCGACAAGCCTCTGTTCTGCATCGACCTGTTCACCAACAACTGCGACTTGATGAGCGATCCCGAATGGGGCGTCGGCTTCCGTGAGGCCGTCTCTGAAGTTGTCGCCAGTCAGAATTCGGACAATGTCTTCTACGTGGACGGGAGAAGCATACTCACCGATCCATCCGGGCTCCGGCCTGACCTCGTCCACCCCGGCCCAGACGGCATGGTGGATATGGGCCGCGCGCTGGCTCGAGTGATCCGAGATCAGTGCCCAGGCATCAGTCAATAGCCAGAACACTTCACAGCGCTTTTCTGATCACCGATCACTGATAACTGATTACTCTTCCGCCTTCTCCAGTGCTTCCGCCCAGAATCCCATAGTTGCCGCAGTCTTGTAAGTGCCGCGGTAAGGGCCCCATCGCCTCTTATGGCGTGACGCGATGGCCAACGTATTCTCGCCGTTCCTGAGCAGTTTCATCGCGTAGTCCGTGAGACGAGCATCGGTCGTCCCGCCGCCCCGGTCGAGGTTATCTATTTTGGCCACCAGCTCGCCATTGAGATAGATGACAACATTTCCCTGCTGGAAGAAGTTGCCCTGGATCCGCAGCGCGTCAAAGGCATTCTTATCATCAACATTGAATTTCCCGCGGAACAGCGCCGTGTGGTACATCGTCCACGACAAGGGGGTCTTGGCAGTATACCAGGAGCTGTCATCAAACTTCGGCTCCGTCCAGCCATCCGGCGCGTGCTTGATGTGCTCAACAATCTTCATCTGCCACGGATCGCTCTCCTTTTGGCCTCCCTTCCCGGCCTGTGAAATGAGACTGACCCACTTTTCTTTCCTGACAGGAAGCATCTCAGCCTTCCTCTCTGATTCAGCCGCCCTGGCTTCAGCCTCTATCGCTTTTTTGTCTCCATCGACAAGCTGCCGTCCCGCCTCTGTTTCCAAAGCGGCAACGAGGGCCTCCAGCCGCGGATTGTCTGCCGCGACCACTCCCTTTAGTTGCGGCAGCTCAAGGCTGGCGTAATAGTGCCTGCCATCCTTAATCAGTCTCTCGCAGAGGCTGAGGTCGTGCTCAATGCTTGCGCGCAGAATTCGGACAGACTCCAGCAGATGATTCACTACGGGCAGGTCTTCCGCCGGCAGCACGTTCTCCATCTGCTCGAGAATAAGTTCTTCGCAGAGCTTATAGTCGCGGTTCCTGTGCGCCTGTACAGCGGGCTTAAGGTAATCAGGACAGTTCGTGCCGAATGCCGAACTGGGTGCGCCCAGCATGCGGAGCCGCTGCTTAGGGGCCACGTACGGAAGGCCATAAGACACGCCGACACCGCCACGTCCGGCCTGGTTGAAGGCCCCGTCACTCCTTCGGAAGAGCTCCCTCCACCATCTCTGGCCCTTCATGAAATGCTTGAAGCTCTTCTCTCCGGCGGCCCAGGCACCAACCGGTGTCCAGAAGTTGTTGAAGAACATGCCGCCGTGTCCGCTTCGCGTCCTGTTATATCCATACACGCAGTGGCGCGCACATATGTCTACGGAGTCCTTGTAGCCGTCCAGCATGTTATACAGGGAAGCGGCCATCCCAAGCTTTCCGTTCATACTCCATAGCGCGCCGTTGGCCTCGGCTTCAGGGTCAATTTGGGGCGGTCCTTCACGCCTGAGACCGGAATAGGAGTAGAGCACAAACCCATACTCTGCCCGTCCCTTGTTGTGGTGCTCAATGCCGCGCTTGAGGGCCAGCTCATCAATCTCAAGGCCTGCCTCTTTGCCGAGCTGCATCCCCATCACACATGACATGCCCGCATGGGGCAGCAGCCCGTATCCCGACTGCCACCTCTCCGGGTTGCCGGGATAATTATGGCGCCAACCGCCAACAGTCTCCTCGCTCTGCGCTGCCTCCTTCGTTGGAGGGGTCTCCTCCGGAGGCTTCAGCTGTGAAGCCGACGACAGGTCAGCCTGGTACTTGAGATACGGCAGCACGTTCCTGTCCCCGGTAGCATGAAAATACTCACCGAGCAGCATTGACTCGTGTCCACTGTTCCACGGCTTGGAAACGGTCTCGTCTGTCACTGGCTGCGGCTCCATGCGGGCGATCTTTTCGTAGACCGCGCGGCGAACGAGTCCCTGATGCTCGGGGTTGGCCGATGCGAGAAGGAAGAAAAGGTCCGTATTCAATTTACCTGCCGGCGTCGACGCCAGCCCCGACTCCGGCCTGTACCGCCTGGAAATCCAGGCCTCGGCGTCCTTTACGATATTCTCGGACTTCTCGCAGTAGTACGGCGTTGTCGTGCTGTAAGAACCCATGACCTTAAGCTGCAGCTCCACATCCAGCAGCTTTGTGCCGCGGCGAAGGCTCAAGACCATCTTTCCCTCACCCTCCTCCGACTCACTGTATGTGATCGCGTCGGCCAGCACGAAATACTGGGCGTCTTTTGCCACGTCAGGCCCATCATCAAACACCTTGCCGTTCACTCCATATATCACGTCACCTGCCTTGAGCTTTCCCTCAGCAGGTGTGCCTGGCTTGACGTCGGTAACGATGATATTTGGGCCGAACGGAGCCCCGCGCATCCCTATTGGACCCGGCTCAACTGGTATTGGTGCAGAATCTCCTTCCGACAGGTTCGCGATCTGGCCGTTTATAATGGCCACGTCGCTCTTTGCCCATTTGTCCGCCGTAGTACTGTACTCTTCCGGGAGGTTCGGCGTCTCGGGCGGCGGAATCCATCCAAAGCTCCAGTCGGCATCTGTGTTGAAAGGCAGAGCCGGAAGGCCCGCACTGTTGACCAGGTCCTGGGCCGGCTTGTCCGTCCAATTGTAACGGACAAACGTTATGGGCCCATCGCTCCTCAGCTTAATCGTATCGCCGTCAACGCTTGCCTTTGCCGGAGTGAATTCGCGGTCAGGCCCCGCAGTCTCAAAGTTGGCGAGGGCTTCGCCGCCTGCCTTAAGCCCTTCAGCAGTGCCTTTCTTAAAGTAAATTGTCGCCTTTCCGAGCTTCGCTTCCATACGGTCAAACAGAGGCCCGCAGGGCGCTGCGCCTTCACTGCCGCTGACGGCCCCGAGCACCCAATGTCTGCAGCGTTCCGCCAACAGCTTATCGTCCGCGGGCTGACCACTTGAAGGTATGTTCTCGTTCCCGGGCATGATCAGACCCAAACCGTCCTCTTTTTCGACAGTTCGGCGATGCAGCTCTCGAATTTCACGGTTGTGTGCGGCGTATACGTCAAGATCGGAGGAGGGTGGAAGAACCAGGCCGATAGGCAGGTCCTCGTCTGCAAGCGCCTTCCGCCAGTCGCGGGGCACATGCGGAAGGACTCGATCAGTGACGCGATAGCCCAGCTTGAGAATCATGTAGTTGTCGTGCCACCCGGAATCATAGCCGGCCTTCGTCGCCAGCATCCCTTTCTTCTCTATCTCCCTGTACGCGATGAACGGATAATCATTGCCCAGCTGCAGCAGCACGCCCTTTAACGTCACGTTCTTCAGGGGACTGATGATCGCGTTGTAGCCGGCAGACGGATACATGGGGTTCTCGAGAGGATGCAGGCCAAGGTATGGCTTGACCCCCTTCCCCTTCATGGTTTCTTCATAATATTTGTCCAGGTCCGCCTGCGCCTTTCCGCTGTCGCGCGCCTCGACCTCTTCTTCCATCCAGCCGATAAGGTAATCAACCTCCTTGTCGTCAGGAGTCAGCTTCGCCGCTTCAGCCATCGCGTCCCTGTCCCTCCATGAAATGTGAAAGTGGTGGGACATGTTGAGATCGATGATGCCCACAGGTACCCCAAGATCTTTCACGAGGTCGCGGCCGAGGTAGAACGCCGCCGCGGACATGGTAAGAGCGTTGTTGCCGTCCACCTTGACCCAGCCTACGGTCGACTTCTCGTTCAGGTCCGCCTGCGGCGTCTTTGCGGGTATCATGTCTATCGTAATCGCGCGAAAGGCCTCCTTTGGCCTGTAAAGTGCCGCCGCCTTCTGTCCTTCGGGCGTCCTGCCAAGCGAGATGTCCACATAGGTCTGGCGGCCAAAGAACCAGACATCGCCTATCAGGATGTCGCTGAAAACGGCCCCTCCTGTCCCGGCCATGACATTCAGACTCTGCCCCTCTGCGTTGGCCGGCATTGCATCGAGCGTGACAACCCAGTTACCGTCTTCGTCAGCGTTCGCGCTCTTAGTCTGTCCGGCAAACTTGACCGTAACCTTGTCGCCTTTCCGGGCCGTGCCCCAGACCTTCACGGGCTTGCCGCGCTGAACGACCATGCTGTCGCCGAAATAACGGCTCACGGAAAACTCGGCGGCGCTTGCGAAGCCAGCGGAAACAAGAAATACGGCGAGGACAGCCAGCAGAGACTTATGCATAACTTTGAACTCCTTTGGTTTGTTTAGATATGCGCAATAATGGCTTCAGAATAGGGCGATCTGAAGGTTTAATCCAGCCACAAACAGAAAAAAAGGGCCCACAAGAGGGCCTATAGGAGGGCGCGTATCTTAGCGATAAGGGCGCTGAAGCCTCTTGTTTCGGAGCGCTGAAGGACTTTGCTGAGCTCTGACCAGTCAAAGTACAGCCCACCGCAGCTTGCACAGGTATCCAGTGCTGTTCCAGCCACGATCTTCTCGTGCAGCTTATCCTGTTGGCAGCGGGGACACATTTCATGGGCGGTCACAAGACGCCGCTTTTCGCGGGAGATTTCGCTTCGAGCCTGAAGAAGGATCTCCTCAGTCGTCTTCCGCGCACCGTTCTTGAGCATTTCCAGCTCGCCGCCGTCCAGCCAGATTCCCTCGCAGGTAGGACAGGAGTCCACTAGGACTCCATCCAGCGCTTTACGGGTCATTCTAGAGCTGCACTTGTAGCACTTCATTACACTTCCCCCTGCCGACATTTATCGACAACAGTTAGCGTAGCACCCACCGGCATCAGCGACCATTACAAACAGCTCGCCGGGTTGTAATCGGCAGGACCTACTCAACCAAAGCCATGACGTCGGCGGCGCGTGAGGCGCAGTGGAAGATAATCATGGGGCCGCCGCTCTTCTGGGCTATCCTCGTCACCTTGTTAGTGCCATCTCCACTCTTACTGATCACAGGGCTCTTCCCACGCGAGCCGGCCGACGAAATTTCAGAGACGTGTCCTATGGCATTCCCATAAACATCCAGTACCGCGGCACCGCTGGATCCGGGCGCCCAGTCCGTGGAAACCTCCATCCTTGCTGATTCTTCCTGGCCCTTCTTCTTGTAGACGTAGAACCTGTTAATCATACCTTTGCTGAAATAGCTGGAGCGTCCAAGCGGATCACTGTAGCACCACGCGGAATCACCAGGATATGTATTCGAATTCAGGGGCAGCGCCGTGATCTGCCCGTCGGTCTTGACCCTTATGATCGCAGTGTCCGTCGTCTTGTCGGCCGCAAGCACCTCTTCAACAGGGAAAAGGTCGCCTTTGTTGTTAGCGGCGATCAGGTATCCCTCACGATAAGATTTCTCGTCCTTGTCGATCACGTGATAACAGGTTGCAACCGCGCCTTCATCATTTATAAAATAGCCGCCGGCCAGGTTCTGGTGCCACTTGTCGCACTTCTTACACTTGTAGTGCCATCCAACGCGGACATGGGCTGATTTACTGCGTCGCCATATCTCCCGGTCCGTGAGTTCTTTCGTGCTGGGTTCGGGCAGCTCAATCTTACAGGACTCCCTTTCAAGCTGCTTCCCGACCTCTTTGAGGGAAAGAAGCGCGTCCGCCTCCATAAGCTTGTTGGCCTTTTCGACCAGCATTTTAAACTGCTCGCCCTTGTCCCTCACAATCTCCACGCCGGGCGCCTGGGCAAACAGGTATCCCGACAAAACAACCGCACAAATGCCGCACAAGCCTAACGCACTAAACAGCCTCATCATGATCTCCATAACATAATTTGACAGAGGCACAAGAAAGGCCCTGCCGAACTTCTAACTCAGTAACTCATGAGTCTAGGGCGCCCGGCAGGGCTTTTAAAGACGAAACTTAATCTTGGCCGCTTTTCAGGACTGATCCGGTCACCTAATCTCCCAAAACCGATTCCATAGCGGCAAGGGCCTCTCGATTCAGCCTCCTGGTCACCTCGTTCTCCAGCTTTGTAAAGCCGCCCTCTTCTGGCACGGACAGTATCGAATCTTTCTTCACCAACCGCGCTTCCCTGCTAACTAAATGAGGATGAACGACACCCCCCACGAGAACAATAATGAGACCCAGTATCGGAATTAATGACCTGGCGACTGTACCCCTGAACATCGCGGTATTTCGGCGCCCTGTTGCCAACCAGACTACAAGACCAACGGGGACGATGCTTAACAGGAATATAACCCACCATTTTCGCGCACGCGGTGTGCCCAGCGCCAGATACCTGCACCGCGCATCTACGAGCTTTTGCATCTGGTAGGCGGCCACGGACAGCATAATGGCCGTAAGCAAATGCAGTTCCAGGACAAAACGCGGCCACATCAGGAGCGAGAGATCACGGCCCGAAAGATCCGTGTGCCGCGTATAGATGAAGAACACAGCCAGTGGAACCACGACGGAAAACAGCAGAACCTTTACGGTCTGTCGAGGATCCGGCAGCAAAAGGAGGGGCGCCGACTCGCCGCCCCGGACAAAACGCATATAGAGCGCGATTGCCAAAAGGCCCAGCATGATAAGAAACAGGCAGGATATGAAGCCGGAAAGCCATCCTTTCTCCACCCAGGTATGTTCTATCTCTCGACCCGGCGCCAGGTCTTCTTTGGTCACGCCGTCGGAGCCGATTGCCGGAATGAGCATTCCCGCCAGGATGCTGCCATGCATCCTGATGGTCTTGCCCATGTCATTGTTGTCAGATTTCAGTCGCGCCTTGTGCCCGTCATAGACGGCAGTAACCGCCCCGCTGAGCCGCCGCATCTCCTCGGCTCTCTCCGTCTCACCTGTCTTCTCAAGCACAGCGGCAGATTCGCCGCCAAGCCCTGCAATTGCGAAAGAGACCAGGGCCTCTATCAGTGTGCCATCCTGCGCGAATCCCTTCTTGCAGAGCGGATACCATGCCTCAAGATAGGGCAAAGCCTCAGCTTTCCTGCCCTCGGCAACAAGCAGCTCAGCGTACTTCAGTGACGTCCGGGCCAGGTTCCTGTGCTTACTGACGTCAGGCAGATATATCCCCGCCGCCATACTTATGCGTGCGATGACTTCGGAAAGAGACTCGACCTCCGGCAGCACGCTCATCCTCAGCGCCAGCATCTCCGTGCAGTATGTGTCCATGAACGGCTTACTGCCGGCTTTCAGGAACTCCGTCATCCCCTTGTCAAGCAGGTCCCTGTCAATGACATCGAGGAGCATCTCGTCACCATCGCCATCTTCAGAAGGAACAATCTTGATTTCAGAGGCCAGTTCAGTCATCAGCCCCGCAAGCAGGTAATTGTACCTGGCATTGTCCGGATCCAGCTCTTCGCCCCTCCTTATCTCCTGCTCAAGGAACCTCAAGTCATCCGTATTATTCAGCGGGTGCTTGACCGCGAGCATCGTAATATAGTTTCCGTAGAACACCCTGTTTGTGGGATCGCTTTCCCATATTCCGCGTTGGCGGTCGATATCACTCTCAAGAGAGGTGTCGCCGAAACACAAGAACGCCGCTTCTTCCGATATTCCGCGCCTGCTCATCAGACTCATGTGATCCTCAAGAGGGCCGACGTCCCCCTCGAAGCCGGCTGTCATGGTCCGCAGGAAGCGCGCCGTTGTAAAGCTGTCAATATTGACCCAGAATGCCACCATAAGTGCGGCAGGAACGATCAGAGCCCGTGCCGCAATTCGCGCCAGCTGGCGGAACCGCATCCTCGATCGGTTCGCTGCGACAAGTTCTGCTGCAATGTCAGTCACTGGGCCAAACGACTTGAGCCCTTCCGCGACGCTGTCCTCTTCGCCCATGCCCGCAGCGAGATTAGCGCTGACAGCGTCCTCGATGTGGGCGACGAGCTCCTGACGGACATCCAGACGCAGCTCCTTGTCGTCCTTGAGTCCCTCTGTAGCCGAGTCAGCGATCTTCCCTATCTCAGGGGCAGTCATGCCAGGGCTCCATGCGTGGCAAAGAGCACGGCATTGACGGCAGCAGCGAAGCTCGCCC
>JBFIFS010000006.1:0-52649 GCA_041602695.1 Kiritimatiellia bacterium
GAGGACCGAAACCTTAAGGAGCCCAGCGACCAGCGGATCTGGGCCTTCCTTGGCGACGGCGAAACTGATGAGCCCGAGTCGCTCGGGGCAATCACTATGGCATCACGGGAGCGCCTGGACAACCTGACCTTTGTAATCAACTGTAATCTGCAGCGTCTGGACGGACCCGTCCGAGGCAACGGCAAGATCATTCAGGAACTCGAGGCAGCTTTCCGAGGCGCCGGTTGGAACGTAATCAAGGTAGTATGGGGCAGCGACTGGGACCCACTGTTTGAGAAGGATGTAAAGGGCATTCTTGCAAAGCGTGTGCTAGAGGCCGTTGACGGACGCTTCCAAAAGTACGCGGCGGAAGACGGGTCTTATATGCGGAAAGACCTGTTTGGAGACAATCCAGAGCTGCTGTCCATGGTTGAGCACCTCAGCGATGAGCAGCTAAAGAACCTGACCCGCGGAGGGCACGATCCTCGCAAGGTCTATGCGGCATTTGACGCGGCCGTCAAACACACTGGCTCACCCACCGTCGTCATATGCCAGACCATTAAGGGGTATGGGCTTGGCTCCTTCGGGGAGGCCCTTAACATCGCGCACAACCAGAAGAAGCTCAACGATCAGGCTCTGCTGGAATTCCGGTCCCGATTCAACATACCCCTCTCAGACGATGAGGTCGCGAACCTGCCTTTCTACAAGCCCGAGAAGGATAGTGATGAAGTATCCTACCTCATGTCGCACCGCGAGGCGCTCGGCGGATTTCTTCCCGCCCGGGCCGATCTCGGCGACTCTCCGAAAGTGCCCGCACTTGACGCTTTCTCTGAGTTCCTGGAGGGCACCGAAGGCCGCGAGGTATCATCCACGATGGCGTATGTGCGTATACTCGCGACACTGCTTCACGATGAGAATATCGGGTCGCGCATCGTGCCTCTTGTCCCAGACGAGGCACGCACTCTGGGAATGGAGGCGCTCTTCAGACAGTTCGGAATATATTCGCACCCGGGACAGCTTTATGAACCGGTAGACAAGGCAAACCTGCTCTACTACCGGGAGGCAACGGACGGACAGATCCTGGAAGAAGGCATCACTGAAGCCGGATGCCTGTCATCTTTCATAGCGGCAGGAACGGCCTATGCGAACCATGGAGTCACAATGGTTCCTTTCTTCAGCTACTACAGCATGTTCGGACTGCAGCGTGTAGGTGATTTTGTTTGGGCGGCGGCCGACAGCCGGGCCCGGGGCTTCCTTATCGGAGCCACCTCCGGACGAACCACGCTCGCCGGTGAAGGCCTGCAGCACCAGGACGGCAACAGCCACCTGATTGCAATGACCTTCCCGAACATGATGGCATACGACCCAACCTATGCTTACGAGCTTGCCGTAATCATACAGGACGGCCTGCGCCGCATGGTAACCGACAGGGAAGACATCTTCTATTACGTGACCGTTATGAATGAGAATTATGCTCAGCCGCCAATGCCGGAAGGTGCCGCGGATGGCATACTCAAGGGACTGCACCGTGTCGCAGGCGAAGGTAATCCTGACGTCGTTCTTTTCGGCAGCGGCTCGATCCTCCGCGAAGCACTTGCGGCACGCGATATCCTTTCAGAGTCGTTCGGAGTGAATGCGGACGTCTGGTCAGCTACCAGCTACAAGGAGCTGCACAGGGACGCCAGTTCCGCCGAAAGATGGAACGCGCTGCACCCGGACGAGCCTCCGCGCATCTCACACCTCGCACACTGCCTCGGGGCGTTCAATGGTCCCATCGTGGCGGCCTCGGACTATGTAAAGGCAGTGCCAGGAGCAATAGCGCGATGGATACAAAATCCCTATATTGTCCTGGGCACCGACGGGTTCGGCCGCAGTGATGGACGAGAGGCGCTGCGTGACTTCTTCGAGGTCGATGCAAAACATATCGCCTATAGCGCGCTTGTCGGCCTCAATACCCCACCCGACGCGCTGCAGAAAGCCGCGACAGACCTGAACATCGACATTTCCGCCGAGGATCCAGAAACCAGATAGAGCGAGGAACAAAGATATGGATACAGAAGTCGTCGTACCTGCCGTTGGTGAGGGCGTTGAGAGCATGCAGGTGTCGCGTGTTCTGGTTAAGCCCGGCGACACCGTATCGGTCGATCAGTCCATAGCTGAAATAGAAACGGATAAAGCCGTCGTAGAAGTGCCTTCGAGTGCGGCCGGTATCGTTGCAGAGGTGCTTCTTGAGGCCGGAGACGAGATCAAGCCCGGTGCAGTTGTCCTGCGCCTGAAGGGCGACTCCGAAAGCGCGTCCGAAGAGAAACCGTCCACGCCCCCAGAAGCATCTGAACCGAAGGAGAAAGAGACTGCTGAGACCCCATCGCCCCCCCCCAGCCCTCAGCCTCCGCCGGCGAACGCGTCATCAGCCGGCCTGGTACCGGCCGCGCCTTCCGTAAGAAAGCGAGCGCGCGAGCTTGGTGTGGATATAGCAAAAGTTTCAGGATCCGGCCCGAACGGGCGGGTTTCCAAGGATGATGTAGAAAAGCATGCGGCAGGCAAAATTTCTCCTTCAGTTCAGCCTGCTCCGGCGCCGGCGTTGCCGGATTTCGCCCAGTGGGGTGCTGTAAACGTTGAAAAGATGCCGCCTATCAGGCGCAAGACCGCCACGCACCTCACGATGTCATGGCAGACAATCCCGCACGTCACCATACACGACAAGGCAGACATCACGGAGCTGGACCCACTTAGAAAGAAATATGGGGCGCTCGCGGAGAAAGAAGGCGGCAAGCTGACCATGGCCGTGATGATCTGCAAGATAGTGGCCTCAGCTCTGCGCAAGTTTCCAAGGATGAACTCCTCCGTGGACATGCAGGACGGAACTATCATCCTCAAGGACTACTGTAACCTCGGGGTGGCTGTTGCCACGGAGCGTGGACTGGTCGTCCCTGTGATCAAGGACGCCGACAAGAAGAACATGGTGGAGATAGCGGTCGAGATCTCACAAATCGCGAAGAAAGCACGCGACGGCAAGCTGGCGATAGAAGACATGCAGGGCGGAACTTTCACGATAACAAACCTCGGACGAATCGGTGGCTCATTCTTCACCCCGATAATAAACTACCCTGAGGTGGGCATCCTGGGCATGGGCCGCTCCTTCGAGGAGAGAGCGCCTGGCGGCGGCGAGGCGCGTACATACCTGCCGCTCTCCTTATCGTTTGACCACCGCATAATTGACGGCGCCGACGGCGCTGCGTTCCTTGGCTGGATAATCGGAGCAGTTCGCGAACCGCTTCTGCTCGCACTTGAGGGCTGAACATGGGAAATGACACCAAATCCACTTTTCTCGCGGTAATAGGAGGCGGACCCGGCGGCTATCCTGCCGCTTTCCATGCGGCCGACCTGGGAATGGATGTTGTCCTGATTGACCGAGAGCCGAATCCGGGCGGTGTGTGCCTGTATCGGGGCTGCATTCCTTCAAAATCCATCCTGCACGCTGCCAGCGCTATACAGTTCGCCAAGGAAACGCCCGATATAGGCATCACATTCGGCGAACCTGTCATAGACCTGCCTAAACTGAGGCAGTGGAAGCAGGGCGTAATCGACGGCCTCACAGGCGGGTTGGGCCAACTGACCAAGCAGCGCGGCATTACATACATACAGGGCAACGCTGAATTTGCTGACAGTAAAACCATAAGGATAAAGGGCACGGATGGAACCGGGCACACAATTGAGTTCAAGCACGCTATCATTGCCTCGGGCTCTGAACCCACGCCGCTGCCATTCCTGCCCGCCTCCGAGCGAGTGATGGACTCAAGGAATGCCCTCGCACTCAAAAGCATTCCGAAGAGTCTCCTGGTCATAGGCGGGGGCTACATAGGCCTCGAGCTCGGACAGGCATACAACGCCCTCGGCTCCAGTGTAACGGTTGTGGAAGCCCTTCCATACCTCATTCCAGGAGTGGACCGCGACCTGGCAGGCCCCCTGACAAAGAGGCTAGAAAAGCAGTTTGCCGCCATAATGACTAAGACGAAAGTTACCGGGGCAAAGGAGAACCCTGACGGGCTGATCGTAAGCTTTGACGGCCCAGAGGGTCAAAGCGAAGAACAATTCGAAGCTGTCTTAGTCGCCGTGGGCCGACGCCCTTCGACCGTAGACATAGGGCTTGAAAAGATAGGCGTCGATACTGATGACCATGGATTCATAAAGGTCAACGCGCAGCGCTTCACATCCAACCCGGCTATACAGGCTATCGGTGACGTGGCAGGCCAGCCGATGCTGGCCCACAAGGCGACACACGAAGGCCGCATGGCAGTAGAGGCCCTGAATGACGGGAAGACTGTTTACGATCCCATAGCTATTCCCGCAGTCATGTTTACCGATCCGGAGATAGCCTGGTGCGGGTTGACCGAAGACGAGGCCAGGCGTTCCGGCAAAAGCGTTAAGATAGGCAAGTTCCCCTGGCAGGCTTCGGGCCGCGCGGCAACCATTGGCCGCCGCGACGGGCTCACGAAAGTCATCGCTGACGAAGAAAGCGGCATGCTGCTTGGCGTAGGAATATGCGGGGACAGGGCCGGGGACATGATCGGCGAAGCGGTCCTTGCCCTGGAGATGGGATGTGTGGCCGAGGACATTGCACTGACCATACATCCGCACCCGACTCTCTCAGAAACGATCATGGAGGCGGCTGAGCGGGCAATGGGCGGGTCCAGCACCCACTTCTTTCAGCGACAGGGCTGAAGCGCTCAATACAGGAATAGCCGGGCGGAATCAGTAATTCTTCCCGATGCATCAAACTGCACGCCTTCTCGCTTCAGCAGGGCGATCTTCCGTCGGACAGCCGCTCCTGTCCGATGCCCCTGGAACCCACCTATCCTCAGCGATGAAGATATGACTCTGTGACAAGGCACCGTTGGGGCGAAGGGGTTGATCTTCAGCGCCTGCCCCACCGCTCTCGGACTTTTGCAGCCTATCGCTTTTGCAACTGCGCCGTAGGTGCTGACTCTGCCTGCTGGAATGCGACGGACGGCCTCGTAGACCCGGACCTGGAATTCCGTTATACCTTCAGGTCTCAGGTTTCCGCCTTCGGGTTTCCGCCAAGGTCTTCACTGCGCGCATAGAACCTCGTCGTCGGGTATGCGAGTGAGATATCGTCGGTCTTGCCAAATTCCCTGAGTATGGACTCCCAGATATCCTGGTTCGAATTCCTGCGCTGACGCGGCTTTACGATGTAACGTATAGTAAGCATCACCCCACTGTCTTTCACCGTAGTGTAAACTATAGGGGTAAGACGATTGAAGTAGATCAGGTATTTCATGGCCGCGCGCTTGATCTGCTGCTCCGCTCCCTGCGAGAGCGGCTCGGCCATCTCCTTGGCAATGTCAGTCAGTATCTGCTTGGCTTTCTCCCAATTGCTCTCAAAAGTGATCAGCACTGGGATCTCGTTCCAGATATACTCGAATCCTATTTCATAGTTCGCAAGAGGCTCACGAAAGACCTTGCTGTTAGGCACGTGCACGATGCGGCCGGTGCTCTGGTCTGAGTCCACCCAGTTGCCAATCTCTATCATGCTGAACTGAAACAGGCGTATATCGATTACGTCGCCCCGCGTCCCGTCTATCTCGATCCTGTCGCCGACTTTGAAAGGTTTGAGCCACAGCAGGTAGAACCACGCGGCGACGTTCGCAATTGTGTCGTGCATTGCGATCGCAATACCTGCACCGACAAGACCGATGAGCTGCGCCAGGGAGTCTATCCCCTTGACCCATATCCGGCCGATAAGGACGAGGACAAGGATTGAATAAGCATAAACAACTATCCTTCTCCAGTGATAATACTTTACGGGGTCGGTGATTTTCCTGCGAATCAGGGAGCATATCAGAGTCTTTACAAGCCAAAGGAATACAATCAGAACGAGCGACGTGACTAATCTCTCGGTCATCACAGGATCGAGCTTAAAGTTGCTCAATATATCTGAACTCATACTTCTTCTCCCGGAATCTTATAGCCCCAAAGCCTAAGCCGTTCCTCGGCCTTTTTCGAAAACTCACCCGTTCGGGATGCCTGAAGGTACCTGAAATAGAAATCTGCCGCATCCCTTCTCCTGCCCTGCCCGTCAAGACATGCTCCCTTCAAATACACTGTATTGGGGTTTCCTGGAAGCTTCTTTTCGTAGCTGTCGAAACTGACAAAAGCTTTTTCGTATTTTCGCATCTCGAGCTGGATCATGCCGGACATGTGAAGCGACTGCGCTTCCTCTGGATATACGTCCCGTGCTCTAAGTGCATATTTCTCCGCCTCGCCCTGCTGCTTCATGGCATAGAGCGTTTTGCTCATGAGCATGAGCGCGGCGTAGTCATCAGGCGCCGTCCTGAGAGAGCGCCGAAGGTGCTCCTCCCCATCAGCATACTGCCCCTTCATTACGGCAAGCTCGCCGTCCTGCATGGCCTTGATCGCAGGTGCTATCTTTCGCAGCGACGCCGTATTGTCCATATACTTTTCCCTGAGCTCACGCCAGTTGCCGGAACGGTATCTCGCAGAAATCTCGTCATTCGCGTTTGCGTGCCTTTCGCCGCTCATCGGGTGCGTCGAAAAGAGCACCTCAACAATGCCAGGCTTTCCCTTCCGAAGAGCCATAAAGATCTTCATCAGCTCAGACATGCCGCCCGGATCGTAGCCAACATTGGTCATATACCTTAGTCCCAGAGAGTCGGCCTGCCTTTCATCTTCCCTGCTGTAACGGCAGAGAAGCATGTTCGCTCCGACCATACCGAGGCCCGCGCCGATTACAGCATAGTCTTCATGCTCCTCTTCGAGGTATGCGGCCAGAAGAACCACTCCTACCTGTGCCATCATCGCCCATGACATCCTTGAGCCCGTATGCCTTGCGCACACATGCCCGATCTCATGCCCGAGAACCGCCGCCAGTTGGGCTTCACTCTCCATCTCGAGCATCAGCCCCCTTGCAAGGGCCATGCTTCCCGCGGGAAATGTGTACCCGTTAACTACTGGCGAATTGACGACTCGAAAATTATAGGGCATGTGCGGGCGATGGCATCCCGGAACCAGACTGGCTCCAACAGAAGTGACGTATTCGTTCAGCTTTCTGTCCTGAACGGCCCCGTAGTGGGCGGAAAACTGGTGCGGCGCCATGTCCCTGTCCCAGCTGATCTCCTGTGCCTCTGAGACCAGCATCAGCTGCGATTTGCCGGTAACAGGATTCGTCGCACACCCGGCAGCCGCCGCCGATGCGCCAAGCAGCCCGACAAACTCCCGCCGTGATATGCCTGCCCCCTTGTTCATGCAGTAAACACTAACAGTTCAGCCTGCCTTTTGCATCCGAAAACTAGCCCTTTTGGCTGGACACTTTGAAGGCATGCGAGTTAACTAGAGTCATGCAGAGCGACGAACAGTCCGAACTCAGTATTGCCATCATTGATGACGATAAAATGGTCCTCAAGAGCCTGCAGAACACAATGACCGACGATGGATTTTCCGTTCGGGCGTTCTCCGATCCCGCAAAGGGGCTTGACCATATCGAGAAGGAGAAAACCGACGTGGTGATCAGCGATATCTGTATGCCTGATCATGATGGTTTTGCAGTTCTCAGCAGGGTCAAAGCTGTAGCCCCTGATTGCGACGTAATATTCATCACCGCCCATGGTCAGATGGACATCGCCATAAGGGCCCTGCGTGAGGGGGCAACGGATTTTCTGGAAAAGCCGATCACCGCAGCGGCCCTCAGGGCATCGGTTGAGCGTACAAGCAAGTTCCGGGCCCTCTCCCGGACCAGCAAGCTTCTATCCGACAAAGTGGAACTGCTGAGCCAGGAACTTCACGCACGGAACACTGATGCTGTACTGATCGGCAAGTCAGACAAGATGAAGACCGTGGCTCAGCAAATCATGGATCTGGCCGACTCAAACGCCACAGTGCTCATAACGGGCGAAAGCGGAACGGGGAAGGAGCTGGTCGCACGCGCTCTGCATACTCAGAGCTCAAGGAAGAACGGGCCCTACCTGACGGCCAACTGCCCATCTATCCCGGAGGACCTCTTTGAGTCTGAGATGTTCGGACACCGCAAAGGCGCATTCACTGGAGCCATTGAGACCCGCAGCGGCTATGTCGAGGCAGCCGGTGGAGGAACGCTGTTTCTTGATGAGATTGGGGACCTCCCGCTCAAGTCCCAGGCGAAGATCCTCAGGCTTCTCGAGCAGCGCACTTTTATGCCCGTTGGAGAACACAAGGAAAAGACTGCGGATGTCAGGATAGTCGCCGCGACGAACCAGCCACTCGAGCAGCTGGTCAAAGAGAAGCACTTCAGGGAAGATCTGTATTACCGCCTCAAGGTTGCCACGATAGAACTGCCCCCGCTGCGTGAGAGACCCTCCGACATCCCGATAATAGCACTGTACTACACTTTGAAGCTGTCGGCTGAAATGGGCCGCAAGGCGGAAGGCCTCGCCGATTCGGCAATTGCCGCCCTTCAGTCATACTCCTTCCCGGGAAACGTCCGTGAACTCCGGAATGCAATAGAAAGCGCGGTCATCCATTTCAGGAAAAGCGGGATGATTGAAGCCGAAGACCTTCCTGCACTCTCAGGGAGCCCAGTTTCGGATCAAGAGGAGCCAGACTGGCGAAGTGGATCGCTGAAATTTACCGATGTCGAAAAGGAGCTTTACGAAGAGGCCATGTCCCGAACGAACGACAACGTCTCCGCGGCGGCCAGAATGCTGGGGCTCTCGCGCGGAAAACTCCGCAGGCGCTTGGAAGCGCTCAACATGAACCAGGGCCTGGCCGAATAGCGCCATCCCCGATCCACGCCCAGGCAGGACACTTTCCGGGCCGGTTTCATACGATATTCCTCTTTCCTTGAGTTTTTGGGGCAACATCACCTGTTTTCCACAGCAAGTCACAAGTTGGCACACCTAGTGCTAAATCTTGAGACGACCCTCGGCTGGACAGGGTAAGGAAGGACCCCTGAAACGACGACGTTAGAGGATCTAGGGAACGACGCCAGTCCAATGAAACCCCGCCTGGCCGAAGGGTTCTTTGCTGCCTCTATTACGGCATATGACAGCAAGTTTCTTGATTCCGGCAGCAGCTGGACCCTATTATCAACACATGGCAACACTTCCAGGATCAAAAGCTGTCTCTGTAATAAAGAAAGCGTTCGGCATCACTTCTGTAGACCTCGTAATAGTTCTCGGCTCCGGGTGGTCAGAGCTTGTTGCGGCGCTCAAACCGAGCAATTCAATCCCCTACTCAAGGTTGCCCGGCATGGGAAAGACGTCTGTCAAAGGACACGCCGGCAAGCTGCATCTTCTGAAGGAATCCGGAAAGACGGTCCTCATCTTCCAAGGACGACGCCATTTCTATGAAGGTGCTGGATGGGATCCTGTCCTCATGCCTGTCTACATAGCGGTGAGATTGAAGGCCTCTAACATCATGCTCACGAATGCCGCCGGAGGCATAGCGGCAAGGCTTAAGCCAGGCATGCTTATGATGATCACCGATCATATCAATATGATGGGGACCAACCCCCTGCTCGGGCCTCACAATCCGATGCTCGGGCAACGGTTCCCTGACCAGACCGAAGTATATAACAGAACGCTTTGCCGCAAGCTGAAGGCCGCTGCTGGAACGGCGGGTACCACCCTGGCCTCAGGGACTTACATGGCCGTAACAGGACCCACTTATGAGACACCTGCGGAAGTCGCCGCGTTCAAGTGCCTTGGCGCCGACGCGATCGGCATGTCGACTGTACCCGAGGCGATGACAGCCAATGCTGCCGGGATCGCCGTCTGCGCGCTGTCCTGCATCGCTAACTCCGCGTCGGGCTCCTCCGAAGTTACCCACGAGGAAGTCCTGGCGAATACGACGCGTGTAATGCCGGCAATGGCAAAGACAATAAAGCACTTCTGTAAATCCCTGAAGAGATAATAATGGGATCAGCCCGACAGTGCGCGATACGTATTGTCCGCCGGCTCCAGGATGCTGGCTTTGATACATATCTTGCCGGCGGCTGCGTCCGGGACATGCTCATGGGCAGGACCCCCAGGGACTATGATATTGCAACAGCGGCTACACCTGAAAAGGTCCAGACTCTGATACAGAGGACCAAGCCAATCGGAAAGGCCTTCGGCGTCATCCAGGCTCAGGCACAAGGGCATTTCTTTGAAATAGCCACATTCCGTTCAGACAACGAATATCGCGACGGCAGGCGCCCCTCATCAGTGACTTTCACCGATCCGCGGCACGATGCAATGCGCAGGGACTTCACAGTAAACGGCATGTTCTTTGACCCGGTTGCCGAAGTATACATCGACTATGTAGGGGGCATACCGGACATAGCCTCTAAACTCATCAGGACTGTCGGCACACCCGACGCACGGTTCAAGGAGGACCATTTGAGAATGCTGCGGGCCGTGCGCTTCTCGCAGTCGCTCGACTTTGCCATTGAGCAGGGCACGGCAGCCTCAATCCGCACCAATTCCAGCCTGATAAAACAGATAAGTGCCGAAAGAGTTCAAAATGAGCTCTTTCGCATATTGACCGAGTCTCCTCTTCCTGGTCGGGCCTTGCTGCTGCTCGACAAACTCCGGCTCCTCGGCAATGTCCTGCCATTAACTGCAGGATCGCACTCAGCCACCCAGCTTAAGAAAACCGCCGGGCTCCTCAACAGCCTGGCCGGAGAGCCACTTGAGACGCTGCTCGCCGCCCTGTTCCTCAGGACGGGGGCACCTCCCGGCACGGCGGTCAGCCTGTCTCTGCTTGCCCGTATCCGACAGGAGACAGGTGCTGAACTTAGCGCGCTTAAGGCGGCCCGTGCCGTTACAAAGAACGTCATCAGGACACAGCACGTATACTGGAGCCTGGCCGCTCGCAAGCATCCTCCAAGGGATCTTCTTCCGGAATTGATAACACCTCAGGCAAAAACAGCAATCGTGATCCGAGGGGCCACATCCCCTGGGCACGCCGTCTCACTTCGGAAGACGCGCTCAACCGTACAGCGACGCCTGCGGGCAAAGACAATCACGGGCTCTGACCTGAAGGCTCTCGGAATCAGTCCGGGCCCGCGTATGGCCAAGCTTCTGAAAGAGGCCCTGATACTGCAATGCGAGGGAATGAAGCGACAGGAGATCCTGACAAAGCTTACGCGATCTTAAGCTGGCCGCCTACATCCTGCTCAAGCCGGGCTTTCTGCTTCTTGATCATGGCTTTTGTGATCCTGATGCTCTCGTTCTTGGAAAGGCTGGGCGCTTCATACATTACGTCGAGCATTACCTTCTCTACAATCGCGCGCAGGCCCCTTGCTCCGGTCTTACGCTTGATGGCCATCTTTGCCAGCTCACTAAGCGCCGTCTCGGCGAATGAGAGGCTGATACCCTCCATTGCCATGAGCTTCTGATATTGCTTAACCATGCAGTTTTTCGGCTCAACCATGATTCTTACCAGCTGTTCCTCGTTGAGATCCTCGAGGACGGACACTATGGGTATACGACCGGTAAACTCAGGAATGAGTCCGTACTTGATAAGGTCCTCCGGCTCAACTTCCGCCATGACCTGCACATCCTTCTTTTCCTGGTCAAGCTTTGCGGCCGCACCGAACCCGAGTGCCTGCGTTCCTACCCTTCGCTTCACAATGTCCTCGAGGCCGACAAAAGCTCCTCCGCAGATGAACAGAATGTGCTCGGTATTAATCCGAATATACTCCTGCTGAGGATGCTTCCTGCCGCCCTGCGGCGGAACCTTGGAAACCGTTCCCTCCAGGATCTTCAGCAACGCCTGCTGAACACCTTCACCCGAGACGTCCCGCGTAATTGAAACGTTCTCCGTGCGACGGCCTATCTTATCGATCTCATCAATATAGATGATCCCCATTTCGGCACGACTGACATCAAAGTTCGCGTTGTGAATCAGGTTGAGCAGGATGTTCTCAACGTCTTCGCCAACATACCCGGCCTCTGTAAGGTTCGTAGCGTCGGCGATCGCGAACGGCACATCCAGCATCTTCGCCAGGGTCCTCGCGAGCAGAGTCTTCCCGCTCCCCGTAGGACCGATAAGCATGATATTGCTTTTCTCGATCTCCACATTTGAAAGCTCGGAATCCCCTTCGATTATCTCATGCTGTTTCAAGCGCTTGTAGTGGTTGTGCACTGCTACTGACAGGACCTTCTTGGCATGGTCCTGCCCCACAACATGCAGGTCCAAATAGTCTTTTATCTCGCGCGGCTTTGGAATCTTCAGGTTCTTGGTTGAAGCTGAAGCCGGCGTTTCCGCCTTGCCTTCTTCCTTAACAAGCGAATCGCAAAGCCTTACGCATTCATCGCAGATATTCACGTTCGGGCCTGCGACCAGCTTTCGCACCTCCGCACGTTTCCTGCCACAAAATGAACATGTTGCATCGCGCGACTTGGACATCTACTTGTCCTTCTTCTTAGCAGACTTCTTCGGCTGCTTCTTAGCAGAAACTACCTCGTCCACGAGGCCGTACTTGCAGGCCTCGTCAGCGGACATGAAGAAGTCCCTGTCGGTGTCCTTCTCCAGCGCGCTCACGGGCTTGCCGGTATGCGAAGCCAGTATGGCATTGATCGAATCCTTCAGGCGCAGTATCTCCTGGGCCTGTATATGAATATCAGAAGCCTGGCCCTGTGCTCCGCCCCACGGCTGATGGATCATTATGCGGGCGTTTGGCAAAGCATACCGCTTTCCCGCTGCCCCGGCGGCCAGCAGCACGGCCCCCATGCTCGCGGCCTGCCCAACGCAGTAGGTGGCCACATCGCATTTCAGGAACTGAATGGTGTCATAAATGGCCAGCCCTGCTGTTACGGAACCACCCGGCGAGTTTATATAGAGGCTTATATCCTTTTCCGCATCTTCGGCCTGGAGAAACAAGAGCTGGGCAATAATCAGATTGGCGAACTCATCACAAATGCCCGTTCCAATAAAGATTATCCGGTCCTTAAGCAGCCGGGAAAAGATGTCGTAAGAACGCTCCCCGCGGCCTGTCTGCTCTATCACAAAAGGAACTAAAGCTTGGTTTTTCTCAGTCATCGAGCTCTCCAATTACTTGATTTTAGCGTTCTCATACAGGAATTCAAGGGTCTTCTCCGCCCGGACCTCGCTTCGAAGCCCCTCGATGCTGTTCCGCTTTTCCATCTCGGCACGGAACTTCTCAGGCGGCATGCCGTAGCGCTGTGCCATATCCGCGATCCTATCGTCCAGCTCCTTGTCCTCAACCTTGATCTCTTCCTGATCGGCGATCTTGCTGAGAACATAAGAGCTGCGCACGCGTTCCTCTGAACTTTTCGAGGCCTGGTCGAGAATCGTGTCACGCTGCTGCTCGATCTGCTCTTTTGAAGCTCCCTGCATTGCAATGCGGTTAACAATGTTCCTGACCATCGCGGCCTTCTCCTGCTCAACAACAGACTGAGGCACATCCATTTTCACCTTCTTCAGCAGGTGCTGGATGATTTCACCTTTGAGGCGGTCCTTTTCGTTGCGTTCCGCCGTCTCAAGGAGCTCCTTGGCAATAGTTTCTCGCAGAGCGGCGGGTGAGGCGGCATCAAATTTCTTAGCAAACTCGTCATCCAGTTCCGGGAGGATCCGTTCACGGATGCCGGTGACCTTTACTTTGTAAGCGGCCTTCATGCCCTGCAGTGAAGCCATGCGATAGTCCGCAGGAAACTCAACATCGACCAGGCGCTCTTCGTCCCTCTTTGCACCCACGATGCCCTTCGAAAGGCCCGGGATCACATCGGCTTCCCCCACCATGAGCGAGAAATCGCTGCCCTTTGACACAACAGAAGCTTCTTCTGAGATATCGGAGATTGGCTTGCCGTCGATCTCACCTGTAAAATCGCACTTAACAAAGTCGCCATCCTTGACGGCCCTGTCGCCGGCCTCTTCATAACGGGCCGAACTTGAGCGGAGCCGTTCGATTGCCTCATCGACTTCCTTGTCCTCTATGGCCACCTTGTTCTTCTTGAGCGCGATCTTGTTGTATCGAGGCAGCTTAAATTCCGGCGCAACGTCCAGCGTCACCTTGAAGGAAAGTCCTGCTTCCTTGTCAAACTCGACATCGTGCACGTCAATGACGGCTATGGGATTGGCCTTTTCCTTTTCGAGGGCCTCACGGTACATTTGGGGAACGAGCCTGTCTTTCGCGTCCTCGATAAGCTCTTTCTTGAACTTCCGCTCTACGACGGTTTCCGGGGCCTTCCCTCTCCTGAAACCGGGTATTCTCGCCTGCTGGCGATAGACCTTGAGCAGATTATTGTATTCCGGCATCACTTCCTCGGTCGGAGCGGAAACTTCGAGCAGCTTCCTGCATGGACCGGCATTTTCCAACTTGGTCTTCATACTAGACAATCTCCATATATCTAAAAGAAATAGGTAACATTAGCGACTGGACAGCCGATGTCGAGCCTTGAACTTGTCTATTCCTTCATCGATAGAAGGAATTCGATGTTGTTCTTGGTCTTCTTAAGGCGGTTTATGATCATTTCCATGGCTTCCACAGGCGGAACGCCATTAATCGCCCTTCTTAAGATCCATATCTTGCTAAGCTCATCAGGATGGAGCAGAAGCTCCTCTTTTCTCGTCCCAGACTTCTCAATGTTGATCGCGGGGAACACGCGCTTGTCGACAAGGGTCCTGTCAAGGCAGAGCTCCATGTTGCCTGTGCCCTTGAACTCTTCAAAAATTACCTCGTCCATCCTGCTGCCGGTCTCCACCAGGGCAGTCGCAAGAATAGTCAGGCTTCCACCGTCCTCGATGTTGCGCGCGGCAGCAAAGAACCTGCGGGGTTTGTGCAATGCATTTGCATCCACGCCGCCGGAGAGGATTTTTCCACTGTGAGGCTGAAGGGTGTTGTACGCCCTTGCAAGCCTGGTGATACTGTCCAGGAGGATGACTACATCCTTACCGCTCTCCACCATGCGCTTCGACATTTCGATAACCAGCTCCGCAATCTGCACGTGGCGTTCCGGAGTTTCATCAAACGTAGAACTGATGACATGCGCCTTGGTATTGCGAATCATGTCCGTAACTTCTTCAGGACGCTCATCCACCAGAAGAATGATTAAATACGCGTCCGGATTGCTTGCCGAGATGGCGTTCGCCACCTGCTGCATCAATACAGTCTTGCCGGTCCGCGGCGGCGAGACGATGAGGCCGCGCTGCCCCTTTCCTATAGGCGTAAAAAGGTCCATGACGCGCATGGATATGTCCTTCGGGTCCGACTCCAGCGCCAGACGCTGGTCAGGAAATATGGGCGTTAAGTCGCTGAACGGAATCTTGGCCCGTGATTTCTCAGGCGCGTCGCCGTTGATCTTGTCGACCCTAAGCAGCGCGAAGAAACGCTCCTTTTCTTTTGGTTCCCGGATTTCACCTTCGACAAAATCGCCCGTCCTCAGAGAGAGGCGGCGGATCTGTGAAGGAGAAACATAGATGTCTTCCGGACAGGGCTGGTAATTGCTGTGGGGAGACCTCAGGAAGCCGAATCCGTCAGGAAGCTGCTCCAGGACCCCCTGGCTGTACATCGTGCCGGACTGCTGGGCATGGCCTTTAAGAATCTCGAAAATGAGCTCATGCTTGCGCATCGCGCCGAGTTCGGTCAGGTCCAGTTCTTCGGCAAGCCCATGCAGTTCAGGAACTGTCTTCTCCTGGAGCTCCACCAGGTTAAGAGTAATGCCTTCACGCTCAGTACCGATACGCTCAACACCGTTACCGTTGCTCTCTTCAGAACCGCCAACGTTTCCGTCAGTGTTGCCGCCGCGGCCGCCATTGCCGTAATTTCGCTTCGGACGGGATCTTCCGCCCCTTCGTGGACTTCTTGCCATGTCTATTTCTCCAGTATCCTGTTCATTACTCGATCAATTTGAATCTTAAGCTCTTTAAGCGACCCGTTGTTACATATCACGTAGTCCGCGCGCTTGGCCTTCTCGCCGGGTTTCATCTGTGCGGCAAGCCACTTGGCCGCTTCCTCAGCCGAAATACCTCTCTCCGCCAGCCGCGCTACCTGCGCGGTCCTGTCCGCGTACAGAGAGATAACTGCGTCCCAACCATCGCCCTGACCTGCTTCGTACAACAGTGGCACAACGACTACGGCAGCAACCATGTCTTTCGGCCTGTCGTCAAGCCATTCCTCCCATTTGCGAATGACATGCGGGTGGACAATCGCGTTCAGCTTCTCACGCCTCTCAACGTTACCCATCACCACACGGCCCAGCGCCTTACGGTCAATATCGCCTTCCGGTCCGAATACTTCCGGTCCAAAGCATCTCTTAACGTCCCTGTATACCTTGGAACCCGGCCGCATCAGGTCCCTGGCTATCTCATCTGCCTCGATGACATCGAAACCCATTTCCGAGATAAGCCCGGCAGATACGGATTTTCCGCAGGCTATCCCGCCAGTGAGTGCTATCCGTAACATATCAGCGCGAAATGGACCGAATTATCAAGGGATGACCAAGAATTACAGAAGTTGATTAAGGAATTAGAGCCTCGTACTGCTCTGAATTGTTAAAATGCTAATCTTAGAGACGCCGAGTGTCAAACGTATTTTTGGCGCCAACTTCACTGCAGGAAGTGCCCCTCTTTGAGACGTTCCAACATGGAATCAAAATCCAACCTGGATAAATAGGCTTCAAGCCCTGAACCAAAGTGGGGTGTGAAGCGCAACTCGCTTTCGTCTACCCCGCACTCAACATCCTTGAGCGTAATCAGCTCCACGTTTCGGCTCAGGACTTCGCGGCTCTCCAGAATGGCGTTCCTTACCTTCTCGCGCTTTATCGATCCAGCATTGGCAATTATGCGCTCCAGGGATCCGTACTCGTCTAGAAGCTGTGCCGCCGTCTTGGCGCCCACTCCGGGAACGCCCCTGATATTGTCCGAGGAATCACCAACCATTGAAAGCCAGTCCACCACCTGCCAGGGGCTCACGCCGGTCTTCGCCATGACCCCTCCCTCATCCAGCACCTTCTTGTCCTTGCCTGGCAGGATCAGCTTCACATTGTCCCCTATTAACTGGAACATGTCCTTGTCGCTCGTGAGGACGTACAGCTCCTCACATTCCCCGCGAAACTGCCTGACCAGCGACGCTATGGCATCATCGGCCTCTATCCCCTCGCCCAAAAACCAGAACATGCCGACCTCGTCAAGAAATTCATTTATGAGCGGCAGCTGGCTCTTCAATTCATCAGGCATGGGCGGCCGCTGGGCTTTGTATTCCGGGTGAAGTTGGGTGCGGGCCTCACTTAGACCTCCGTCAAACATGACTCCAACATGGGAAGGTTTGATATCGCGGAGAACGGACTCAAGCTGAAGTATGAATCCGTACACTGCGTTCACCGGAACACCGTCCCCTGCAGTCAGGTTCTTTATCGCGAAGAAAGACCTGTATACGCAGGCAAGACCGTCGACGAGAATAAGCTTGTTGATCATAGAATAATCAGCGCTAAACCTGAGCTATGAGGAGGCTCGCCCTTACGGAGCCGCAGTCGCTGTGGGCCCGCCTGCCCCTGTTGCGCCTGCGAGAGCTTCAATCTTGGACTCAACCGACCTGAGTTCCCTTCCGGCCGGATCCACAAGTCGCGCCGTCACAAAGATCAGCAGGTTCCGCTTCGAGCTGTGATTGTACTTGCTCCTGAAGAGCCTGCCGAGTACCGGTATATCACCGAAGAACGGTATTCTGTCATCCACGTCGTTGCGGTGCTCCGTTATCATGCCGCCGAGAACCACGGTTGCGCCGTTGTAGATGGAAAGACTGGTCGTAACTGTCCTGACCTTGAAGAAGGGCTGCTCCATCGGAAGCTGCTGTATGTTTCCGTCAGGATCGACATACGTTGAACCGTAGTTGCGCCACTCCGGCTCTCCAACAACCTGCGGGGTAAGCGTAAGGTTGATCAGCTGTCCTTCCGTGCTGACTTCAGGAAGCACTTCAAGCAGTACTCCCACTTCCCTTGTCTGGAAGCCGCCCGGCTGCACAATGCCGCCGACGATGGCCGCCGTTCCAGCACCGCCGCCTGAAGTTGCCGTGATCGGGGTCACCTCGAAATCAGTTGGGTAAATGTACTCAGTGACAACCTTGATTGTGGCCTGCTGCCCCGACTTCGTTGTCACCTTAGGTGCGGACAAGAGGTCTGTGTTGCCTTTCTGGTTCAGCATATGAATGATCATCGAAAGCTCGGGGTTGGTCAGGACGGATGCCACTGACATCACGTCGTCAGCTCCTGTCACCGTCAGGACCGCTGACTGCTGCAGGTCCGACAGGAACCTGTTGCCCTTTGTAAATCCACCTGTTCCGTCGTTCGCGCCCATGACAACACGCTGGCGCTGGGAGCCGGGAATCATTCCCTGCCCCTTCCGCTGCTTGATCTCCCAGTCATCGGTCAGCATCCACTCGATGCCGAAAGAGTCGAGGTCCGTCTGCTGTACCTCGACAAAACGCGCCTCGATCTCGATCTGGCTCGGCTGCACGTTGAATACATCCAGGATTCGCTCAAACAGGACCAGGTTGTCAGGCGTATTGGCAACGAATATCTTTCCAACGGCAGGCATGTAAGTGATTGAGGAACCGCGCGGCCACGCAACGCCGAAGCCCGCAAAGAAATCTTTCCAGTCCGCCCTGTCGCCGGTGCCCAAGCCTGTAGCGTCAATCGTGTTGGCCCCACCAGCGTCACCGCCGAATCCGCCTCCAAACCCGCCGCCTCCGGTTGCCGCGGGCGCCGCCGGCGCCAGTGCATCAATCTTGGAGCTGATGTCGGAAAGAACATTATACATCCTGTGAACGATTTCCTGCTCCGGATCATCAATCGGCACAACCATTACTACGCTGCCCTTAATACGGTGCTTGAGGTTCGCCACTGACGTAACGATGTCCAGTGCTTCGAGTAGCGAGATATACCTCGCGCTGAAAGTGATTAGAGGGACGTCCGACGCGCCCCCAGGGGCGGCGGCAGGCTCCGCGGCGGCCGCGAACGGATCAGCCGGAGCTGCAATTGCCTCGGGCGCGGCCTGAGCGCCAGGCGTGGCCAGATTGAGGATTATGTTCACGCCCTTACGGCTGCTCTTCTCGTCCTTGTCAAAAGCTATGCTCTGCTCCTGCAGAAACTCGATAACGTCGTTGATGTTGGCCTGCCTGAAGTCAATCTCCGGTATGGTGATCGTCTTCAGCTTCTTCATGATCGCTTCGCGCTCTTTGTCGCTGTCGGTACGCGTCACATCAGAGTCGCCGGAGGTGCCGCGGGCCCTGACATATTCCTGTTCATTCTTCCCATAATCTCTTGGGTTCCAGGTATTGATGACATCCGCAACCATCTCGCGTCGCATGGTCTCACGCTCCATCTGCCCCGTGTCATTCAGGCGTCTGGCTACTTTCTCGAGCAGGCGAATTGCCTCAACATTGTGGGGATCATACTTGAGGATACTTTCGAATACTTCCTGGGCCTTCTCATACTCCTCTGTCTGGAAGTACTGCTTGCCAAGGATGAACCGGCGCGCCACATCAGCTTCCAGTTCTGTATAGCCCTGAGTCTTGAGCAGGCCCTTGTCGTCGACCTCATTCACGCTGTATCTGCGCGAAAGGACCTTCGGCTTGGGAGCGGGCGGAGGAGGCCTGACTTCATCTTCCTGAATAAGCTCAAGAAGCTTGGTTCCGTCCGGATGCCCGTACCGCTTCGATGCCTTGGCCATGTTCTTGGCCTTGTCCCATGTCCGCTCATGCCAGAAAATCTTTGCCTGCTCATAACAGCTGGCTGCAAGCCCGCGCATTATGCGCTGGCGCTCCGGCTCGAGCTCCTGCCTCAGCCCAAGGTACTGCCTCGCCTCCTCGTAAAGCTTGAGTGCCTTCTCGTATAGCTCATCCTGAAACGCCACCTCGGCCTCAAGCAGGGTCTGCAAAGCATGAGTTTCGTAGGCCTTTCTGCGCACGGCTTCCTGTGTAACCGCAGCCGAGACCGCGGCCACCCTCGGATCTACCTCAAGTGTGGCAAGATTCGGCACTGGCTCAACGCCGCTTGCCATTGCTTCTTCAACAGAACTCTGAATAATTGCTTCACTGCCTGCAAACGCTGATTCAACCTTAAGGGCAGGTGCAGGACCCGGCGCCGGATCAATCCCGGGTATCGTTTCTATCGACGGCATAGGCTCTCTGCCTGGAATAGGCTCGAGCTCGGGCAGAGGCTCTACTGCGGGAACCGGGGCCACCTCTGGTGCCGGCTCGACGGCCGGCACTGGGGCCACCTCTGGTGCCGGTTCAAGAACCGGGAGCGGCTCGAGTACGGGCAAAGGCTCTACGGCAGGAATCTCAGCAACAGGCAGCACTGGAGCCTCTTCAATCACCGGGAGCTCAGCAACAGGCAGCACAGGAGCCTCTTCAATCACCGGAATCTCGGCAACAGGCAGCACTGGAGCCTCTTCAATCACCGGAATCTCGGCAACAGGCAGCACGGGCTCCTCTTCAATCGCAGGTATTTCCGCAATGGGAAGCACTGGAGCCTCTTCAACGACCGGCAGTTCAGGCAATTCTTCAACCGGAGGCAACTCGCCCCCGAGTGCATCGTCGGCCATGCCTGTTACAGTTTCGCCTGCAGGCACATCTTCAGCTACAGGCAGCACTGGCGTGTCCTCGACATCAATAGCGGGCAATTCCTCAACGACAGGCAGTTCCGGAACATCGCCTA
Source organism: Kiritimatiellia bacterium (assembly GCA_041602695.1). Lineage (GTDB taxonomy): Bacteria > Verrucomicrobiota > Kiritimatiellia > UBA8416 > JBFIFS01 > JBFIFS01. The sequence goes on from JBFIFS010000006.1 coordinate 20,649, forward strand.
CTGGAAGAACAGCCTCGGCAGGCAGCGCAGGTAATTCGGCATCAGGTGTCGGTGCCGGCTCGTCTTCTACCACGGGAAGCTCCATTCCCGGGAGAGTCATCAGTTCAAGCCCGTCATCCACGGGAAGGTCATCGGTGGCGAGCGCTTCTTCTACAACTAAATCCTCCGCAGCAACAGCTACGTCTTCATCCAAGCCCTGACTGAAAACTGATAAAGCGCATACAACAACCACAGGTAATGCTATAAGCGGAATCAGGTATACCTTGCGCACCATAAAAAGCCTACTCCTCTACCTTGTCATCGCCACCGCCTGCGTCCCCTGCATCAGGAGGATCAGTAGTGCCGGCACTCTTGGACTCAATTTGAAACTCTTTATTATCTGAAAGGCGTTTTATTACAACAGTTCGAGAAGTTGTGTCAATTCTTAATACTTTATATTTGTTGCTCTCAAGTTCGAAAACGTCATCCTTGTGCACGAGAAACCTCTGACCCGTGCGCTCATATTTGATGGTCGCATTGAATTCGTCCCACTGTACCTTCTGCCCTTTCACCAGCACTATCGTCTTTTCTCCGGTCTTCAGCGACAGCTTGGACTGGTCGACAGTTCTCTTGATTGGCTTGAGCTGCTGGACAAAATTAGTCTCGAAATTAACTACTGTGAAGCCTTCGACTTCGCCGCCCATCTTGACGAAATGTGTCTTTCCACCCGTGCGCGTGTTGAGCTGGAACATCTTTTTCCCGTCAGTCAGGATGGAATGGGCCTTAAAAAGCAGGTTAAACGCTTCAGCCTCGATGTCATCCAGGACTATCCAGGCCTCGATTGAAGGCTTGTCGTTGGGATCCGTAGGATCATGCCCCTTCCGATACTCAAGAAGATTGTCAAACCCGTCGTTATCCTTGTCCTGAGCAGCATCGTCCGGATCAAGCGGATCCAGACCAAACCGTTCCTCGTCCACATTGGGAATGCCGTCCTTGTCCTCATCAAAGTCAGCGGGCAGCTTTCCGTCATCAAGCTCCTGCTGGCAAGAGGCGCAGACACCATCTTCAATGGGATTGGGGTACTTGCAGTGCTCGCAGGAGAACCTGCTCTCAGGCACAATGAGCCTTCTGGACCACGTCCCCGCCGGAATAATGTGAGGATTATCCAACCGGGACATGGCTAACTTGAACTCATCAGCCGAAACGCTTTGCGCATCCGGATGGTTCGGAACCAGGTTAACAATGTCCCTCTCCCAAGCGGCCTGCTGTGCCCGCACTATACCTATCTTGACGGCAAGATACAGCAGCGAAACGATCAGAACGGCAAGTATAACGACGGCGATGAGCCTGTCGTACGTTGCCTTCATCCAGGTTGTAAACTTCTCCATTGCCATTCGAAAGTAGCTCCGCTATTTGTACCTGTAGACTTCAAGCTCCAGATGGACTTGCGCCGGTTTCTCGACCTTTTCGCCAAACACAATTCGCTCCTCGCGGGAAGGCACGCGTTTGTACAAGGGCGCCTTCTCCTCTTCCTGCGTGGCCGCTCCTGAAGGGCTCACGTTCAAAAGCGCGCCAAGGGGGTCAAGCGCGGCATTGGTCCGGCCAACCGCTGCCCGCTTCGCGGGAACGGGCTTCTCTGATACAGGTTCCTGCGCCTCGATATCCACGCACGTTACAACTATAAACATTTCATTTTGCGCGAGCCTGTTCAGGATTTGTATAAGCTTGTCCTCGCGCGCGGCAAAATCAAAAGAAAATTTTATCTTTGTGTCTATAGAGTCTTCGTCTTCAAACTCACCCGCGGCCGGGTTGGGCGCAGAAGGATCAATTGTTGAAGCGCGCCTCATGCTTACCGGCGCCGAGCCTTGAGCCGTGCGCCGCTTCGCCGGCCTCCCTCTCCTGCCCGGCGAATTGGCACTCGACCGCGCGCCCTCAAACTGCTCGCGCCGTACCGAGGAAATCTCAGAAACCTGCTCATCAATGAGAATTCCGCATATCTCATTTACGATCAGGAGCTGCTGAATCAGGCGAGGCACATAGTCCGGAGTAGCAGGCTCACCCTTTACGTAGCGGTCGAAACCGAAACCGAATTCCGAATCTATCTTTACCTTGGACAGTTTGGCGCGCTGCTGAAGCCCGTTCCTGATCTTGGCAAGTTCGTTAATGAAAACAGATGGACTCCGCGTTTCGGCCGGGTCAACTTGATTGCGCTTGGCAACATCGACCATGTCACGCATCCACTCTTCCATGAGCTCAGAGTTCTTTGCGACGATGGCAATGTTCTGGGCGGTCGGAAAAGGCTTCTTCTTGTAGAATGTATCCAGCTGATTTCGCGCATTTGCCAAGTCCTGCTCTGCGGTCCCGAACTGCCTGATTCCCCGGAAAAGCATTACGGCCGCGAAAAGGAACAGCAACAGCAGCACAGATCCAACAGCAATCAAAACTATTTTCTTGTTAACGTTCATCAGCGGATCCGGATAGGCTCTTTCAGGTTAAGCAGGATTGTGAACTCACGCGTGTGGGCACCGGTCTTCTGAACCGGCTGGTAAGTGATCTTCGTATCTTCCGTGAAATTGTCTTTCTTGCTCAGCCGATCACTGAACTGCTCAATATGTGGAGTCGCCTCCTGCTCATCCTTCAGCTTGTCAGGAAACCCCCGGCCCATGATTTCTATGTCTGTTATGAATTGACCGTCCGCGCTCATGGGCCTGATGGAGGTCAGCCACATACCGTCCTGCATGCACGTATGTATATCTTCCAGGATACGAACCCATCTCGTCCTCTGTTCAACCAGCCCGGTGAGATAGGCAAAGTCCGCGGCTACCTCTTCCTCCTGCTTCTGGGCAGATTTCAGACGCCGCTGGTCAGACGTGAGCCTCTCAATACGTCCTGAAATGAAGTTTTGTCGCTTTTTGAATATCGACTTTGCCTGGGCAAAATAAGCCCACCAGCAGAAAAGAATCAGCACGAGGCCAACGGCTGAAACAGCAAAGAAGGGCTGCCTTCTCCTCAAGGTCTTCTTCGCCACCAGGTTCGGCGGCATGAGATTGATCTCCACCGGACACTGAAGAGATCGACGTACGGCAAGACCAGCGACCTCCCCGAGCATATGCACATCCATACCTGCCTGCTCAGCGTCAATCCCTTCTCCCACCGCTATATTTACGAATGGATTCAGGTATTCCACCTGGATTTGGAGCTTCTCCCGGAAGAATGTGTCCGTATGAGGAATAATTGAAGAGCCACCGCACATGAGCACGAGCGATGGAGGGCTGCCCCCCTGCTGGCTTCTGTAGAAGTTAATAGACCTGTTAACCTCCGCGTGCAAACGCGTTATAACATTTCTAACTATCTTGGATACGCGATCTGCTATTTCGCTGTCCGGCCCGGCGTAAACTCCGCCAAAGGCCACGAAACCATGCTCCTTCTTCAGGGCCTCGGCGTCCTCAAAGGACACCTCAAACTCCTTCATCAGCTCCTGTGTGATCGCATTTCCCGCTACAGGCATGCTCCTGCTGAAGATACGCTGGCCTTCTATAAAGATGAGGTTGGATGACCTCGACCCAATATCGAGAACCATCGTGCATCCCTCAAGGTCCGGATAGTTAAAGCGGACCAGGTTGTAGAGCGCCATTGGTGCAACATCCACTATTTCAGGCTCGAGTTCCGCGGCGACGACGCAGTCAGTCAGTCGAACGACCGTGTCCGTCTTGACCGCCACGAGCATTACATTGGTGTCATCCGATTCGGGGTCCTCAATAAGCTGATAATCCCAGACGACCTCATCGATTGGAAAAGGAACGTTCTGCTCGGCTTCGTACTGAACGATCTGGAAAACCTTGTCGCTGTCCACCGGGGGAAGTTTAACGAACCGCGGAAAGACTGCCTGCCCGGATACAGACATGATCAGGGGGGCCTTCTTGATCCCGTGCTCGCGCATGATGTCACGCACGGTAGAGACTATATAAGCGGAGAGGTCCGTCTCATTCTCTACATCAGCCCCGAAGTAGCCGATACCGTAGTTGATCAGCTCAGGCACCTGGCCGGGCACAGCCGAAAACTCACCAAGCACGAGCTTGCTCGCGCCGATGTCCAGGGCCAGGATACGCTTGTTCTTTGCCACTACTTAATCACTCCATAATCATCAACATTGATGAAAGCGAAAGGCGTCTGGCTGCGGTCCAGGAGATAACCGTCCCTGACAGTAACAGCGGGACTCTCCACGATAGCGGGGTTTTTCCACCATTTCTCCGGCGTCTTCGGCGTGGCCTTCCACTCAGAATGCTCCGCCGCCGGCTGGCCGTTCACAGAAACTTCGACTGCGGCAGCGACGATTTCACCATACCGCTTGATTGTGTTAGGCCTCAGGTAGGCGGTACTCATATGCCCGCGGGCCTGCGGCACATCTATATACTTGATGGTCTTCCGATACAGGCTGTAAGCATCCTTGCCGTTAACCTTTTTCTGCGCCAGAACATGATAAGTAAAAACTACCTCATCAATCCATTCGTGTGCAGTTTCATACTGAACCCAGAACTGGTACCAGTCCTGCTCACGTGTCGGGCTTTTACTCACGCTGGTGGTGTAGGCCGGCGTCTTTACCATGGTCTGCCGACCGGTGCCGACGATCTTCTTGATACGCAGCTGTTTGCTCCAGTCAACTTGCTGCGATGAAGGACCAGGCTGCTGCGCGTCCGCAGTTACATAAAGCGCAAATAAGGAAAGTGCAGCAAATGTTCTGAGCAGATAAGAACCGTTCACCTTATATAACCCCTTTCAGTAGAAGCTGTCATGATTATGACGCAACCGCGATTGACAATATAGGAGAACTGGACGGCAAATCAAAACAAAAGTTTAAGAATCTGCCAAAAGGCCTTCATTAAGTAAGCGCATCCCGCCTGATGCGCGGTCTACGGCTGGCTGTGCCAGTGTGAGAAGGGCCTGCTGCCTAACCTTGCCAGGATGCAGCTCTGCCGCAAACTAAGCGAGGCCGGCCCTCTTGAGGCTTTGGAGCCCGCCGCGCAAGACACCGGCATTGTAGCCCATCTGCTTCAGCACGAAAGCGCCCGACGAACTGATGCGTCCATTGTCGCAATAACAGATGTAAAGCTTGTCCTTTTCCAGCTTTTCTCCGGCCAGCGCGCGCACTTCGTCGATTGGAATGTCAATTGCCCCTGGAAGATGCTGCTGCGCCGCTGCCTCATCCCGTAAATCAAGCCACCTGGCCCCGCCAGCTATCTCCTTCTGCGCCTGGGCAGCCGAGTACCAATCGAGTATAGGCTCCTTAACATGATCGCTAAAAGCGTCTTTGGAAAACCTCATGACAACACCATCGGTCTTCATCATGATCGTAGCATTACGCTTGGCGTTGGAAATAAGCGCCTCTTCCCCGAAGCCCTTTGGCTCATCGAATTCAGCCACCACTTTCGGCTCAGTATCCCCATCCCCCCTCCGGAGAACTTCCACGGCCCCCTCAACAACCAGGTAGTAATAATCCCCTTCGTCCCCCTGCTTTATGATGGCGTCCCCCGCGCTGACCTGGACCGTCTCCATCCGGCGCAGCATCTCCTCGAGGTTTTCGTGAGGCAGCTCCTTGAAAAGATCGCTCTGCTGGATCTTTCCGATTAGCATCTCCCTCTTTTCCGTCGACAGGGCATCCCTGCCCGACCCCTTCTGCTTTGCCGGCTGCTTGCCGCCCCCGAACATTGACTTAAGACTGTTTATCAAACTCATTTTGGCAACCTCGCGTTTTGTACAACCAATAGCAAAGGTTGCCCGTTCGACTCCAGAAAAAAGTGTTGACACAGAATGAGGGGCTTGAAATCCTGACCGAAGCTCCGCAACGGTGAATTTATGAGTAGAATGCGCATTCAGGATATCGAGATCCGCGACGCTGATATCTTCGAAATCTTACTGGATAACTTTCCAGATATGATTCATTCCATCGACGACGATGGGAACATTGTCTACACGAACAAGACGGCATCCACTCTCCTTGGGTACTCCAGCGACGAACTTCTCCAGATGAACATCCGGGAGATTTACGCCGAGGAAGTTCTGATAGCGCTGGAAAAGGGATTCAGTGACCTTAAACAGAAGGGTGACAAAAACGTAGAAAGCCTCCTGAAGGCCAAGGACGGAACAAAGATCCCCGTTGAAATCAGGTCGTTCAGCATCTATGACGATGAAGGTAATTTTCTAAGGACCTTCTCCATCCTGCGAGACATAAGGGAGATAAAGGAGCTCCAGAACACGCTGGTCCACGCCGGCCGCCTGGCGGCAATCGGGGAACTTTCCTCAGGTGTGGCCCACGACATCAACAATCCCCTCACAGTCATCCTGCTTTCAAATGAAATGATGATAAGGGAGCTCGAGCGCGACCACTCCGACCCGGAAGCCATGGTGGAAAAAGTAATGGGGCACGCGCAAGACATTCACCGGGCATCGAAATCAATACAGAAACTGGCTGATCATCTGAGGACGTTCTCCAGGGGCATGGCTGAACAATATGAGGTCATCGACCTTTACGACATCCTGGCGGACGCACTCTTCATTACGAACAATAAGATCACAAAGACCGGGTCGACGCTCCAGAACACCCTGAAGAAGGGAGAGCTGATAGCAAAGGGCATGCCGAACCAGATTGAGCAGGTGTTCGTAAACCTTATCGGAAACGCATGCGATGCCATGGAGGGCGGAGACAAGAGAACTTTGACTATTGAAGCTGACTCCGCGGACTGGGACAACACGCCCTGCTGGCGCCTGGAGTTCAGGGATACGGGCCAGGGAATCCCTGCTGAGATTCGGGAAGACATTTTCCACTCATTTTTCACGACGAAAGAAAAAGGTAAAGGCACTGGTTTGGGCCTTTCCATTTCACGCGGGATAATACGCGACCACAAAGGCGAGATCTACCTCGAGTCGGAGCCAGGCAAAGGCACGTCCTTTTTCGTCCTGCTCCCAAAAGACTCCCCAGACCCCTCCGGCTAATCCTTCTGCGCGCGAGTATACTCGCCCTGCCAACCGGGAGGCGGCGGATTGTTCTTCATTGCCTCAACCTGCTTCTTGAGAAAAACCGCCGGGCCGTCGTTAGGCTTCAGCTCAAGTACCCCGTCAAGCATCTCCGACGACTCATCCCACTTCCTCTCGTGGAACGACCTGACCGCCTTGTCATAAAGGTCCAGCCACCCGCCATCCCTCTCGGCAACTTCGCTCTTTTCCCCAAGCAGCTCGTAAATTGATACGGCCTCTGTCTTGCCCTTCACGATAATCCGCGCCAGAAGACGCCCGGCCAGGGACTTCTCAACATGCCTGTAAGTCTCCTGGCCGATGATTATTGAGGTGTTGAAGTCCTTGTTCGCCGGTTCAAGTCGCGCAGCCAGGTTCACGGTATCCCCCATTACAGTATACTGGAACTTCCTGTAAGATCCCATGTTGCCCGCAATAGCCTGCCCCGAGTTCACCCCTATCCTCATGGACAGCTCCATCCCAAATTCTTCCTTCAGGCTCGGGTTAATTTCTTTAAGCAAGCGAACCTGTTCAAGGGCGGCCCTGCAGGCCTTCATTGCATGCCCCTCGTCGGGGAACGGCGCGCCCCAAACGGCCATCACGCCATCTCCCACATATTTGTCCAGATAGCCGCCATTGCTCATTATGCAGTCAGTAACGGCCGTGAAGTACTTGTTCAGCAACTTGGTCAGACGCTCGGGAGGCAGCTGCTCGCTTATTGACGTAAAACCGCCGACATCAGAAAAGAGGACGGAAACATCGGCCCTGTGCCCCTGGAGCGAGAAGCTGCCGGGATTCTGCTCGAGGTACTCAAGGACCTTGTCCGAGACCATGCGGGAGAACATCCCCCTGATCTTTCTCTTCGCCTTCTCCTCCGTGAAAAACCTGTACGTCATTACACTGAACGAGCAGAGGGTTATGTAGAAAAGCGGAGGAATCACCGGTATGATCCTGATGCTCCCGTAAATCAGAATGAATGCGGCCGCTGAATAGGCCAGCGTAAGCGCGATGGCTGTCGGACCAAGCCGGGCCGATCTCTCCGCACAGCAGATGAGCGTCACGACTATCCACAAGATCGCGTAAAGGGCCTTCTTTTCGCCGGCCTTGACCTCCATGATGTAGTTACCGGTCAGCATATTGTTGATTGCGGTGAGGTGCACGTGCATGAAAGGGGTCTTCGTGGACAGCGGCGTTGGTCCCGAATCCTGCCCGGCCGCAGTGACTCCCACCAGAACAACCTTTCCCTCAAGGCGGGACCTGATCTCCGCCGCCCTGGCCTGTTTGAATTCAGGCGGGGCCCTGCCGGGAACGGCCGTGTCGATCAGGTTGACTGCCTTAAAATCATCGAATGTTGCATCGAAATTGAGCGTAAACCGGCCAAGTTCATCTATGGGAACCCTGCGCACAGCTCCTTCCGGCGGTGTAATGACAAGCTCGCTCCCTAGAAAGACCTGGACCTGCCCTTCCTTTATTGGAAGCTCTATGCCGATATGCAGGAGGAACGGAAGAAGCGCCAGGGACGGGGTGAACACGTACTCCTCCCTGCCGCTTTGAGGATCATGATACCTGAACCCAGCCACCAGAGGTACCCGCCGCACGACACCGTCCGCATCTCGAGGGCAGTTGACAAAAGCCTGCCTCGTATAGTCGAGAAACTCCTGCGCACATAGCTTGGCATTGGGTGCCCAGCCATACTGCTCTCTGCCCATACCTTCGGCAAAATGTATATCGGCAGGGGGAAGCCTCACATCCGACAGGTAGGGAATTCTCATTCCCTGCCCGGACTCGTCCCCCAAAACGTCCTCCTCGGACCAGGGCTTGACCGTAAAGACCTGAGGGTCCATCCAGCCCCCGCGATAATAGTAGGCAAAGACAACAGGCATTCGCATCCGAAGCAGGGAATGCGCCAGCCAGGAGTTGCCCTGCTCAAAGGAAAGGCGGTTCATGTAACTCAATACAACCGGGTGTATCAGCACCCCGGAGCTTTCCTTTACCGTTGCAATCTGGTTCTCGACAAGGCCAAGCCGTTTCTCGGATTCGGTAACCCTGTGCTTTCTCGATGCCCTGCCCAGCGGATCCTCGAAAATTATGTCATAAGCTATGACCGACGGCCTCACATATTCGCTCAGGAAGGTCAGCTGATCGACAAAAGGCTGCTTGGTCAGCCATGCCCCGGCACCAAAGCGCCCGAACTTCTCCTGCGTTGAAGCATCAATGCCTACCGCCGCAACGTCCGGGTGGACCCGCCCCTCAGAATCAGGCAGCATGTAATATCGCCACCTGACAAAGATGTCGTGGATGGCAGGCTCCCAGGTTCTCACTGCCCCTCCCAGGAAAACCGCCGCCTGAAATGCCGCGGCAGATATCAGCACAATCGGCAGGATCGCCCTGAACCGCGCAAACCTTCCTTTTTTCTCATCCTTCTCAAACATGATCCACCAAAGCCAACCGTCCCACGTGCCCAAACGTTTTTTGCTCAATTACCAATTGACGACACCGCCGCATTGATATACAGTATATGGAGAAATTATAGTATTTTACAACTTTTGAACTATTAAGGAGTTGCTGTATGAAGTCCGTCTCTATTGCTCTCGTAGCGGTTGTATGCCTCATGATATTCACAGGATCAGCTCAAGCAGTCAAGTTTGACCCTCTGTTCCGCGTAACCGCCGTGCAAGGCAGCTGCAATGTGCAGCCTAAAGGAAAGAGCGCCTTTGAGCCAGCAGAATCGGGCAAGGCCTATCATTATGGGTCACGCATAAAGACCGACCGGAACTCCTCACTGATCATTCTTCTGGCAGATGGCAACGAGTGCCAGGTTCTTGCGAACGCCGACCTGATCATGGCCGAAGACGCCAGGGACTCGAAGCTGAAGATCATAAAGCTCAGCGCAGGCACGGTCGATGTGGACCTGGATCCTGAATTTGCCGAAGACGGCTACGGACTGCATGTTGAAACAGCGGCGGCCATCTGCGGCGTGGTAGGCAGCAAGGGATCCGTTGACGCCCGCGCCGACAAGGACATGAGCGTAACCACGCTCGGAGTCACAGAAGGAAAGTGGTTCAGCAAGGGGGATCACTTCGAGATCAAGGAACTTGATGCAGAGGACATCATCAGCATAGCCACCTCCATCGACCGCGAGTTCACAAGACTCAAGAACCTCAAAGGACAATGTTCCATTGACTGCAAGAACTCCGCCGGCGAAATGCAGACGCTGGAAATCAAGCTCAACGGCGTCGTAAAGATCTGGGCAAGGTCCACAGATGTGGGAAACAACGTCACAGTTACAATTATCTTCACGTCTCCAGACGGCAAGGTAGAGCAGGCGTTTACCTATACGGAAAAAGACCTGCGCACTCCCGAGGAAATCGCTCAGGCCCGGGCTGAGATCAAGGACGAGATCAGAAAGAAGCTTGAAGATATCGACAAGCGCGAGACCGTCGTGACCACCACCACAACCACCACTACTACCGTCAGTTCCACGACGACAATCCCGGCCGTCCTGATACCTGACACCGATGGTGATGGCGATTCTGATGTCGACGAGCTGGTGCTTGGCACTGATCCGGACGACGTGACCCCTACTGGCCGCCGTTAACGATCGTCGTTTTTTAACTGGATTTACAGAAACATCCCGGTAATATCCCGGGATGTTTTTGTTTTGGAGGAAACCATGCTGATATCCAAGTTCAACAGAATGATCCGCAATAAGTTCCTGTGGGGATTCTTCGCAATCGTTATTTGCCTTTTCTTTGTCGGAGGCTCACTGGAGCTTGGAGGCTGCTCCAAGAACGCTGCCGATGGAGCCGGAACAGTGGACGGAGTACAAGTCAGCCGCACTGAACTCAACAAGGCAAAGCTCTTTGCAATAGGACTCCGGAGCCAGGGCCGCCTCTCGGAATCTGAGCTGGAAGAGCTCGAAAAGGCCGCCTGGAAACGGATTGCAACCCTTAAGTATGCGGAGAAGCTGGGCGTTACATGCACACAGCAGGAAATCGACGCTATCGTTGCGGGAGACCCGCGCTTCCAGACTGACGGCTCTTTTGATCACCAGAAATATCAGGCAATCATCCGGCAGGAACTCGGAGTCAGCACCGAGATCATGGAGGAGTACATGGCCCAGGAGATTGTCCTCAACCGGATGCAAGTGCTCACGGCGGCAATGATACTCACGCCCCCCTCCGAGCTCGCCACGAAACTTGAGCGGCTCACCGACGTGGTTGAAGTCGACTATGCTTTCGTTACCAACGCCTTGGATATAAAGAAGGTGAAGATATCAGAAGATGAAATCCAGGACTATTTCGAAGACAGCATCGACCTGTTCCGCGTACCTGAAAAGATGAGCGTGCAGTACGCGCGATTCCCAATCGCCGACTACACTTCGCAGGTATCGGTAACCGAACAGGATGCGCTGGAATACTACGAAACAAACATTTCCGACTATTCCTCACGAGATACGAACGATGTGCTCGTGACCATCGCATTCACCAACGTCGCGGACGAAATAACATCGGCGCTGATATGGGATGAAGCCTCTTATTTGGCAAAGGATGATGCTACTGAATTTGTCATGGACCTCATGCCGGAGCGCGACGGCACGGCGGCTTCGCTCGAAAGCGTACTCGGGGAGCGGGGCATGACCATGCAGACCTCCCCTTTCTTTTCCATGTTCGAGAACGTGGAAGGAGTCGATGCCGGATATGACTTCAACAGGGCAGCTTTTGCGCTCGTTCCGTCGGACCCCGAGAGAAGCATAAGCGATGCGGTAGTCGGGACAAGCAACGTCTACGTATTGGTTGCCGGCGATAAGATTGACTCCCGCCTGCCGGAGCTGGAAGAGGTAAAGGCCGAGGTCGAATCTTTTGCCAAACGAAGGAAAGCATCAAAGATGTTCGACGAGCAGGCCCATGACCTGAGGGAAAAGATCCTGGCTGAAACAGGCAAAGGAAAGTCCTTCCGGGAAGTGGTTGAAGACGAGGACATTGAAGTCATTACCGCTCCACCGTTTTCTGTCTACTCCGATATGACAAACGAGATCGAATACTCAGAAGTACTGGTTCCTTCGGTCATATCCCTGGACAAGGGCGAGACCTCAGAACTTATACCCACTTCCGATGGGTACGTGCTGGTACACGTGAGGACGCGAGAGGCCGGAGACCTCCTGTCAGCCGAGCTGCTGAAGCCACAGCTGATATCGGCCGTCTCGCGGTACAGGTCGTCCATCCTCTTTGATGAAATGCAGAACGCCCTCCTGGCCAGCATGGTCGAGATCAGCGCGGAAGCGGGACCCCTCGAAGAAGAAGATGGTGATCTGGGAGAAGAGTAGACGCCTCTACCAGCAAAACCCGGGAAGCCGTATCCCGCAGAACCTGCACGTTTCGTCAACAACACCACTCACAGTGGTTGCATATCCAGTGCGGGAAATCACACACTCGCCGCACCCGGGACACGCGGTGTCCTGGCCGCAAGACGTAACGACGTTACCGAGATACACGTAATGCAGCTTGCAGGCCGCAGCATCATGCGCGCGCCTGAGCACCGAAACATCTGTCGCCTTGTTTGTCATCTTGTACTGAGGCCTGTATGCGCTGAAATGGAGCGGGACATCGCTCCCCAGACTGTCCGCAATCCAATCTACCAGTTCTGTGATGGTCGCTGGTGAATCATTCTCGCCAGGTATGATTAGGTTCGTGATTTCCAGGTGCTTCCCAGCCCCGCGGACAGACTCGCAGAACTCCAGTATCGGCCGAAGCTTTCCACCACAGTTTCTTCTGTAGAAATCATCATCCATGCTCTTTATGTCGACATTGAAGGCGTCGATAGCCCCGACTATCTCCTCACGCGCCTCAGAGCTGACATACCCGTTCGTTACCGCAACATTCTGCAAGCCCCGCTCTCGTGCCAAAGCGCTGCAAGCGAGCACAAACTCAACCGAGATGAGAGGCTCGTTGTATGTGTATGCGACGGCAGAGGTGCCGGCCCGCTCTGCCCCGGCGACAATCTGCTCGGGACTGTACGCAGCGCCATCGCGAATGAAGTCCTGGGAAATTGACCAGTTCTGACAAAAGCTGCAATGAAGATTGCACCCCCACCCTCCTACGCTGAATATATCTGTTCCAGGCCTGAAGTGGTAGAGGGGTTTCTTCTCAATCGGGTCTACATTGCTGGAAGATATCCGCCCGTATCCGTCCGCGTAAAGTGTACCGTCCCTGTTGTACCTCACTCCGCATGATCCGCCATGACCGTTCCGAATCACGCAATAGTTGGGGCAGAGTTCGCACCTTACCGCATCATCTCCACAATTCTTCCAGTATTGGGCTGTCCGCATATTCATCCCCTCATGTATATCTTCCTGCCGCCTTGCCCATTTGTCCAGATTGCAATGCAGGGATTCCCGGGCCTCCCCAAAGCCCTCTCGAACAAATGACTTTTTCACACGGCCGCTTTTTGGTTTAATAAGTGGACGATGCGAGCGTTTGTGATAGTGCTGGATTCAGTTGGCATTGGGGCCGCTCCTGACGCGGCAGACTACGGCGACGAAGGAGCCAACACCCTGGGCAACCTGTCGCATGCTGTAGGCGGGCTCGATTTGCCCACGTTTCGAAAGATGGGGCTCGGCAATATCCCAGGGCTCATTCCTCAAGGAAAACCCATTCTCGGCGTCGAGCCGTGCAGCTCGCCATCGTGCGCTTTCGGAGCCATGAGGGAAGCCTCTCAAGGCAAGGACACTACTACCGGGCACTGGGAAATGATGGGGATAGAGATGTCGCGCGGTTTCAAGCTGTTTCCTGGAGAATACCCCTCCTTTCCGAAAGAACTGACGGACGACATATCCACAAATTCGGGCCGCGCTATTCTGGGAAACATAGCGGCAAGCGGTACTGCCATAATTCAGGAGCTCGGCGATGAACATAGACACACCGGCAAGCTGATTGTCTACACGAGCGCCGATTCAGTCCTGCAGATAGCAGCCCACGAAGAGGTAGTACCCCTGACCGAGCTTTATTCCATCTGCCGAATGGTCAGGGCCCTCGCCAACCCTTACAGGATTGGCCGGGTCATTGCGCGCCCATTCGTAGGGGAAAAAGCCGGATCTTATACCAGGACGGAAAACCGCAAAGATTTCTCCTACCCGCTGCCGGAACACACCGTCATGGAGCATCTGGCCGAAGCCGGTGCCAATGTTGTAACGGTGGGGAAACTCGATGACATCTTCGACGGCAAAGGCATTACGGAAGCCCGGCATGTCGAAAACACGCGGGACGCCCAGGCGCACGTGAAAATACTGGCAGAAAAGGCGCTTCCAAACTCATTTGTGTTCGCGAACTTCATCGACTTCGACATGCTTTACGGACATCGGCGCGACACCGCCGGATATGCCGCCGCTTTAGCGGACACCGACAGCTTTCTGGCAGATCTGCTGCCGTGCCTCGATGATGAAGACATCCTGATGGTAACCGCTGATCACGGGAACGACCCAACATTCAAAGGAACAGACCACACTCGCGAGTATGTGCCGCTCGTCGTAAAAGCGCCCGGAATGGAAGGACAGTCTCTCGGCATCAGGAACGGGTTCTTCGATATTGCGCAGTCTCTGGCAAAAGTGTTTGGCATCGATCCGATGCCGCGCGGCGTAAGCTTCCTCTAGTCCTCTCCCGCACAGGAGGCAAGGTCTACCGCAAGCTGCCAATGGTGAAGACCTTCACTCATTTCCGCAATACTCAGGGCAGTCGGGACAGTAACCTCCCTCCCCTCCCCGGACTCAGTTATATGCACTCGAAGCTCCCCTCCGAATTCGCTTCCTCGAAGCGCGTTTAGAGGAATGCCGCATGCGGCCAGCAGCCACCCCGTCAGGAAAGGCAAGAGCCCCGCATCTGCACAGTCGGTTTCCAGCGGCAGGCCCTCAGCAATGGCTCCGCCGTCATCATAAATAGCGCAGAGAATCGGCGCGGGAGGTCCGTAGAACTCCGCCTCCAGAATTACATCTCGAAACAGATCCCTGAATGTCTTCTCCGGGGCATAGAATGCATCTTCATCCAGCAAACACGGATCAAGACGGGAAGGATCCATCACGCCTTCAACGCCACCAGAGAAGACAGCCCTTGCAGCTCGTGGAAAACACGCCAGGACCTCGGAAAGAAGCGCTTCCCAGAACCTCATCGCTACTCGGTTAACACCCCCTATACCGCCTATGATCTTCAACTCTGGCACAAGATCCGTCTTAGGCTGGACTCCTGAAATAAGACTGCTCAATTGCGACCTCTCTGGAAAATATTACGTAAATCAAAGAAAACCATTGATTGATTGTCACATAAAGCATATTTTTTTGACTAATTATTGCACCGCCGCAATTGTAAGCTCGAGTATAGATGACCATACAGGCTGCGCTAGTTCTAATCCCGGCGGGGATAGCTCTCTACTCGGGAGTTTATCACCTTTTTCTGCATTCGAAATCAAAGTCTAAGCCCGCCCCCTCGGGACATCTCCCATTTGCACTGTGCTGCCTTACGATTGCCTTCTACGATCTTTTCTGCGTTGGCGTATACACTTCTCAAAGCCCCGATCAGTCCGTGATCTGGCAGAGGAACCAGCTCGTATCTCTTTCACTGCTCGGAATTTTCGTCATATGGTTCGTGTCTGAGTTTGTGCGCCGCAGCTCCAGGAGGCTGGACGTGGTCTTCTCCCTGACATACATTGCGCAGGCCCTCATCTTTTTGATCGACAGATCCGACCTGACATTCACCTCCGAGCCGCTCGTGACTAATGTGGCTCTGTTCGGCCGTACGCTGGCCGTGTACAACGAAATGAAGCCGGGGCTGGCAGTCTCGCTGCATGGTGTCATAGGTGTCATCGCTATCATCTACGTCTTCTCTTCCCTTCTCAAACATCTGCTGAGGCATCCTGATACAGCTTCTGGCGCGGTAATCATCGGGTTCCTGGTCATATCGCTTGCGATGATTAATGACAGCCTGGTGGCCAACGGCGTCTACAACTTTTTTTACCTGATCGAGTACTCTTTCGCGATTCTGGCAATCTCAATGGCCTACGCCCTTGCATGCAGGCAGATGGCACTCGAAGGAGCCATTGTCAGCAGCGAGAGGCGCCTTCGTGAAACGATTGACAGCGTGCCGGACATCATCTATTCGCTTGATGCCCACGGACTGTTCTCAAGCATAAACGAATCTGCCGCGAAATTGCTTGGATTCAGGTCTGGCCAGATCATTGGCCGCCATTTTGTGGACTTCGTGCATCCAGACGACAAGTCCATCGTCAGGGACACCTTCGAGCAGACCGTTGCCAGGCAGGGACAGAAACCTCACAACATGAGGATTCGGCTGTGCAACTTCGACGGCGAGCCCGTCTGGATCTCGATGAACTCAAGAATGGTTTATGACGATAATGGGAAGTTCCTGAGAGAACAGGGCGTAATTCGTGACATAAGAACCGTGCGCGAGTACGAGGAGGAGCTCCAGCAGCTGGCTGCGGCTGTGAACCAGGCCGATGAGTCCATAATCATCACAGACAGCCGCGGCGTAATCGAATACGTGAATCCTTTCTTCGAAACCATGACCGGCTTCGCAAAAGATGAAATCATCGGAAAGAACACGTCGGTGCTGAAAAGCGGAAAGCACGACGAGAAGTTCTACGACGATCTGTGGTCCACTCTCCGCTCCGGCAATACGTGGCGCGGGCGCTTCACGAACCGGAAGAAGGACGGTACGCTCTTCGACGAGAACGCGGTCATATCACCGGTAATGAACAGCGAGGGGAGAGTCGGCCATTATGTGGCCGTGAAACGGGATATAACCCAGGAAGTAGCACTTGAGTCGCAGCTCAGAGAGTCACAGAAGATGGAGGCGATTGGAAGGCTGGCAGGCGGGATCGCACACGACTTTACCAACTCGCTTGTAATTATCCTGAACTCGGCACAGATGGCAAAGAAGCGGATCCCCGAAGACCAGGCCGAGGTCCACGAGCTGCTCGACCAGGTTGTAGCGGCTTCCGAGAAGACCTCATCCCTCACAAGCCAGCTGCTGGCCTTCTCACACAGCCACCAGATCTCGCCGCGTGTCATGAACCTCAACAAGGTAATTTCAGGCATAGACACGATGATCCAGAGGATGGTCGGGTCCAGAACCAACCTGAACATCAACCCGTGCCAGCAGCCTATATTCGTCAAGATCGATCCATCACAAATTGAACAGATCCTCATTCATCTTTCAGTGAATGCGAATGACGCCATGCCGGACGGCGGAAGCCTGACAATAACAACAAAGATCATCAGGCTCACAAAAGAAGAGGCCTTCCAGATAGGCTCATCACATCATGCAGCTTCACCCGTATTTGGGGACATGGCGGAAATATCCGTGACGGATTCCGGATGCGGAATGCCGCTGGATATCCAATCGCATGTTTTCGAGCCGTTCTTCACGACGAAGGGAAGAACGAAGAGCACGGGATTGGGCTTGTCGACCGTCTACGCCATCGCCCAGAAGCACGGGGGCTGCGTGGATGTTTACTCGAATCCCGGATATGGGACCACATTCAGGGTCTACCTGCCTATGGCTGAAAGCTCCACGGCATCACCGCCGGACAGCCAGCTGCCGCGAGGAAAAGAGAGCATTATGATCGTAGAAGACAACATTGTTTTCAGGCGGGCACTTGTTTCACAGCTCAAGCTCCTCGGCTACTCAGTTTTCGAGGTAGATGACGCAAGGGCGGCAATAAGCAGCTTCAAGGAGAAACAGGGCAATATCGATCTCGTTATTACCGATCTTATTATGCCGCACATGAACGGCAAGGAGATGTCCGAAAAAATGAAGGCCATCAAGGGAGGCACAAAGATCATATTCGCCTCCGCCTATCCGCTGGAGCACCTTGTTGAGTCCAATCTCCTTGCGGCCACCGACACACTGATCAGCAAGCCTTTTGCGGTTGGTGACGTGGCATCCGCAGTCAGGGGCGCACTGGACACTTAATCGGCATCTTCGGGCCCGACTCAGTCATCAAAGACAATATCGACCCGGCCCGTGTGCTCGTTCACGTGTTTGGCAAGGTACTCGGAGAGATCGCGCGAGTAGTCTGTTTCCTGATCATGCTCCATCTGCTTGTCAACCTGCCTAAGTCCGTCCTCACCAACGTCGGCGTCCTTGGCCGTGTCGTGGCGCATCCCGGGCTCAGGTTCAAGAAACTTTTTTATGATTGAAACGAGGTGCTCATTCTCCAGGACGTCGCCCGGAAGCAGGTCTTCAAGCCGGTCCTTAAGGCTGAGCTTGATCTCCAGAAGCTCCTTTTCGGTCACGGTGTCCTCGGCCAGCGGCTTTCCGCGCAGCATTTCCAAAGCTACCAGACCAAGGCTGAACATGTCGGCCTGCGCGTCGCATATCTGCCTCCTGTGCATTTCCGGCGCCATATACATCGGCGAACCGAGAAGAAAGGTCAGCTTTTCCCCGGCTATTACCGCCCGGCCGAAATCCACCACTTTCACTGTCCCCAGCCTGTCTACCATTATGTTCGCCGGCTTAACATCGCAATGAAGGAAGTTGGCAGCATGAAGGCGCTCCAACCCCTTGAGAACGCCCCTGAGAATGTATACCACTACACCTGGCTTCAGGCACAGGTTCCCCTCATATTTCCGAAAGACACCTGCTGTTGCCGCACTCCAGCTGTCGGGATCATCGAAGTTCTCAACCTTGTCAAACTCGTCCCGCCTTACCAGTCGGCGCAAGCCGAACCCGTCGATGGCCTCAAGCTGAACATACCCGATTCCGTAAGTTTCCTCGTAAGTGTAGTGCGACACGAGGTGGGGACTCCGCAGCCTGTCCAGTTGCGAGATCTGGTATGCAATCCTGCCCATGTCCGTCCAGTATTCCTTAGCATTACGGTAGATCGAAGGGTCAAACACCTTGATCGCGTGCTCCGTCACGCAGCCTCGCGCGCCCTGCCTCATTGCCAGGAAAATCCGGCCCTGCCTCCCCCTGCCAAGCTCGCCTACAAAGTGATATACGACCGGGTAGAAGATCGCGCCCGTGTTAGTTATAGATTCATAATTCTCGAGGAGCTGGTCGAGGGTCATCCCGCCGAAAGTACCTCCGCCGGATATTGCTCCGCCGTCCACTATGCGTGGCTTTGCCGGTGGCTTGCGGGGTCGTGTCATCAGGATTGCGCCTTCTTTACAGCAATACTGCAGGCGTGCCCGTTCACGTCCCACTCCTGCATTTCATCACTGTCCGCAGTCCTTTCGCAAGACACGCAAAGGGTCTCGGAGCCGACATAGGCCGCATGCTTCTCTATGGCCTCCGCCAGGTCCTCGTCAGATCTGTACAGAACTTCGATCCTGTCCTCTACCTCAAAACCGGACGTCTTCCTCATGTTCTGCACTTTGTTGACGAACTCCCGCGCCAGGCCCTCGGCCACCAGGTCGGGAGAGAGCTGCGTCTCAATGGCAACTACGACGTCTCCTTCTGCGGCAACGACCATGTCCTCGCGCGGAGTTCTTGTTACTACGACATCGCCGGATTCAAGCGTGGCGGACTCGCCGTCTATTTCCAGAGTCACGCTCTCGCCCGCGGCAAGCAGCTCCACCTTGCCCTCATCGAGCCCGGCGACAAGCTTGGCAACCTTTCCTACATCTTTGCCGAACCTTGGACCGAGCTGCTTGAAGTTCGCCTTAGCGGAAAGGTGCGCCATCTCTGTCTCGCGCTCTCCGACAACGAGCTCCTTCACATTCAGCTCCTCAAGGACGATGGATTTCATTTCAAGCGCGGCATCGCGCACGCTGCTGTCTCGACATACAACATGTATAGTCGAGAGCGGCTGGCGCACCTTGAGGTTGTTGTCGGCCCTCAGCTGACGCCCCATCTTTACGATCCTGATTATGTAATCCATCTTTTCTTCAAGGGCTGAATCCCTCATCCCGCCGTCTGCCTCAGGGAATCGGCAGAGGTGCACAGACTCCTCCATGCCCTCGCTTCGCAGGTTCCTGTATATGCTCTCTGCGGTAAGAGGAATGAAAGGAGCTACAATCTTCGCAAACTTCAGGAGCACGTGATGAAGCGTAGTGTAGGCCTGCATCTTGTCTTCATCGTCCTGCGACTTCCAGAAGCGCCTGCGGCTCCTTCGAATGTACCAGTTCGTCAGCTGATCAATAAACACGAGAAAGGGCCGCACCGAGCCCTGAAGGTCATAGGAGTCCATCGCAGAAGAGACTTTTTCGCAAAGGCTCTCAAGCGCGCTCAGCACCCACCTGTCCAGCAGCACGTCGCTGGGCTCGTCACATGCCTTCCCGGCGTCCCAGTCGTCTATGTTCGCATACGTCACAAAGAAGCTGTAAGCGTTCCACAGAGGAATGAGTATGTGGCGTACGAGGTGTTTCACGCCTTCCTCTGAGAAACACAGGTCCTCAGCGCGGACCACAGGCGAATTCATCATGTAAAGCCGAAGGGCATCCGCTCCGTATGTGTCGAGCATGTAAACGGGGTCGGGATAGTTCTTGAGCCTCTTGCTCATCTTACGGCCGTCCTCAGCCAGGATCATGCCGTTGACGATCACGTTCCTGAATGCCGGCCTGTCGAAGAGCGCTACGGACAGGACCATAAGGGTATAGAACCAGCCGCGCGTCTGGTCGAGGCCTTCCGCTATGAAGTCCGCAGGGAAGTGGCTCTCGAAATGCTCCCTGTTCTCAAAAGGGTAATGGGCCTGCGCGTAGGGCATCGACCCGCTTTCAAACCAGCAGTCAAGCACTTCCGGGATCCTGCGGAGCTTGCCCTTGCCCATGCTCGAAGGTATCTCAATAGAGTCTACAAAATGCTTGTGGAGATCATCCACCTTCACACCCGAAAGTTTCTCCAGCTCCTCTATAGAGCCTATGCAAACCCGCTCTTCGCCGTCTTCACTCACCCATATAGGCAAAGGAGTGCCCCAATACCGGTTTCTGGAAATTGCCCAGTCACGCGCGCCCTCCAGCCATTTGCCGAAACGTCCTTCCTGAATGTGGGACGGCACCCAGCGAATCTCGCGGTTAGCCTCAACCAGCCTGTCCTTGATCTTCTCTACCGCCACAAACCAGGTGGATATCGCGCGATAGATCAACGGCTTGTCGCAGCGCCAGCAGTGAGGGTAACTGTGAACAAGAGTCGACCTGTGGACCAGCTTGCCCTCGGTCTTAAGCCTCCTGATTATGTCCGCATCCGCTTCCTTTACCTCCCTGCCCTGATAATCTGCTACCTCTGAAGTAAACCTGCCCTCGTCATCAACCGGACAAACTACAGGAATCCCCTCCCGCACCCCCAGCGCATGGTCATCCTCACCGAAACCCGGCGCGATATGTACAACACCCGTACCATCCTCCGTAGAAACAAAATCTCCCGCGACTATCCTGAAAGCGCCATCAGACGAACGATCCGCGAAGAACGGAAACAGAGGCTTGTAGGTCCGCCCCACCAGGTCTTTACCGCTCAGATAGCTTACGGACTCATAGTCATCCTCTGACTTATAGAAATCGCCCATACGCGCGGCTGCCATGTAGTAAACAGCGCCATTCTCTACAACTTTCGCGTATTCTATGTTTTCCCCGACGGCCAAAGCCATGTTGGACGGAAGCGTCCATGGGGTAGTTGTCCATGCCAGGATCGCGCCGCCCTCCTCGTCAGTCAGTTCAAACTTTACCGTAATAGCCGGATCAGTGACTTCCTCGTAACCCTGGTTAGTTTCGAAATTCGAGAGCGGCGTCGAACAGCGCGGGCAGTAAGGCAGGATCTTGCTTCCCTCGTAGATAAGGCCTTTGTCCCAGAGGGACTTGAAGACCCACCATATGGATTCCATGTAGCGAGGCTCCATGGTCTTGTAATCGTTGTCGAAGTCTACCCAGCGCCCCATCCGGGTAACGACAGCGCGCCATTCACTCGTATAACGCAGGACTATGCCCCGGCACTTCTCGTTGAAGACATCAACGCCCATCTTCTCGATGTCTGTCTTACCGCTGATCTCAAGGTCCTGCTCAACTTCATACTCAACGGGCAGCCCATGGCAGTCCCAGCCGAAACGGCGCTCTACATACTTGCCCTTCATGGCCTGGTACCGGGGAACGATGTCCTTGATAGTACCTGCGAGAAGGTGCCCGTAATGCGGCAAGCCGGTGGCAAAGGGCGGCCCGTCATAAAACACAAACTCGCCGTCACAACGCGACTTGTCCACGCTCTTTTCGAAAACCCCTGCTTCCTGCCAGTAAGCAAGAACCTCTGCCTCAACAGCGGGAAAATCCGCTCTATTTGATACTGCTTTGTACATTTTGCCCCTACCTCTTCAGAAAAGCCCTGAAAAACTACACGACAGGGCTCGGTCAATCAATGGAAATATCAGCGCCCGCAAAGGGTTCTGGCTATGTGGCGCCAATCTTCCATGGAGAGCTCCTCGGGCCTCATCCCTTCGAGATGCGCCACGGCCTGGGATGCGCCCGGCTTGTTTCCCGCCCTCTTCCTGAGGAGCATACCTATCTTCTTGCGGCGCTGCGAGAATGCGCCCTTGGCGAACTTCCTAAGGAATATCTTCTCCACTTCGGTCAGCCCGCCTTCTGCCCGCCGCCTGAGGCGAACAATGCACGAATCTACCTCCGGCCTCGGCCAGAAACAGCCCGGCGATACGGTCTTTACAAGTTCTACCTCGTGGTCCGTCTGCATCAGGAGGCCCATCAGGCTGAAATCACGGGTGCCCGGCTTTGCGCAGATCTTTCTGGCCACTTCGTCCTGGACCATCACGACAATCAGGTCAGCAATCCCGCAAGATACCATATCAACCAGAAAACGGCTGCCGCATGAGTAAGGCAGGTTCGATACACACTTGTTTACGTCCAGTGCACAGAAATCAACGCGCATGATATCAGAGCCCACTATTTCGACATTGGGCGTACCGGCAAAGACCTCCCGCAGGCGGTCCGTGAGCTTGAAGTCCTTCTCCACGCAGACCAGATGGCCCGCGCGCTCAGCCAACGGTACCGTGAGAACGCCAAGGCCGGGCCCCACCTCAAGGATCCTGTCACCGTTAGCCACGTCGGCCGCGTCAAGAATGATTCCGAGGATATTGCGGTCTACGAGGAAGTTCTGCCCGAACCGTCTGCTGGGTTTGAGGCCTATCCGGTTCAATTCGGTTCGGACATCTTTGAGGCTGCAAAGATTCATGTCCGCATCAATCGAGGCTTACGTCATTGATTTTTATGTAAGCGCTCTTCTTCAACAATTCTATCCACGCCTTGGCCTCTGCGCTGGCCTTCTGCCTCTTCAGCTCCCTCTCAACCAGCGGTTGAACATCGGCAAACTCCTTCTTCACGGCATCCTTCCTGTCCTCGACCCTGAAGATATAGACCTCACCCTTGCCTTCAACAACACCCACTTCTCCCACTTCCATGGCATCAGCGGCCTCTCTAATGTCCTTCCGCAGGATGTCAGGCTCAATCCATCCCCAGTCCCCGCCGTTCTGGGCATAAGTGCCCGACGAATATTTCCTGGCGAGCCCGGCAAAGTCCTCTCCCTTTTCGATCCGCTTCTTCAGCATCTCCGCCAGGGCCGCCGGATCGTCTGCTTTCTGCGCCTTGTCGAGGACGATCATACTGACCTTGATTCTGCTTGGGACTACAAACCGTCCCTTTTCTTTCTTGTAGAATGCAAGCACTTCAGACGGTGAAACGGAGACGTTGCTGTCTATCTTCATGCCTCGAACACTCGAAATCACAATATGGTCTTTCAGCTCGCTGCGCCACTGCTCAAAAGTCTGCCTGTCCCGGGCCAGGATATTCATGAAGCGCGTCCTGTCGCCCGCAAAAGACTCCTTGATTATTTCATCAACACGCCGATCGACATACCACTCAGGAATCTGAATGCGCGAACTTTCTTCGCTGTCCAATATAAGAAACTTCTCCACCAGCGATTCCAACGCGCTCTCGTAAAGGGCGCGGACCTCCTTCTTCTGGTCAGCACTGCTGCCGGCGGAGGCCAAGCGGTGACGCAGGGGATCGATGGAGGACATGATGTCTCCAACCGTTACAACATGCTCATTTACCACAGCGGCCACGCCGTCGAGAAGATACTCGCCCTTCTGCTGGGCACGCACACTGCCGGCGGCAAAACACAGCAACGCAGAAAGTAAAATCCATCTATTCATAACACCCGCTATTGACTCGAAATTACACACTCGAAAAAACATAACCCATTCCCGTTTGACAATCAATTTCACTCTGAGGTATTTTGTCCTCATGAAAAAGCTCCTTTTTGCACTATTTATCGGCACCTTGGGGGCATGCTTCGCTTTCCTCCTGAACGGGTGCGAAACGACTTCGGCTGCCAAGTCTCCCGAAATCACGCCTTCCTCAGCGACCATCAAGATCGGGCAGGCCGTGGAGTTCAGGGCTTCGGGCGGATTTGATTACGAATGGAGCCTTCAGAACGAGACTCTGGGACGCCTCGACACACGTCGCGGATCAAAAGTCGTCTACAGAAGCATGTATGACCCGGGAACGAGCAATTCAGCCATACAGGTACTGACCGTATCCTCCACGATCGAAGGATCGAGCGGCACTACCAATACTGAAACGTTCGTCCAGACCGGAGAGGCATACATTACTCATATCTCCACCAATTCATGACCTCGGTCGGCCCCACGATCACCAGCCTTCAGAACCCGGGCATTAAGCGCTGCGTGAAACTGCGCCAGAGAAGCCACAGGGATGAGATGAACCTGATGCTGATCGAAGGCTACCGGGAACTGCTGAGGGCAGTGGAAAGCGGGCACATCCTCGAACAGCTGTATATCTGCAGGGACCTGTTTCTGGGCACAAATGAAGAGGCGCTCATATCCCGCTGCTCTGACAGCGGAGCTGAAATACTCCCCTGCACGGAACAGGTATTCAAGAAGATGGCTTACAGAGACCGTCCGGACGGCCTGCTGGCTGTAGCACCCCAGATCAGGCATTCCCTGACCGATATCGAACTGGGAAGTCCAGCGCTGCTGATCGTGGCTGAATCCATTGAAAAGCCGGGCAACCTCGGAACCATTCTGCGTTCCTCAGACGCCGCCGGAGTTGATGCAGTCATAGTCTGCGACAGGTGTACCGACATCAACAATCCGAATGTCATCAGGGCCAGCACAGGAACCATATTCTCCGTAAAGACAGTTGAGTGCAGCACGGATGAGGCAATCGCCTTCCTTCAAAAGAACGGCATTGCCATAGCATCCGCCACGCCGCACACAGACACACTCTAGACTGACGCGGACATGTCCCGCCCGCTGGCGCTTGTCCTCGGCACGGAGCAATATGGCCTCAGCGAGACATGGCTCAAGAACTGTGACATACAGGTCAAGATTCCGATGCTTGGGCAGGCCGACTCACTCAACGTCGCCTCCGCCGCAACGATTCTTCTTTATGAGGCCGTAAGGCAGCGCCGGCTGCCTTCGCAACAGCCGTAAGCCACAGATTCGGCTTGCTCATGATCGGCATTGCAACTAAATTACCGCAATGAAAACAAAATTCCTCTGCACTCTCGCGCTCACTGCTTTATGCTTTGGCCAGGTTTCACTCGCCCAGCCGGCGGTTAAGACATGGGGGTTCGGCATCAGGCAGCATGCTGAACAGCCCGACTTCCCTGACATATCGCTCGGCGACGAACTGTCGTACGGCCTTTCTTTAAGCGCAATAGACGCCGGCGGATATTGGCAGGCAGCAATACTTTACACACCTGAAATCGGGTCCATGCCCGACGCAGATTACGCGATTACGCCGGAAATCAACCTCATGCTTTCCGAAAACGCCTGGCGCGTTGGAATAGGCGGCGCCCGGACCTATGTCAGCTCCGATACAAATGGCGGCTGGCGGGACTTCTTTTGGCAGGCCCTGCTGGGGTTCGGCCTGCCCGGGATCGGAAGCGGCACTCTTGAGGCACGCGCGATATATGTTTTCGATGAACTGGGCAATATCGGGGATTTTGACACAAGCAACCTCGAATACGCCATTTGGCTCGGTATCCCGTTTTGAGGCACTCCAGGTCCATTCTGCTGGCAGCCCTCGCCCTAGCCTGCCTGGCTCTCCAGGCGTGCGTAACACCCGGCAAGGTAACCGCGAACGGCATTGATAATGCCCGGCTGGGCGTGGTCAAGATACATGTTTCCAGCCAGAGCGAAGACTACCAGATGCCCTGGCAGTCAGGACGGCCGCGCGGCGGCTCAGGGACCGGCTTCCTCATCGAAGGGAAACGCATACTCTCAAACGCGCACGTAGTGTCCAACGCCCGTTTCATCCAGGTCCAGAAAGACGGCGATCCAAAGAAGTACATAGCGAAAGTGGCCTTCATAGCCCACGACTGTGACCTGGCTATGCTTGAAGTCGAAGATGAGCTCTTCTTCGAGGGCATGAAGCCCGTATCACTGGCTTCCGAAATACCCTCCCTGAACGACGATGTATACGTGGTCGGATACCCGATGGGCGGACAGCGCGTGTCTATAACGCGCGGCGTGGTATCAAGAATCGATTTCGACGTCTACTCGCACAGCGGGCTGGACGAACACCTGGTAATGCAGGTAGACG
Organism: Kiritimatiellia bacterium; assembly: GCA_041602695.1. Lineage (GTDB taxonomy): Bacteria > Verrucomicrobiota > Kiritimatiellia > UBA8416 > JBFIFS01 > JBFIFS01. The sequence continues at coordinate 47,206 of JBFIFS010000006.1, forward strand.
CGGCGATCAATCCCGGAAACTCGGGCGGACCCATATTTTATGACGGCAAGGTAGCGGCCGTTGCCTTTCAGGGATTGAGAAGCGGCGACAACATCGGCTACGGAATCCCCCTGCCCGTCATCGAGCATTTCCTCAAAGACGTCAGTGACGGCAAATACAACGGCTATCCGGAGCTGGGAGTGGACTTTATCGAGGGGCACAATACCGGCCTGCGCAAGGCATACAAGATGGACGTGGAGGATTCCGGTATCGTCGTCAACTACGTCGATCCTTACGGGTCCGCAAAGGACCGCATCAAGCCTGGCGACATCCTGCTCAGTATCGACGGATACAACATTGAGAATGACGGCAGCATAGCGCTTGACGGAAACACCGTAATCTTCGCGGAACTCATGGAAAGAAAGCAATGGGGCGAGGCCGTCGACTTCAGGATCATGCGTGAAGGGGCGTACACAAACGTGCACGTCAAGTTCGACAACCCTGCTGACCCCTTCATGTACAGGAACGTCTATGACGAAAAGCCTGAATATTTCATAATGGCCGGACTAGTATTTGCACCCGTAAACAGGGCCCTGCTTTATACCGTCCGGCATTCGAGCGTGCCGAACAGGAGCCAGCTCTTCTACTTCTCCAACTTCGCAAAGATCGATGACCTGGCGACAGGGCGCGAGGAGTTCGTGGTAATGATGCGGCGCCTGTCCCACGCGGTAAACGCGTACGCGGACACGTTCATGAACGGGATAGTCTCAGAAGTAAACGGCAAGAAGATCTCGAAGCTGGAAGACGTCAAGGAGGCCTTCACAAAGCCGCATGAAGGCTTCCACACGATCAAGTTCGAGGGCATCGAAGACAAGCTGGTCATGGAAGCAGGAAGGGCCGACGAGGCCGACTCGGAGATCCTTTCTTCATACGGCATAATGAAGAAGGAGTATTTCAAGTAATGACGCGTCGCTTATTTACAGCAGCCCTGCTCGTGGCCGCTCTTGCCTCATCGGCCACGGCCAGCAATGAAAACCCAAACTCCAAGCGCCTGGTTGAAATAAGCGTGACGCGCCATGAAACCGACCCCTTCCTGCCCTGGCAAAAGGCAAGGCCGGGAAAGCGCAACGGCTACGGCGTAGTTGTCAGGAAAAACATCATCCTTACAACCGAGACCCTGGTCAGAAACAGCAAAGTCATAGAGATCAACCTGCCTAGGAGCGAAAAGAAGCTTCGCGGACGCAGCATGCTGGTAGACATACAGTCGAATCTCGCGCTTATCGAGCTCCTCGACGAGGCGGAAACGCTGCCCCAGGCTGAGCTGCCGCTTGCCGATGCGCTTCCTATGGACGCAAAGACAACCATCTGCCAGACAGACGACACGTCGGCAATACAAACCTGCGACGGAACCGTGATTCAGGTATCCATGTCCAGGGTGTCATCCGCTTCGTTTCTCATGCTCTCCTGCAAACTCCTCACGGAACCCGCCGTCTACAACCAGGGCGCACCTGTGTTTTCTGACGGCAAACTTGCCGGAATCACCATCAACCACAAACGCTCAGACCGAGAATGCCTTATGATCCCCGCACCGGTCATAAGAAGGTTCCTTAATGACGCCAAAGAACCTCCCTATTCCGGATTTCCATCCGCGGGATTTTACTGGGCCAAGCTCGTAGATCCGGCCAAGCGAAAGTTTCTCGGCCTTCCGAAGGACCAGGAGCAGGGAATCGAAATCCTCTCTACGATTCCAGGCTCCGGCTCAGACGAGAAGCTCAAGCCCAGCGATGTCATCCTCTCCATTGACGGATCGAAGGTGGACAGCCTTGGCTACTACAAGGACCAGACGCACGGACGCCTGCTGTTCCCGTACCTCATCAACGGGCGCAGGTCCGCGGGCGAGTCCATTGAAATGACGGTTTTCCGCGACAAGAAGGAAATCGAACTGACAATTCCTCTCAGCCCATGGAAGGACAGCATGTCACTTATCCCTGAGGACCATGAGGCACAAATGAACGACTATATCGCGTCGGGAGGCCTCATCATGCGCGAGCTGTCAGGACGCTACCTGCGCGCCCATGGAGGCGACTGGGAGAGTCGCGTGGGGCCAAGGCTGGCCTATTACTACGAAACAATCCGGTCAGCCCCCGAACAGCCCGGGGACCGGATCGTAATTCTTGCCGGAATCCTGCCGGACACTGTTAATATCGGCTATCAGCATGTTCGCAATGAAATCGTCACACATGTAAACGGCAATGAAATCCGAAATATTCAGGATGTCTTCGATGCCGTAGACAAGGAAGGCGGCCTCAGGACAGTTAAACTCAAATCACTGGATATCGAACTTGTGTTTGACGCCGAGGAACTGGAAGAGGCAAACGAAAGAATCCTCTCTTCCTATCGCATCCCGGCAATCGACAGCCGAAAACTGGAAGAGCTGGAAAACAAAGGCTTCTGAGTTTTCCGGCCAGGCAGGATCCGCTCATCATTCACCTTGCCCGCGAAGCCTAAAATATATACAATTCCGGGCAACTTTTAGAGGAAAGCTATGCTAAAGACCTTCTTTCATATCGTCACCACTGCCTCGCTGGAACTTCCGGCGATCGAAGCAACTGCCCTTCTCGTCCTGATCGCAATATGCCTGGTAACGAGGCATACAAGGGCGGGCCTGGTCGCTACTTATATCTTCGCCTACAGGTGGGGATGGCGCCTTTTCGCGGGGCACAGCATACCATTTCTCAGCGCCTACCTTTTTTTTGGGATGATAACCGGAATCTTGACTGTAATAGCAATTATGACTGACAAAAATGACTGAAGAGAAGAAGGCCCCAGAAAGAAAGAGTTCCAGCGCCAGGAATATAGCGAGGTCAATAAGGCGACATCTTGTCAATTATGTGTTCATCGCGATCGCCGGCACGATGATTGTCACCTGCGCCTCAACTATGGCAAAGGCATACTGGGTTAAACGGCCGCTCGAGAAGGCTGACGCATACCTTTCCGACAACAAGCTGGACGAACTCCTTCAGGCCCTGGACAAGACCTCCCGCTGGGAGGAGCTTTTTCCGTCTCTGAAGCCGCGACGCAACACCATTGCCATCCGATGCTATGCCAGAAAGAACGAAATCGGCAAGGCAATGGGCATCGCCGACGCCATGGTTACATCGAGTTCCCAGACGGAAACCGTGATGGACTTTGTCAGGGGCTTTGTGCCGCCGGACACTGTAACGACTCTCGTCGACCGCTTTTCCTACTTCATAAATCATATGGAGAAACCCCTTGCCACACTCATCAACGCTAAGTTCAGCAAGCAAAACACGGCACTGAGCCTGAGTGCCTGGTCCGGATACGACTATCTCACGAAAGAGCTCAAGGCTGCCAATAATAAAGCGGGGCTCGAGAGTGTCCTGAAGACATGCAGAGAGTACCATCCCGAAGCGTCCTTCACGCTGTCACTAAGCAATTTTATGGCAGGCATTAAAGGCAGCGGCAGAGACATCCCGCACCCCGACAGTGAAGCTCCGATAGGCTGGGCTGTTGTAAAAGCGGAGAAAACCAGCCTGTACGACAAGTCCGGCTCGTTTCTGGCCAGGGCGTCCAGGGGATCGCTCATTGAGGTCGACGAGATGCGTGACTCGAAAAGCGGCGAGATTGTAATCGGAAGCCTTAAATACAGGAACAGCCAGACCCCTGGCGTCGTCGCCCTTGCAAAAGACCTCACGCTTAAACGAGGGCTTCTCTTTGAACTCGACCCGGCCCTCATGGATAAGCTCTACACGCGGGCCGAACTTGCAAGGCGGCTTGTTGAGGCCCAGGAAAGCGCGAAACGAAATGCCGCGAACGCAAATCCGCACGCCGCCGCATATAAGCAGGCCCTTGAAGAGTACAGGGCGCTTAAGTCCAAAAGCGACGAAATCACGGCAAAGTTCAAGACCGCAACCGGGCCCGAGCGGGAGAAGTACGCCAATGAACTTCGCCTGCTAAAGCCTAAAAGCGTCGGCGTTATCAACAAGTACAAGGCCGCCAAGAGCAAGCATGATGCCTGGGAAAAGGCGAACGGCGGCAGGACTGTAACAAGCCCGGAGGTGACAAACCTTACTGCACAGCTGAACCAGATTGAAGCTGAACTCCGGCAACTTGGCCACCTGTGATTCGCGCGGCCAAATCCCTCGTCCTGATACTCTGGCTGATTTCCGCCGCCTGGCTCATACGCTTTGAGGCCTTCCCGGAATTTTTTTCCGGCTCGACCCTCAGTTATCGCAACCTGATCGGCCAGAACGTGCTTCTGCGGGAGTCCTGGCACAAGGTATCCATGAAGGAAAAGGACATCGGCTACGTGTCGACTGTGATCGAGAGCCAGGATGAAGCACAACAGGTTTCCTACCAGATAACAAGCAAGACGCATATCAACCTCGGGCTTCCGGTGCGAACCGACGACATCGTGCTTGAGACAACGGTGCGGCTCGATGCTTCATACGCCCTTCTCTCGCTGGATTCAGACCTGAAGGCGCCAGGAGTAAACGTAAAAAACATGCTTGAGCGGAATCAGGCCGGAGGCTTCACCGCAACCACATTCAGGACCGACCTGGATTCCAGTACCTCCCGGGAGGTCTCACTCCCGCCCTCTGCAGTGGTGTTCCTCCCACCGACAGACCTCCTTCCCCCGCGACTGCGGCCGGGGATCAAGTCTTACATGCGTATCATAGACCCCATATCGCTCGAGACATCAGTGATTGAAGTCGAAACCGTTTCGTCAGTTCCGGGAATACCGGCAGCCGCAACAGAGAAATACCATTGGACGAAACTTCAGCACAAGGGAATGGACTTCCTGTGTGCGCGCGATGAGTCCGACGAAATAGCAGGCGTAAGGGCACCACTCGGCATAACCCTCACAAAATGTACCGTTGACGAGGCGTTCGCGGCAGCGGGAATTGATGATCCTGATGCCGCACCCACCAACCTCGATCCGGAACGCGTCATCCAGTACGTTGAATCTCTGGTGGGGCCCCTTTCGTCGGTGCTCTCTGTCAAAGCCAAGAACAGGAATGAAAATGATTAGTATTCGAAACATCTCCAAATCTTTCGCCAACCTCAAGGCGGTGGACAATCTCGCCCTCGAAGTCCCCAAAGGCCAGCTCTTCTGTTTTCTCGGCCCCAACGGGGCGGGCAAGACCACCACAATAAAGATGCTCACTGGACTGATGCGTCCCGATTCTGGAGAGATAACACTGGCCGGCGTGGATGTCCTGAAAGATCCGGTCGAAGCAAAGAAACATATCGGCTACATCCCGGACATGCCGTTCATTTACGACCGGCTGACCCCCGAAGAGTTCATGGAGTTTACTGCCGACATTTTCAGGATCCCTTATTCCGAGCTGGTGACAAGGCGACAGGAGCTTTTCACCACATTCGGGGTACATGACTTCAAGTCGGCCCTCATCCGCGACATTTCGCACGGCATGCGGCAGCGC
>JBFIFS010000007.1:0-44625 GCA_041602695.1 Kiritimatiellia bacterium
ATGTGTATGAGGGTACGCTCAGCAACGCACACGCCTGCCTCAGTGATACGGCAGTTCTGTCCGTGTCTAACAACGCGACAGTGGAGCTTGGTTACACTGGTACGGACACAGTGCTGGGTATCTATTTCGACGGCGTTCTCGCTGCGGCAGGGACATGGGGCAGTCCTTCCTCAGGCGCCGACAACACAACTAATGTGCTAAGCGGCACTGGAATCCTCGCCCACAACAGCGGAGTGCTGCCCGCGGGTATCTGGTATTGGGACGGACCTAATTCTGGCGGCACAGGTGACGCCCTCAGCGATGGCGGGAGCGGCACATGGAGTACGTCGGTTGATAACTGGGATCAAGGCTATGTGTCGCGGAAAGTCTGGAACAACACAACAGCCGACAAGGCGATATTCGGCACCTCAGCGGGTACAGTGGATTTGCAGTCCGATATCACACTTGGCGAGATCCTCATCGAGACGGTTGACAACTACACCATCGGCAGCAATCCGGAAACCCAGGTTCTTAACTTCGGCGGGGTGGGCGAAATCAGGGTTGATGGCGTGACCGCGACAATCAGGGCTGGCATTACGGGCAGCCCCGACATACATACGCCGAACGGCTTTCGAGAGAAGCTTTATCTCAGGCCGGATTCAGTTGATATGGCAATAGGGGACATTTATATCGGAGTGGGTTCATCGAGTAATCCTGAGATGCATCTTCTCGGATCGACGACCGGCAATACCGTCAATTCAATTCCAGCGGCGCACAGCTGGGCGTTCCTGACAAAGGACGGATCCAGCAAGTGGACGGTCGGTGATGTTACCTGTCGTGAGCTTCGCCTTTACAACGGTACCTTTGTGATCAACGGGACAATGAGCAACTACGGGGCTATCAACTGGACAGGCGGCACTCTTGCGGGCACCGGGATTGTGAACGAGGTTGTTACGGTTCCTGCCGGCGGTACGCTGGCCCCAGGCGACACTACCGGGACGCTGACCGTAACCAACAACAACTGCACGATCAACGGCACGCTGGATATTGAGGTGAATGGGGCGGCGTATAGTGTTCTTTCGGTGGACGCGGGCAACACTTTGACGATCAGTTCGGCAACCCTCGATGTTAATGTCATCAGTCCGCCGAGTAATCCAATCACTGTTGCGTTGGCGGGAACCGTGACTGGTGAGTTTGCGGCTACGAATAACCTTCCGGCAAGATGGACAGTGATTTATAATGCTGAAAGCGTGGTGCTTGAACCGCCGGCCGCTGGAACAATATTCCTGTTTCACTAGGAGGAGACGTGAGCAAGTGTCAGACAAAGTTAATGATTGGGCTGTTGCTGACTTGCGCCGCATGTGGCGACTCGTTTGCCGCGGATAAGTATTGGTCTGGGACTGGCACGTGGCAGACTGGCGGGGCGGGCCAGTGGTCAGCAACTTCGGGGAGCGGCTACGGCACATCGACCTGGCAGGACGGCGACAATGCGGTCTTCGAGGGAACGCCTGGGATGGTTACGGTTAGTGGCATCGTCAGTGTAAGCAATGTTACCTTTACGGCGGCTGGAGGCTACACAGTCTCGGGCGGAAGGTTGAATTTTGAAGTAGGGGCGGTGATCTCCAATTCCATAGCTAATGTTGATCACACCTTCAGCTGCGGTATAGGTGGCACGCCGGATGTCGCTATCGAAGATGGAACCACGCAGGACAAAGGATTCACTTTCGCCCCTGCAGCAGGAAATACGCAGGCGCTGGGAACATGCACGATGCCGTTCGACAACGGAACCGGGGACAAGTGTGGCCTTACCCTGGGCGGAACAACGACGGGAAATTCAGTGATCCTGCTCCAATACACTGGAGGTCAAAGATGGGGCAAGGCTTGGAAAAAAGGATCTGGATCTTGGGCCTTGGGGACTGCGAATCTGGGCTATTTTGATATAGAGGATGGGGTTTTGACTGTGACTAACACAATCAATATGGATACAGGCAGTCAGCTCTACCTCAAAGGTGGCGAACTTCGGTACAATACCGCATCGGCGGTTTCCGGGAGCAAAGGCTGGGTCATAACTGGTGGCTCGCTGGACAATACGACAGGATCGGCGATCACGTCTTCCTCGAATCCAGTTCTGACATTGGGTGGGAGTCTGACTTTCATAGGCAGTCTTGGGGCGAGTAGCGATCTAAACCTTGGGACAGGGGCCGTAACCCTGAGCGGCAACAGGACGGTGACTGTTTCGAATGCCCTGGCCACGCTCACAATCGAAGGAGTTATTGACGACGGTGCAAACCTCTATGACCTGACCAAGAGCGGGGCGGGGACGCTGCGTTTGACGCAAAACAACACCTATGACGGTGCAACGACAGTCGCTGAGGGGACGCTCTCTGTTACCCAGCCTTATCTTGATGACGATGCGTTTCTCAACATCTCTAACGGAGCTGCACTGAACCTGGATTATACTGGAACAGATGACGTCTTCTTCTTAGTCATCGGCGGGAGCAACATGGCTGCTGGCACTTGGGGACGCGTTGGTCATCCGACGGCCGCATATACAACGAATGTGATTACCGGCGACGGAGTGATAAATAACCAGGGCGGACTGGCTCCGGCAGGCACTTGGTACTGGGACGGCCCGAATGTCGGAGGAATGGGCGACGGTGCGGCCGATGGCGGCGACGGGACGTGGAGTATAGCGAACGCCAACTGGGACGGTGGAGTCACTGCGCGGTCCGCCTGGAACGACACGACTAATGACCTGGCGATATTTCGGACAGTGAACGGTGTTGTTGCTCTTGGCTCAGATGTCACGATTGGCTCAATGCTGGTTGATCAAATTACAGCATATACCTTTGGGAGCGCCGATGAGGCGGACACGATGCATTTCGGCGGCAGCAACCGCGTAGATATCGAGTGGGTTGATGTAACGTTCCGGTGCGGTATTACTGGTTCCCCTTACATCGACTACGACGGCAGGTCTGCGGGGCATACCGGATTTCTTTCCATGAAGCCAACGGCTTCGGTAACTCAGCACATTGGGACGATCGACGGCGCGAATCAGGGTCAGAATGTGAACCTCTACCTGGAAGGTGACAGTACAGGAAATACAGTCGCGGATATCGATTACAAAGTTGGCGGGTCGTACATGTTCATAGCGAAGCGGGGAACAGGGAGCTGGACAGTTACAAATATTACCTATACGGGCGGAGGCGACATAGATATCGAGGCTGGCACACTGATCCTCAATGGTACATGTAGTACGCCGCAGGCGTTCGAGGTGAAGAGCGGCGGCACGCTTAAAGGCACGGGCATCATTGATGATCCGTTGACCGTGGACGTTGGAGGCACGGTGACCCCGGGAGACCCGGCTGGGACCCTCACAGTGACGAACAATGATTGCACCATAAACGGGACTTTCGGTATTGAGGTGGACGGCGCTTCTCATGGCGCGCTGTCCGTTCAAAATACACTTACAATTTCTAACGCCACGCTGAATGTAAATGTTGGCAGCTCGCCCGGAAGCGACATCGTGATTGCGACCTGCGGCACGCTAGTGGGTGAGTTTGCGGCGACCAATGGTTTGGATAGCTGGGAAATCGAGTATGATGTCCCTGGCGGCAAGATAACTCTTCTTCCGCCCGCAGGCGGAACCGTTCTGATCATCAGGTGAACATACGCGTAGACGGGATAAACCCGTCTCTACCGGGAGGGAGGGCGTGACGCCGTCCGTTTTGAAAAACCTTCGGTGAGGTCCGCGTGGAAGCGGACCCTCCCATCCACCTGGTGTCCTTTGTGCCCTTCGTGAGAGATTTTACCTGCTCTTTATAGCTTCAAATTCCCTCTTGTAAGCGGCGGCGATGGTTTCCGAGCTGATGAGGACCAGGTTCTCGTAGTTGTTGCGGTCGGCCATAGTGGTGTAATTGAATGAACCTGTAAGCACCCGTTTCCCGTCGATCACAGTGAACTTATGGTGCATGCCGGCGTGCTCACCGGTCATCTTTATAGCTTCGCACTTGATTCCCGCATCTTTCAGGATCTTGATCGCTTGCTTCATGCCTATCCAGCCGGACTGGCCTTCGTCGTATTTGACTCTTACAGGCACGCCCCTTTTGTAGGCCTTCACGAACGTTCGGGCGATGCGCTGATTGGTAAAGCTGTAGATTGCCACCAGGATTTCTCTCTGCGCCCCGTCAATCTGCTCGATGAGCATTTCGTCGCAGGCACTGCCGAAGGCGCTCCTGATGTGGCCCTTGCCGGAGACAGCCTCCGGTTCGCCTGAAAACGCGGAAAAAACAAGAAAAAGTGCAGTAATTACTGTGCAAATACGCATTATTGCCCCTCTAGATTTACATTGTGCATGGCAGTCAATTGTTATAGATTACGCGGCTTTGATGAAAAAGTCATTGAAATACAGGGAGGTCGTGCACGACGTCCGACGCGTGGTCGTGAAGCTCGGCAGCCGGGTGCTGGTGCAGAAGACTGGCCGCCCGGATACACGACGCATGCGCCATATAGCCGGCCAGCTTGCGGCCCTGCAGAAGAAGGGGCACGAGGTCGTTATAGTTACCTCCGGCGCTATTGGAGCCGGAATGGAGGCGCTTGGCATGAAAGAGCGGCCGGAGACGCTTCCCGACCAGCAGATGGCCGCGGCTGTAGGGCAGACAAGGCTCATGTCCCGCTACGAAGCCATTTTCAATAAGCTCGGCTGTAAAGTCGGGCAGGTCCTGCTCACCCACGAAGACTTCAAGCACAAGGTCCGCATCACGAATGCCAAGCGGACCATGGAAAACCTGATCCGCTACCGGGTGATCCCGGTAATCAACGAGAACGACGTGGTCGCCGATGAAGAAATCCGTGCAGATATGGCGCTTGGCGACAATGACCTGCTGGCCTCTCTGGTCTGCAAGCTCATCAGGGCGGACCTTTTGATTCTCCTTACCACTGTCGACGGACTGCAGGAGCCGACGCCGAGTGGCAGGCTGCGGCGCGTGAGCTTCCTCGAAAGCATTAACAGAAATACGTTTTCATTGGTTCAGGCCGGAAAGTCGTCGCTCTCAAAGGGGGGCATGGCAAGTAAGCTGAAGGCCGCAAAGAGCGTTTCGGAATCAGGCTGTGTAGCTATTATCGCTAACGGCCGCAAGAACGATACAGTAACGGACATCATGAAAGGCAAGGATGTAGGGACCATAGTTCCGGCGTCAGGACTTTAAGGATGGATATCAAAGCCCAGGTTGAACTTATCGGCAGGCAGGCCCTGAAGGCCTCGCGCGAGCTCGTAGGACTGACTTCACGCCGCAAGAACGCAATTCTTAACGCAATGGCCGATGGGCTCGAGGCGAACAGGAAGAAGGTCCTGGAGGCCAACGAGAAGGACATCCAGGAGGCGCGCAACAATGGCCTTTCGGATGCCATGATCGACAGGCTTGTGCTCAACGACACGCGCTTCCTGGGGATGGTGAAGGGGCTTCGCGCGGTTGCAGGGCTGAAAGATCCCATAGGAAGCCGCATAAGCCGCTGGATCCGCCCGAACGGACTGGAGATCCTGAAGCAGCGGGTCCCGATTGGCGTAGTAGCCATTATATATGAGTCGCGCCCTAATGTTACCGCGGATTCAGCTGGGTTATGCTTTAAGACTTCCAACGCAGTAATCCTTCGGGGCGGCAAGGAGGCGATCGAAACTAACAAGGCCATTGCCGATGCGCTTGTGGAAGGCGGCCGGGCAAAGGGCATGCCGGAGCACGCTGTCCAGCTCATGACGATCCAGGACCATGAGGCGGTGAACGAGCTTGTAAGGCTTACGGATGCTGTGGACCTTGTCATTCCGCGCGGCGGCGAGAAGCTGATTCGAGCAGTGGCCGAGAACGCGCTCGTTCCTGTGATCAAGCATTACAAAGGCGTATGCCATGTCTATGTCGACGAGACGGCTAATCAGGACATGGCGCTTGGGATTGTTGAAAACGCCAAGTGCCAGCGGCCGGGGGTGTGCAATGCAATAGAAACGCTGCTCGTCCATAAGAACATAGCCGCGGAGTTCCTGCCGAAAGTCGCGCAGACGCTGGGGGCGAGGAATGTTGAGCTGCGCGGAGACGCGACCGCGAGGAGCATTGTAAGTTCAATGGCCGAGGCCACCGAAGCGGACTGGTACGAGGAATATCTCGCGCTTGTGCTTTCGGTCCGCGTCGTAGATTCTGTTGATGCAGCCGTTGACCATATCAATACTTACGGGTCTCGTCATTCTGATGCTATTATTACTGAGGATGAGGATGCGGCATCGACCTTCCTGAAGAACGTTGATTCATCGTCGGTCTACGTGAACGCTTCAACGAGGTTCACCGACGGCAGTGAGTTTGGGATGGGCGCTGAGATTGGGATCAGCACTGATAAACTGCACTGCCGCGGGCCGATGGGCCTTGAGGAACTCACGACCTACAAGTACCTCATCAAGGGCAAGGGCCAGCTCCGCGAGTAATCATATTCTTCCTGATTGGGGTATCGCACAGAGACCACAGAGGGAGAGGCAGTGGGTCCCGCTGATTCACTGAGAGGGTGAATCAGCAAGATATTTTGGACACGTCTCTGTATTCGGGAAGAATGTCAGTTTCGAACTCATCGCCCATATTGAGATCTGTCCTCTCAACAGATCTCAATGTCGAAATCACTCCCCTCTGTGGTCTCTGTGCGAGATAAGCCTTTTACAGGCCGAGGAGCTGGATGGCGAGGCCGGAGAGGCATATCGTTGCGCCGGCCATGGCGTGCGCGTAACGCTCGAGCTTTTCGCCGCCTGCGAAGCTTACACCCCAGGCACCAAGCATTACCACTGACATCATTGTAGCAATGGTTGTCAGTGAGAAGACGCCGGCAACCACAAGCACACCGAAAAGGCTTTCTTTGGCCGCGGGATACATCAAAAGAGGAATAAGCGGCTCGCATGGACCAAAGACGAAGATGGTAAAGAGAATCCAGGGGGTAAGGCTCTTCTTTGCGGCCCCGTGCGGGTGCGCGTGGGTCCCGTTGTGGGTATGCTCGTGGATGTGGAGACCTTCCTCGCCGTGCACATGAGCGTGAGAGTGGGGCCTGTTTTTTATGGCGCGGCGAACACCCCATACAAAGTATGCGAAGCCAAAGCCTATGAGAAGCCAGGCGGCAAGGTTGCCTCGGGTGCCTTCGAAAAGCTCAAGTCGCGAAACCGCAATTCCAACGGCAATGCCTGTCAGGCCGACAACCACGGAGCTCAGGACATGACCTACGCCGCAGAGGAACGTAATCAGAGCGGTCTTCCTGAGAGACCATTTTCCGGCCCGGCTCATAACTATGAATGGAACGTAGTGATCGGGTCCGATGAGTGTATGAGTAAGCCCGATAAGGGCCGCTGTACCGCAAAGAAGTATGATTCCACTAGTCATGAGCGAAAGATAATTTAAGCAGTATTGCCTGACGGATGTCAACTTAAGAGAGGAAAGGCCGCTTGAAAAACCTTTTATATCCCTCTTTTTCCTGCTTTTATCCCTGAATTCGCGAAATGCATGACGTAAGACACAACGAATACCATCCGGACGAGTATGAGGACTACCTGAAATCGGGTTACGTCTACAACATGATCGTCAGCGTACTCGATGTGTCTTTCTTCTTCTTCGCCCTTAGCGTGGTTTCCGCCAGCGTGGTCCTGCCGGCATTCATGCTGAGGCTTGGCGCCTCGGCCGCGCTCGTTGCCCTGCTTCCTGCTGTGCAGGTGATCGGGCTGCGGCTCCCGCAGATCATAACGCCTTTTCTGATAGAAGGACGCATCAGGCAGAAGCCTTACATTGTGACGATGAACGCGATCCTTCGCTCGCTCTGGGTGCTCATGGTGCCGCTGGTATTTCTTCTTGCCGAGAGCCACCCAAGGATCCTGCTTACCTGTTTTCTCTCCCTCTTCTTCGCAATGAACTTCCTGCTGGGACTTGCCCAACCGTCGTGGGGCGATCTGATCGCCAAGGTGATACCCAAGAGGCGGCGCGGTTCTTTCATGGGGATGAATATGATGCTGGGGCATGCGCTTGGCATCATAGGCGGAGTCATAGTCTCGTATGTCATGAACAGCGGAAGGTTTGACTACCCGCTCAACTACGCTGTGCTGTTCCTTGTGTCCTCGGTAATATTCTGGATATCGTTTGCCTTTTTTACGATGACGAAAGAACCCATCATAGAGGTGCCGGACGGGCATGAGTCCGTTAAGGCCTATATCGCCTCGCTTGGGCAAGTGCTGAAGACCAATCGCCGTTTCGTTAGATACATTGTCTTTACTTGCCTGCTTTACAGTTTTGTTATGGGAAACGGGCTTTTCATGGCTTACGGCGTAAGCAGATTTGGGCCGGTCGAGGAAATGATGGGCCGTTTCGTCATGGCGTCAACAGTTGCAGTAATGGTCGTTGCCCCGATATTTGGAATTGTTGCCGACAGGGCCGGGCACGGCATTGTTCTCTTGACCTCGATCCTGCTCTATATCGGGTCCGTGATCTGCGCCATGCTTGCGGTTGACTGGATATCCATGTATCCGACTTTTATTCTGGCTGCTGTAGGGGTGTCCGCCTGGATCATCAGCATGCGGAACATGACCTATGAACTTGCCCCTGAGGACCAGCGCCCAAGGTATCTGGCGCTGGTCTCTACAATACCCGTACCAATGGTGCTTCTTTTCTCGGTACTGGGCGGATGGCTGGCCGACAGGACATCTTTAGGTTACCTGCTGCCATTTATTATCTCTATATGCATAAGCTGCGCGGCAATAGTTGTCTTAATCACTGGCGTTGGTTTAAGCAGGGACAGGCTCAAGCCGCAAGGTGGGGCTTGACGCAGGAAACCAGCGTCTTGTTATCAACCGGCTTATGCAGCATTACCAGGCGTCCATAGTGTCTCCGCAGGTCTGACATCACGTCCTCCGAGGGCGTATATGCTGTACAGAATATTATCTCAGGCATGGTCCAGCCGCGCTCCAGGCACATTTCCTCTATTCTCCGCGCAGCAACGGCTCCGTCCATTACAGGCATTCTCATGTCCATAAGTATGACCGCGTAGTGATTAAGGCTGAAAAGCTTTACAGCCTCGGCACCGTTTGCGGCCAGGTCCGTACGGCACTCCGGCAGGGCATACTCCAAGACTCTCTTGAAAACCCTGCGCACTGAGTCGTCATCATCTACAATAAGTACGCTTCTAGGAGTGCACCTTATTCCGTACTCAAGTTTGTTCAATACCTTCCAGAATGTATGCTGTGTATTCATAACCACCTCTGCCTGAAATAAAGCATAAAGCGAGCCATTCTTACGGTGTTGCCGAGAAAGGGCTTCTTTTCTAAAGAAACCGCGCAAAAAACACGTTTCCTTGAGGTTTTCTGCAGTTTGCCACGGCTTTTTGGCGGCCGATACCGGCCGCATGTGTGCCCCCTTGACGGTCGCATCCGCACAGTGTATCTTGCTGTCAGTATGGCAGCCGTTGGAATCATATTCGGGATTATCATCCTATTAATCGCGGCCTTCTTTGTGCTGGGCTGGATCGTGCCGCTTATCATAGGCCTGGTCAGGCGTAAGCAGGGCAAGAGCTGCACCGCGCTCATAGTGCTCGGCAGCGTCTGGGGTGTCATGGCTCTTCTGGGGGCAGGGGTAATTGGCCTCGGTGTTTACGCGTTCAGCATGGCGGAGAGCAGGTGGCAGACCGAAGAATTCGACCCATCGGCTTATGAAGGAGAGACTGCTATACTGGAAACGGCGCACAAGGGCAATGCCACTTTAGTTGCCCGTGTTGGCGAGGGAGAAAGCTATAGCTTCTCCACGGACGACGGGAGCTTCCTTGTGCCGGCCGATGTGATCAAGCCTCAGTCTTATTCGATTACAGCGAAGGGTGATGACGGAAAGACATGGACGGCATCCTGGTGGTTCTATTCCGCGCAAAATGACCCTGAAGCTGATCTTACTGCGGTAGACAGAGGAAACCTGGATGTGGGCCCTCCGATCATCGTCAAGCCTTCCCGAAGGGTGCTTTCTGAGGGCAGGCAGTCCATAGATGTGAGTTTCACTGACGCGGCTGGACGCAGTGTCAGGCTTTCACCCCCTAAGCCGCCGGTGATACAGATTCTCGATGCTTCCGGCGCGGCTGTGTGGTCGCACAAGATGGAGTATGGCTGAGGCGGCTACTGCGGGTATTCGGGGCGAATACCGGACAGCGTGAAGGGAGACCTCAAGATTACCGTGTCCTGCGAAGGGTCTCCTTTTGAGCTGCAGATTACGGAACTGCCCTGGAACAGGCAGTAGCTCTATTTGTCCTCCGGCCGCTGATCCTGATGAGGAAGTAGCTCCTGGAGAGTTACCTCGAAGTGGTCTGACACGAGATAAGTGCGGGCGTCCCTATAGTCGCATTTCCATTTCACTACGAACTTTCTTCCGCTGATCTCAAAGATGTCTTTGCCTGAATCATTGATGCGCTTTTCGTAATAGATATTTTCTCTGCCTGTAAAGCCGCTTCCGAGAAGCCTGCTGAACCTGCCGATCGTCAGGACGTTGTCAAACAGCAGCGGATCGTATTCGTCCTCGTTCTTATTGATCTGTATATTGATTTCTGTGCCTCTGTCGATATTGATGGTTTCGACCAGCATTCCTTCTCCAACCTGGACTGTTCCCAGTACGGGGCCAAGCCGGCCGACAGAGTTTATGTCCCCGTAGAATCCACCGTTTGGGATGGTGGCGCAGGAGCAGAAGAATATCGCTGCGAGTATCGGGATGCCGCACTTAATCAGTGTTTTCATGATGTTATTCTACCGTCCGGAATGGCCCATTACAAGGCGGCAGAAATCGTCATGATGGGCAGGGGAGCCCCGAATATAGTCCATTCCCGCAGGGCTTGCTATGGTGCGTGGAGTTGGGTATGGTTCTACAGGTTTGTGTTTGTAACCAGGTTAGATGGAGTCAGGAATGAGAGTCTTGTCGGGAATACAGCCGTCGGGTAAGCTGCACATAGGCAACTACTTCGGCATGATGAAGCCTGCAATAGCGCTGCAGGATGAAGGTGAGGCGTACCTCTTTGTCGCCAACTACCATGCGCTGACCACAGTCACTGATGCCGACCTCATGAGGCAGGCGACAATGGATGTGGCCCTTGACCTGTTGGCGTGCGGACTTGATCCCGAGAAAGCGGTGCTTTACAGGCAGAGCGATGTTCCGGAAGTTACAGAACTCACCTGGCTGCTCTCAATTGTAACCCCCATGGGGCTGCTTGAGCGCTGTCATTCATTCAAGGACAAGACGGCGAAAGGCATTGCGGCGAACCATGGACTGTTCGCTTATCCTGTGCTCATGGCGGCTGATATTCTGATGGTGCAGTCGAACATTGTTCCCGTTGGGCGGGACCAGAAACAGCACATAGAAGTTACGCGTGATATCGCCATCAAGTTTAACAACGAGTATGGCGAAGTGTTTACTGTTCCTGAACCGCGGATAAGGGACGATGTGGCGGTTGTGCCCGGAATAGACGGGCAGAAGATGTCGAAGTCCTACAACAATCACATAGAGATTTTCGGTGACGAAAAAGACACGAAGAAACGGGTCATGCGGATCGTGACAGACTCCAAGGGTCTTGAAGATCCCAAGGATCCCGATGCCTGCAATGTCTTTGCCCTTTATAAGCTCATGGCGGATGAGGCCCAGATCAAAGAGATGGCGGAACGCTACCGCGCCGGCGGCATGGGCTATGGTGATGCAAAGAAGGCCCTTCTAGAGCTTATGAATGAATATTTTGCGCCTTACAAGGCCAGGAGAGATGAGCTTGCCGGCAATATGGACTACGTAGAGAAGGTGCTGGCTGAAGGCGCGGAGAAGGCGCGGGCCGAGGCAGGCGCCACATTGCGGGAAGCACGGAAAGCCATGGGATTGGACTAGGGTTTTATGGACGAGCTGAACTTACAGGAAGATTACAGGATACACCTCGAAGTCTTCGAGGGGCCGCTGGACCTCCTCCTTTACCTTATCAAAAAGGAAGAGGTGGATATCTACAACATACCGATTGAGAAGATCGCCACCCAGTACATGGAGTACCTCAATCTCATGAAGATGCTGGACCTGAATATCGCGGGCGAGTTCCTGGTGATGGCGGCAACCCTGATGATGATCAAGAGCCGGATGCTGCTTCCCGTGGATGAGCGGCCTGAGCTCGAGGAGGAAGAAGAGGATCCGAGGTGGGAGCTCGTGAAGCAGCTTGTGGAATACAAGAAGTTCAAGGACGCGGCCTCAAAGCTGGGCGCGCGTGAGCTCATGCAGGAAGATATCTTCGATCTTGGTGCCGAGAGTCTTGTATTTGACAAAGAAGATGACGCTGAAGTCGTTCTGGGCGACCTCAGCCTGTTCGACCTGATTGCCGCATTCAAAGATGTCCTGAAGAACGCCAAGCCCGAAGAGCTGGGCGAGATCATGGCTTTCAGGTTTACGGTCGCCGACAAGATCGACCATATTCTTCGCGTAATATCGCGTAAGCATTCTGTCAAATTCACAGAACTGTTCAGCAAGGAGGCCAGCAAGCCTGAGATGATATGCACGTTCCTTGGGCTTCTTGAGCTAATACGCCTGCGTCAGGTCGCCATAACCCAGAGCGAGAGCTTTGGCGAGATACTCATAGTTGCGACCGAAGAAGAGACGGCGGAAGTCAACGATGAGCTTCTTCCTGACGCGGATGATGAGCCCGAGTCGATTTGGGAGGAAGAATCCGAATCGGAAGATGAGCCTAAGGAGAAGCGTGGAGCGGTGCCGCAGGAACCTGGCGATGAGGACCCGGAAGAGGATGAAGACGAATTTGACGATGACGATGAAGACGAATTTGATGAGGACGATGAGGACGATGAAGACGACGATGATTAGTAAAGATCGCCTCGCAGTTCAGCTTAAAGCTTTTAACGTGAAATATTTACTCGACCGAAGGGAGATATTCTATGTCTGAGCCTGAAGTATTGCCGGAGATCAAGCAGATCGTCGGAGCCATGATATTTGCCGCCAGCCGGCCGCTGACGGTCAGTGAAATGAGGAAGTGCCTGGTTGAGGTGTCAAAAGAGGGCGGTATTGGTGCCGCTTTCTCCGGTGTGAAAGACAAGCATGTCAAAGAGGCCCTTGATGAGCTGAAGAAGGACCTTAACGAGAAGCAGAAGACGGGCTTCTTCCTGAGTGAAGTGGCTGGCGGATATCGTTACCAAAGCGACCAGAACTGCGGAAGGTGGCTCAAGCACCTGCTCGAGATCGGCAGGCCTAACAGGCTTTCGAAGCCGGCACTGGAGACGCTTGCCATTATTGCCTACAGGCAGCCGACTACCCGTGCCGAAATAGAAGGGGTCCGAGGGGTCAGTGTTGACCACATCATGAAGAGCCTGCTTGAGTACCGGCTGATAAAGATCGCCGGGCGCAGCGAGCTGCCGGGACGCCCGTTCCTTTACGGCACGACACAGCTTTTTCTCGAGCACTTTGGGCTTAAGGGCCTGAAAGACCTCCACGAGATAGAGCCTATGCTGCTTCTGGCCCGGGAAGGGTCTGGTAAGAAGGGCACGGCGGAGCTGCCCCTTGACCTCGAGCAGATCAAGGAGAAGGGTAAAGACGGCGTGGATCAGTCTGCCGAGGAAGCGGCGCTTGAGGAAGCGGCGCGCAAGAAGGCACAGGAGCTGCAGGCTGACGATGAGGACCCTGACGACGAAGACATATTTGAGGATGAAGAGGATGACGAAGAAGACGAGTAGGCTTGAGAAGCTGCGCGCGAAAATAGACTTGCTTGATGACAGGATTGTGGACCTGCTAGTCGAGCGTTACGAACTGGCGAGCGAAATCGGCAGGACCAAACAGGAAGACGGCGCGCCTGTTAAAGATTCAGAGCGTGAGGACCTGGTTCTGGAGAGGATCAGGAAGCGCGCGCGCAAGCCTCTTTCCGGACAGGCCGCCGAAAAGATTTATAAGGTGGTCCTCAAGGAAAGTCGCGGCATTCAGGTTAAAAAGAGAACCAAGGGGGCCTGATGTCATTTTCAAGTCTAGCTAACGGCTGGGTAAAGGGATTGGGCGTGTATGAGCCGGGCCGGCCAATCGAAGAGGTCGCAAGGGAGTTGGGTTTTTCCTCGGCTGACGAAATAATAAAGGTCGCCTCCAACGAAAACGCGCTGGGCCCCTCTAAGAGCGCCATCAAGGCGATGAAGGCGGCAGCCGCCAGGATGCACATTTATCCCGATGGCGGGACTTTCTACCTGCGCAACGCGCTGGCAAAGAAGCTGGGAGTCGAATCGGAAATGGTTGTTCCGGTAAACGGCAGCAACGAAGGCATTGAACTCCTCGGGCACGTATTTCTGGGGCCTGACACTAACATAGTCATGGCCGACCGCGCGTTCATCGTCTACCGGCTGATAGCTGCAATGTTCCAGGCCGAGACGATCGCAGTAAAGATGAAGAATTATGTACACGATCTTGATGCCATGCTGGAGGCAGTCACCGACCAGACAAAGATCATATTTATTGCCAATCCAAATAACCCCACCAGCACCATGGTTGACCAGCACGACATAGACTCCTTTATGGAGAAGGTGCCCCCTCATGTCATTGTCTGTTTTGATGAAGCCTACACCGAGCTCCTTCGTCCGGACAGAAGGACAGACACCATCAAGTACGTTCGTGAGGGGCGCAATGTCACGGTTCTGCGAACTTTTTCGAAATCATATGGCCTGGCGGGGCTTAGGCTGGGGTATGTAGTCGCACCCAGTGAATGCATCGAGCTGCTCAATCGTGTAAGGCAGCCGTTCAATGTCAACGCGATGGCCCTGGAAGCCGCGCTGGCGGCCCTGGATGACGAGGCGCACCTCGTAAAGACCAGGCGCATGGTCGACAGCGGGCTGCGTGTTCTCTCAAGGGAATTCAAGCGCATGAACCTGGAATACGTGGACGGAGTAGCCAACTTCCTGCTGGTCAGGGTGGGGAACGGGCGGGAAGTGTTTGAGGCCTTGAAGGCCAGGGGTGTTATTGTCAGGCCCATGGATGTGTATGGACTTCCGGAGCATGTTCGGGTTACTGTAGGCAGGTCGCCAGACAACAGGAAACTGGTTGCCTGCCTTAAAGAGGTCCTGGGAAAGGACTAGGCCGGACACATTTGCAGTTATGAAGAATGTAGCAATCATAGGGCTGGGGCTTATGGGCTCATCGCTTGGCCTGGCTTTGAAGAGGCGCGGCCTGGCCAGGGTGCTGGGCTATGCCCGCCGCGAGGAAACCAGGCGGCTTGCGCTGGAGCAATCGGTCTGTGATGAAGTGTTTGATGACCCCGCAGCGGCTGTGCGACAGGCAGACATAGCAGTCCTGTGCGTTCCGGTGCTTGCCATGGGCCAGCTTGTTGATTCCTGCGCGGATGATCTGCCGGACGGCTGTATCCTCACCGATGTCGGGAGCACGAAGAAGGAAGTATGCGAAGAGATGGCCAGGCTACTTGACGGACGCAATGCGGTATTCGTCGGAAGTCACCCCATGGCAGGAAGCGAGGAGACGGGGCTTGAGGCGGGCCGCGAAGATCTGTATGAAGGCGCGGTCATCATCCTTACCCCAGAGGAGGGCTCGCCGGAAGCAGCTGAAACGTTGAAGGAATTCTGGTCCGGCGTCGGTGGAGTGGTTTCTGTGATGACACCCGCCGATCATGACAAGGTGATTGCAAGGACGAGCCACCTGCCGCATCTCATAGCGTCGATTCTTGTGGCCAGCGTTTTGGGCGAGAGTGAAGAAGCGGGTGAATTCTGCGGCACGGGCTTCCGGGACACTTCCAGGATAGCCGGCGGATCGGAAGATATCTGGCACGATATTGTGAAGAGCAACAGCGATGCGGTCCTGGACGAGCTCAGGGCGTTTGAAGGGATTCTTGCCAAGGTCAGGGGGCTGATCGAGGCGGGTGACTTCGAAGCGGTGCGTGAGTTCCTTGCCGGGGCCAGGCGCCTCCGCAGGGAGCTGAAGTGATGAGCTCCGTATCGGTGTCCCCGTGTGCCGGAATAGCCGGTGAGATCTCTGTGGCCGGCGATAAGAGTATATCTCACCGCGCGGCAATAATATCCGCCCTTGCGTCGGGCGCTTCCAGTATTGAAGGCTTCCTTCGAAGTGAAGACTGCCTCAGCACACTCAGGATCGTTGAACAGCTTGGTGCCGCCGTGTCTGAGAGCGGCGGCCGCATTTCAATTCAGGGATGCGCCGGCAGCATGCGAAGTCCTGAGGCCCAGCTCGATTGCGGAAACTCTGGAACAGGCATGCGGCTGCTAGCCGGCGTGCTCGCGGGGCAGCCGTTTGAGTCCATTCTTACCGGTGATGCGTCACTGAGCTCGCGCCCCATGAAGCGCATCAGCCAGCCGCTTGAGCTGATGGGTGCTGAGGTGAGACTGACGGGCGATAGGGGCACGGCACCCGTTACAGTCAAAGGCGCACGTCTGAAGGCAATAAGCTATGAGCTTCCCGTCGCATCGGCCCAGGTGAAGTCATGCATCCTTCTGGCGGGACTGTTCGCAGAGGGTGATACTGTTGTTATGGAGCCGAAAGAAACCCGCAACCATACGGAACTCATGCTCGCGGACGCTGGTGCCGATGTCTCCGCCAATGGGCTGACCGTGACGCTGAAAGGCGGGGGGATTAAGCGGTTAAAAGGCATGGATTGGGACGTGCCGGGCGATTTTTCTTCGGCTGCTTTCTGGATTGTTTGCGCGGCTGCTCGTGAGGGCGCTTCTGTAAGCCTCAAGGATGTCGGCCTCAACCCCAGGCGCACGGCTTTGCTCGAGGCGCTACGAAGAATGGGGGCTGACATAGCGGTAGAGGCGAAGGGGTCCGGGGCGTCAGAACCGGTTGGAGACATAACTGTCAAGGGGGCAAGGCTGACAGGAACGGAGATCGGCGGGGCCGAGATTCCGAACCTTGTCGACGAGGTGCCGATACTTGCCGTCGCCGGTGCTCTTTCGGAGGGCAGGACGGTCATACGCGACGCGCAGGAGCTAAGGGTCAAAGAGTCTGACAGGCTCTCTGTGATGGCGAAGTGTCTGGAAAGCGCCGGCGTTGTGGTTGAGGAAACAGAGGATGGGATGATCATCGATGGCAGCGCTTCTATAAAGGGAGGCTGCGCAGTTGAGAGCAGCGGCGATCACCGCATTGCCATGGCCATGGCCGTTGCGGGTCTTTGTGCCTCAGACGGAATTGAAGTACGAGACGTGGACTGTGTGCTGACTTCATACCCCACGTTTTGGGATGACATGAACAAGGTTGCGGAGGGATGTTGTGGGTGAAGTGATCTCAATTGACGGGCCATCGGCCTCGGGTAAGTCCACGGTAGCAAGGAAAGTTGCGGAGAAACTGGGATGGATCTACGTGGACTCCGGCTCCCTTTACAGGGCTGTGGCGTGGAAGGCTTATAAGGAAGGTGTTGACGTTGAGGATGCGGACGCCGTTGCTGTGCTCGCAAACGGGATCGATATGAAGTTCGTAGTGGAGGGGGGCGCCGTTACCTTCGCGATTGACGGTGTCCGTCCTGGCAATGAGATTCGTGTTAAGAGCGTAAATGATATCGTAAGCAATGTCGCGGCCGTGGCCGCGGTCCGTGAACGGATCGTCGGATGGCTGCGCGGCATGGCTTCTCTGGGGGGGCTCGTGATGGAGGGCCGTGACATAGGGTCAGCTGTGTTTCCTGACGCACGGTTCAAGTTCTACCTGAGCGCATCAGCGGAGGAGAGGGCGCGCCGCAGGCATGTGGAGATGCGGAAGAAGGGGATAGGGGAAGAGGACTTGAGCGAAGTGACAGAGTCACTCAAGAGGCGGGACGCAATTGATTCTTCCCGTGAGAAGGACCCCCTGCGCGTGCCTGAGGGCGCAGAGGTGATCGATTCGACAGGCATGAGCATCGACGACGTGGCGTCTCTCATCGCCTGCAAGGTGAAAGACTAAGTAATATCGCTTGCGTCGCCCTGCGTTTAGCGCTTATAGTTACCACCTGTTATGGCAAAAGACGATGTTATAGAAGTTGACGGTGTTGTGGTAAAGGTCCTGCCTGCCACGATGTATCGCGTCAAGCTTGAGAATGGTCATGAGCTACTTGCTCATATTTCCGGAAAGATGCGCAAGCATTTCATCAAGATCACGACAGGCGACCGGGTCACTGTCGAGCTTTCCGCCTACGATCTCACCAAAGGGCGCATTACTTACCGCCACCGGAGCTAAGCGCGGCGCCGCTGTCGAATGCGGCACTGCCAGTTATCAGTAACCAGTGATCGGTGACCAGCGCCCTGAAGGTTTCCTTCTCAACACTGATTATTGGGCTTAAGCCGGATCGCTGTTGATCCATGCCTTGATCTCTTCAGTCGGCGGTGAGACGCTTATCACAGAGCACTCTTCATCGCCGGATTTTCCGGGAAGTGTCACATTGCTTCCGGCGGCAGAGCCTTCGAGGCACTTAGCCAGCTTGCTCTGGCTCGAAATAATGTTCAGCTTCTCGTCGCGGTCCCATTCGCCCAGGATGCAATATTCTTCTTCGGTTCCATCGGGCCTTCTCAGCTTCACGACTGTGCCTGGTCCGGCCTTTTCGGTCTGTACGCTCGCGAAGTCAGTGCCCTGGACCGTCTTGAGGTCGCGTTCGAGTTCTTCCTGGCGCCTCATGAGGATCCCCTGGTGCTCTTTTGCAGCTTTATACTCGGCGTTCTCGCGCAGGTCGCCATAGCTCCGTGCAACGCCGATCTCCTTGCTGTTAGCCGGGATGTCGACCTCTACGATCTTCTTCAGTGTCGCGCGGCGCTCTTTGAAGCTCCGCCACGAGGTGACCCTCATTTCCCCTTCGTCTTCGGTGTCAGGCGATGCCAGTACTGTTTGGATGCTGGGATCGACCTTGAGAAGCTTGGCGAGAACCGACCTTCGGCTGGACTCCTCCCAGCCCTTGGATTCTGCTATCCGCTTGACCAGGGTGTCGAGCTGTGCCTTGGGCAGGCCCGCAAAGAGTCCTTCCAGCCACTGGGGGTCTTCGAAGCAGGTGCGTATTGCGTTCTGGCCTTTAAGCTGTTCCCCGCTGTAATCGCCTTCCAGCATGTCAATGACGCCGTTGACAAGCTCGTAGCGGCTGACATCTTTCAGGTTGTCGAGCGCTCCAGGCGTGCGGCACACCCAGCTGAATACGACAGGGCCTATGGTCCTGGCGTTAATGCTCTGGGAGACTTTCTCAATGAAGACATCCTCTTTGCCTGCCTTTTTCAGGTGATATCCCGCGTCACCGATTATATTAACGGGCAGGTCCTCAAGTATTTCGGTCAGCACATTTGAGGTCGCCTCGGGATCCTCGCGCATCATGATGTCGAGCAGGCTCGTGCCAAGTTTGACGTTCAGCCCCTGAAGCGCTACTGTGAGAGGCCGCTGCGCGAACAGCGATGATATCTTTCCTGGCACCGGGTTTCCGCCGAGGGCTTTGGACAGGCCTTCCGCGACGACAATCAGCCTGGCCAGTATGTCCCAGCGGCTTCCCTCTGCTGCTTTTGTTATGAAGGCACAGCGATTGGCTATGGCGTCGTGTACTTCCATGGGCAGTTCGCTTTCACCGGAATCTACCAGCCCCTCGAACATTACGAGCAATTTGAGCAGGTCGCGCTCCTGAAGCAGGTCCTTGCCCCAGTCGCTGTCGTAGCCCTTTTCCTTATCGAGAATAGTTACAGCTGCGGTACGTTTTGTAGGAATCTCAACGAGCGGATCTTTCTTGAGCGCCTTGCGGGCCGCGTCCCAGAAGCTCTTCCAGTCGGAATCGGTAAGTATCTTGACCTCGACGAGGAGGTCCTTGATGTCGTCGACTGTTTTGGGGCCCACGCTCCTGAGGAGCATGCGGACGATTTCATCGGGAGCGTTCTTCTTGATCTCTTCGATCTTTTCAGGTGCGCGGTTCAAGACAACGAAAATATGATTGTCATCCAGCAGAGACAGGGACTCGCCGGCGTAGCCGAAAGACATCTGGTGCTGGCGTTTACGAGTGAAGTCTACTGTCACCTTACTGTAGAACGCGTCGAGCCGCTTAACGATTCCGAAACCCCAGGTCTTTTCGGAACAGAAACTGCCCTCCCGCAGATTGTTGAGAACTGTGAGTCGCCTGAAGCACTCTGCCAAATCCGTACTTCCCCCGAAGTCGCAACTCTTTACCTTTGCCTGCCAGATGCGGTCTTTGGAGGCGTGAACGAGGGCCTCTTCTATCGCCTTGTCTGTGATTCTTCCGATCTTGCCGCGGATGACCATCAGCTTCAGCATGCCCGCTGAATCCTCTTTCTGTGCGAGAGCGTCCTGGATCAATTCAAGCCATCCGTCTGCTGTCTCTTCGCCGGCCGCCTCCATATTGTCGACGACTGTCTTCAATACGTCCCCGGCCTTGAAGTCTCCTGAAATAGCTGAAAGCAGCTGTTCCTCTACATCTGAAACGTTTTTATTGTTCATTAGTATCTAAGATTGCCCTATTATAGTTTCGGTTGAAGAAGGCGGATAATACCAGAAACAGATGACAAAGCAACACAGTAGAGACAGCAGCTGGCGTGTACCAAAAGGACGCGGAGGGACCACTCTGCAGTCCTTAATAGCAGAACAATCAGGGCTTTCGCGGCGTAAAGCCAAGGAGCTGATAGATTCCAGGTGCGTGCTTGTAAACCGGAAGAGAGTCTGGATGTGCAACCACAGGCTTTCTGACGGTGATACGGTCGAGGTAACGGCCGGCCTGCAGCGCACGGAGAAGAGGGCCCTCGATATTCTTTACAGGGATGATGCGTGCATAATAATCGACAAGCCGCCGGGCCTGCTTTCTGACGGCATAAACAGTGCTGAGCAGGCGTTGCGGGATCAGCTTGGAAGCCGGGAGATCCTGGCTGTTCACAGGCTTGACCGCGATACGTCTGGCTGCCTGATGCTCGCGTGGAGTGCTGAAGCCAAGCGGGAGCTTGTCCGTGTGTTCAAGAGCCGGGAGATCAGGAAGGTGTATCAGGTCATCGTGACCGGCCAGTTCAGTCGCACCGATGTCAAGTGTTCAGAACCGGTGGACGGCAAGAGGGCTGTGACGTATTTTCGTACGCTTGACGCCAGGCGTGAGGCGAGCCATCTCCAGGCAAAGATAGAAACGGGCCGGACACACCAGATTCGCAAGCACCTCGCTTCCCTGGGGCATTATGTTGTAGGCGACAGGTATTACGGTGTAAAGAAGCGGGTTTCGAACAGGGGTATGAAAATCCGGCGTCAGATGCTGCACGCGTCATCGCTGGAGTTCATGTCGCCCCTGACGGGCCGCAGGGTCAGGGCCAAGGCTGGGCTCCCCGGCGACTTTCGTAAGACCCTGACACTTTTCAACCTGAGCTGACGATCAGTGTGCCTCAAAGGCCGTTAGCTGTGCTGGCGAGAGTGTCTTCGACATGCTGTCCCAGACAAGCGGCAGGTCTGGTGTTGCCCTCGCCACCCTTACCTCAGGTGACAGCAGATCGATATCCTGTGCAAGGTCCTGCTCGATCACTGACTCTATGTCCGCAAGGGTCGGGTTCGCAGAGTTGATCATTATCATCCTGGCGTTCTTAAGGTTGTCGGGGGAGATGTCGTTCTCGAGGAAGCGGAAGCGGGGCAGGTATATAGCGCCGGTGGCGAAGTCGACTGCGAAAGCTATCACGCCAGGCACAAAGAAAAAGAGGAGTCCGATGCTGTCGAGTATTACCACAGTAGTGTCGAGTTTTCCGCCCGACTGTCCGCGTCGCTCCGGGTAAAGGATCGTTCCGCACGATACCGTGGTCAGCGCTATTGAAAACGCTGCGATCAGTGATATGCCTCGGTGTAAATGTCTTCTTCGGCTCATTTCAGAGTATCCTCTCAATTAGGGTGTCGTGAAAGAAACGGTGATTTCAATAAGGGCAAATATACGGACTTTCCCGCCATGAGTCCACCAACTGTATAGAATATGTGACAGATCGCCGCCTGCCATAAGAAGCTCGTGTTTCGAGTGAAATGAGAAATTGAGAGCGAAGAATGGTGGGCGATACAGAACTCGAATCTGTGACCTCTTGCATGTCAAGCAAGCGCTCTAACCAACTGAGCTAATCGCCCGTCTTCGTGCCGCCGTTGGCGTAACTACGCCGTGGCAAGCCCTCTGCTAATTGCAGAAAAGTGGGCATACATTAAGCATATGCGGCCGCCATGTCAACCCTGCGGTTGGGTTTCTAGGATGAGCCGCGTCCGATCAGTTCGCTGGCCATCTTAAGAAGGGCGGGGGAATCTATGGGTTTCTGAAGGAAAGTCCAGGCTCCCATAGGAAGATGTGATCTTACGAAGTCCCTGGAAAAGCCCGAGATAACGATGACATTTGCCTCAGGCTTGAGGTCGTATATCTGCGTAAGGGTCTTTCCCCAGTCGCCGTCATCGAGAATCATATCGAGCACGCAGAGTGATATCTTGTCAATATTTGCCGCGAATGTGTCGATAGCAGCGGCATCGTTATGGGCTTTCAGTGTGTTCATGCCTTCCGCCTGGAGCGCGGCGCATATGGTTTCGGCGTGCTTCTCGTTGTCATCTATGACGAGAGCAGTCTTGCCTTTGAGCCGTACTGCCTTCTTGGGCGTTTCGGCGGCTGCCTCAACTTCCTCCTTGGATACGGGTATGAATATCCGAAAAGTCGTGCCTTCGCCCGGTCTGCTCCGGACACGGATCCAGCCGCCCCAGCTGCGCACAGCTGCCTCTGCCATGGGGAGCCCCAGGCCGAATGCCTGCTCAGTCTTCGTCGTGAAGAATGAATCAAAAACCTTGTCGGCGGTATCTTTGTCCATTCCTGCGCCGTTATCTGTGATCCTGAGGATCGTATAGGTTCCGCCGCGCGATATTTGGTTCCACCGATGAGAGGAGCGAAGGATCTTCTTTGTTGTGGCGGTTATTGTAAGCGTTCCGCCTGTGGGCATCGCGTCGGCGGCATTTGAGAACATAATGCTTAGGGTATCGAGGAGCTGCTCTGCCGAAGCGTTAACCCCTGCCGCGCCGGGGGCAATCGAGGTGGTTACCTCTATGTTCTGGTTGGCAAATATCTTTTTGTAAGGCTTAAGGGCCTTCGTGACGATCTTCTTGATGTTGACAGGTTTCGTTCTGGCGTGAGAGTGTTTATGCCCGTAGGTGCGGGCGACGACGCCGAGCCGCTGGTTAAGCTGTGCCGCATATTCTATGTTTTTCGAGATGGAAGCGGCGTGCTTGTGCAGCGGGGTGCCTTCTGCAAGGCGCTTTAGGAGCGAACCGGCGTCAGCCGATATGCTGTGGATGACCCTCGCGTAGTTGTCAGCAACGTCGTGGGCCATGTTGCTCAGGGCGCTTAGGCGCTCATTCTCTTTTTGGCGCTGATCGGCGAATTTCCTGGCAGTGATGTCCTCAATAAGACCGTCATACCTGGCAAGAACGCCCTCTTCATCATAATGATGCACGACCGTGTTTCTTACCCACCGAACGCGGCCATCCTTATGAAGTATTCTGTGCTCAATCTGGTTCTGGTGATTTCGCTGGGTGAGGTCCTCCGTGACGAATTTCTTGACCAGGGCCCTGTCATCCGGATGCACTACTATGATCCAGAGATTAGGATTAGCTTCGTATTCTTCGGCGCTGTAGCCTGTTACAGCAAGGCACTCTTCGCCGTGCTCCGTCTTGATTGACGAGCCCTTCCGGAACGTAACCCGGTAAAGATAGGTGGGGTTGACGTTGATCAGCCGTCGATACCTCTGTTCGCTGAGTTTTAGCGACTCCTCTGCCGCTTTTCGCTCCTGGACTTCCTTTTCCAGCTGCCTGTTGGCTTCTGAGAGCTGGGCTGTTCGCTGACGGACCGTCTCCTCAAGAAGGTCCTGATGGCGTCTAAGTTCTTCCTGGCTCTCGATGAGTGACTGCTGGGCGAGCTTGATTTCCGTGACATCACGTGAAACGCCGAAAGTGCCTATCATTTTACCCTCTGTGTCATAGAGGGGGAGCTTGGTTGTCAATACCCAGCGGGAGTCGCCGTCATTAGTCGTCTCGTGCTCTGCCTTGCCTATCATCGGCAAGCCAGTTTCCATGACTTCGATCTCATCGTCACGAGCTTCCTGGGCGTGCTCCTCATCGAAGAAATCGGCGTCCGTTCGACCGAGTGCTTCAGACGGATCCTTCAGTCCGAAACGCTGGGCCAGCGCACGGTTGACCATTAGGAAACGGCTTTCCCTGTCCTTAAAGTAGATGTTGTCTGGAAGGCTGTTTATCAGCGAATCCAGAAACAGTTTTTCGATATCAGCTTTCATAAAGTGCTTTCGCCGAGCAGTGTATACATAATCAGACAGGTATGCCAGACGGAAAACAATCAGTCTTACGGCGCTAGAAAGAGCCCCGTGCCATGCGATGCGACAGTGCCGGAATCAAGCATGACAGATCCGTTAACTATCACGCTGTCAACACCTTGCGAGATTCCGTGCGGATTGGCGTATGTGGCCGTGTCCTTTATCTCGTCGAGATCAAGGATTACCAGATCGGCCGCGAAAGAGGCTTTAATAGCTCCACGCCTCGCTATGCCGAACTGTTGAGCTGGCAGAGAGGTGATCTTTCTGACGGCTTCAGGAATGCTGATAAATCCACGATCAAGAACCATTCGCAGAAACCGGGGAAACGATCCAAATGCCCGCGGGTGCGGATAGTCCAGGCTCAGGGGGCCCACAGTTGTCCGGAGCGAGGCGTCGGAGCCGAGCATAACGCAGGGCTCAGCCAGCACTCGGAACATATTGTCTTCCGACATCCCCGCAAAGAAAGCTGATGTCCGAAGCTTGTCTCTGGTTATGATTTCTACAATTGCTTCTGTGGGCGACAGGCCAAGCTGCTCTGCGGCTTCGTTGAGAGGCGTGCCTCTCAGGTGGGAGATGTCCTCTTGAGATACAGAGCCGAGAGTAACGTGCGCCCAGTCGGAGTCAGGGCGCGCATCGCGCAGGTCTTTTATTATGCGGGCTCGGGATTCGGGATCGCGCAGCCTGTTCAATATTTCATCGCGCGATCCTTCCTGGGCCCAGTCCGGCAACACGACGTCCAGGTCGGTACAGCCTGCCAGGTAGGGATACCTGTCAGCCGCGACATCCATTCCCCGTTCCTGGGCCTCGTGGATCATCTCCAGGGCGTTATCGAGAAGATGCCAATTCTTCCGGCCGGAAGCTTTCAGGTGGGACACCTGGGCGCGGACACCGGACCTCTCGGCTATCCTGAGCGTTTCTTGAAGGGCTTCGATAAGGCGGGTGCTTTCGCTCCTCATATGAGTTGTATAGATTCCGTCTCGCGCGGCTACGACTCTGCAGAGCTCCACGATTTCATCTTCGGACGCGAAAAGGCCCGGCGCGTAGAGCAGTCCCGTGCTCAGGCCGGAGGCTCCTTCATCAAGTGCCTGTTCGAGCGCGCGGGTCATCTGTTTCAGGCCATCTGAAGTAATCGGCTTCCTGTCATACCCTGCGGCCCCCCCGTGAAGCGTGTTGTGTCCTACCAGCAGGGCAACGTTCACTGATGGAGCGGCTTCAGTAATAAGCTGGCGGTATTCTGATACGGTTGACCAGGTGCGAGGGTATTCCATTGATGCCCAGTCAGAAGGCAGGCGCGCGCTCCCGATTAACGGCGCGGCGGACGCCCCGCAATTACCTACGACCTCGGTGGTTATTCCCTGTGTTATCTTGCTTTCCGCGGAAGGTGCAATGAGCAGGTAGGTATCGGAGTGGGAGTGGACATCAATAAAACCCGGGCAGACGTGTTTGCCGGCAGCCGAGATGCGTTTTGAGGCCTCAGCGCCTGAGAGGTCGCCGATGTCGCTTATCTTCCCATCTTTGATCGCTATGTCGGCCTTGAAAGGCTCACTGCCTGTACCGTCGATCACGGTGCCGTCAGAAATCAGAAGATCAGTCATCTTCGCCGGGTGCTTCTTCAGTGGCGGGGGGCGCTTCCTGGGAAGCTTCACCTTCCTCGCCGCTGGAAACTCTCTTCGGCCCTCCGCCAAGCATTTCTACTACCTCTGTCTGGACATGCTCGAGCTCGTCCAGCCGGAGGTGAGGCTCTGGAATCAGGAATGTTTCGCCTGATTCCCTGTGCTCGTAGACCCTGATGGTTGTTCCGTCCTCGCGTGTCTGGATGTCCCGTTCGACAAGGATGCGCTTACGTTCCAGCATTACCGCAAGGATGTAGATCACATTGATTTTGGGATCTTCCTCGTCCTCGATCAGGCGGCGGAGCATTCCTTCCGCCGTTTCCTTCCTGAGCGCCTCTTGTGGGG
Source organism: Kiritimatiellia bacterium (assembly GCA_041602695.1). Taxonomy (GTDB): domain Bacteria; phylum Verrucomicrobiota; class Kiritimatiellia; order UBA8416; family JBFIFS01; genus JBFIFS01. The sequence continues at coordinate 26,245 of JBFIFS010000007.1, forward strand.
GAGGCGGGGGGACGTGAAAGACGGCCTGCCATGTGCTGGTTGGTGATGCTTCGTCCTGGTGTTTGGGCCAGCATTCGGCGCAGAAATCGGAGCGGGCGTAGCCTTGCTCGGAGACGTAAGTCAAAAGCGCGTGGTACGACTGCTTGTCCAGAAACGGCTTCTGGCAGTCAGTGCACATTTCGCTGCGTGGCTTTATGTCCCAGTCTTGACTCATAAGAATGCGTGAAGTTTAGGCTAATCGGGTGAGACTGGCAAGAGGTGAGTGGTGGGAAGAAAGCATGCGGCCTGCAAGGCAGAAGAGGAGCGTGAACTTTCCAGGCTTCAGGTTTTCAGTGTCAGGTTTGTTTCGCTTTCAGCGTATAGCCTTTATGCGACGTGATCCTTGCCTCAATGAAGTCGCCGGGCCGGAGGTCGTCCGTCTTGACACGCACCGATGTGACGGAGTCGACTTCAGGTGCCTGGCCAGAGGTCCGCCCGGTCCAGGTCTTAGCGGCTGTTTGACGCTCGAGCATGACGGTTTTCACGGCTCCCTTCATCGCAGCTGCCTTTGTATCAAATATTCGGCTTTGCAGATCGAGGAGCTTGTCAATTCTGTGTTCCACGGTCTTTTCTGGTGCCGCCTTGAGAGATGCTGCAGGAGTGCCTTTCTCCTGCGAATAGGGAAAGACTCCGACGTGATCAAATTGTGACAGCTCAAGATATTTCATCAAGTGATTGAAATGATGCGTCTTCTCGCCGGGGAAGCCTGTAATGACGGTGGTACGGAGCGACACATCGGGCATGAACCTCCGTGCCGTTTCCGGAAGTCTTTCGACATATGAGGCGGTAGAGGCCCTGTTCATGAGCTTCAGTATTTCCGGGTGACTGTGCTGTACGGGCACGTCCAGGTATCTGCATATCCGGGCTGAGTTCGCCATTATTTCCAGGAGTTCGGTGGTGACGAGCCCCGGAAAGCCGTAGAGGAAGCGTATCCAGAAATCGCCCCCAATTCCGTCAAGGTCCTTAAGTAATCTGGCGAGTGAAGATGGCTGCGAAAGGTCCCGGCCGTAAGCGGTGGAATCCTGTGAGACCAGCGTAATCTCGCGAAACCCGGTTTCGAGCAGCTTTTCGGCCTCCCGTACGATGGCGGCGGGGCGGCGGGACCGGAATCGGCCGCGTATCGACGGGATTGTGCAGAATGCGCATCGGTGGTTACACCCTTCAGATATCTTCACGTACGCATATGCGCCGGCCGAGAAGGCGAGGCCGGGCACTGGCGGTTCAAAAATTTTCGTGGATATCGGGCTGAGCATGGTGAGGAGTGACTTGCGGTTAGCGGCCGACCTTATGACCTGCGAGATCCTGTCAAGTTGGTCCAAGCCCAAAAAGGCATCCACTTCCGGCAGGGCTTCTGCCAGGTCGCCCTGTTCCTTTTGCGGCAGGCATCCGGTCACGACGATGACCTTTTCAGAATCTGTCTTAAGTTCGCAGGCCTCGCGGATTACCTGCAGGGACTCTTCCCTGGCCGATTTTATGAAAGAACAGGTGTTGATTACGACGGCGTCTGCTTCCTCGGGAGAGGGCGAGAGTGACAGGCCGTCTGTCACCAGCCGACCGGCCATGACCTGCGAATCAACAGTGTTCTTTGCGCAACCCAGGCTGATGAAAGCAACAGAAAGTGTGGGCTGTGCCGGCATGACGTCAGTCGATATAAGGTGCCGGCGGAGGCACAGGAAGGGCAAGTTCCTGGTCTGTCAGCTCGTCAGGTTCAGTTGTATCGTTCCCGTCTGACAGTCGGCCCGCGATGACAGAGACCAGGAAGACAAGCAGAATGATCCCCGCCACCACTCCGGAGATTATCAGGATTTGCCTGTTGGGAAGTGTAATAGGCGAGACGTCCACATCTGATTCCGGCTGTACGGGAGCTTCGGGGACTTCAGACGGCGCCGGTTCTTCCTGTGATGGTTCTTCGGCGGGCTTGCGCAAGCGGCCAATGACCGATGTGGCTGTGTCTGCTATCTTTGACGAAAGGCCTGAAAGTCGATCACCGATAGAAGGAGCCTCAGGTTCTTCCTCTTCCTTCCTGGGCGGAGGGTGGTCAAAAAGCTCCTCTGGTGGTTCTTCGGTTCTGTTTTTGGCGAATTCCCAAAGGTCGGGTGGGCCTGACTCTTCCTCGTCTTCGGCTTCCTGGACTATAGGTGGGAGGTCTTCCTTCTTAGTGAATCCCCGCATGTTGAATGGGGTGTCGTCCTCTTCTTGAGTCTCTTCCGGTTCAGGGCGAGGAGGTTCAACGTATCTTTCAACGTATTCCCTTGTCAGCGGGTCCGGGTCCAGTCCCATGTATTCCGCATAGAGCTTGATAAAACCCTTGCAATAAATTGCAGCCGGCATTCGGCTGAAGTCCTCCCGTTCAATTGCCTCGACGGTCTGGACTTTCATGTGTGTGGCTTGCGCCACTTGCGATGCCGTAAGTTTGCGGGATTCCCTTGCTTTGCGAAGAATGTCGCCAAGTGCCATTTACTATTCTACTTCCTCTTGAACGTCATTATTAGGAATCTCACCATCCAGATCAATAAGTATTTCCCTTGGGTCGGAGCCGCGGGGCGGACCGATTATTCCTCGCTCTTCCAGTATGTCCATCATCCTCGCGGCCCGCGTGTATCCTATCCTCAGCCGCCGCTGCAGGGACGAAGTTGATGCGCGTTTGGTCTCGCGTATTATCTGGATTGCCTGCTCGAGCATGTCATCGTCTTCAGATCCGTCATCAACCGATCCGGCAGGCACTTTCTTTTCCAGCTTCTCTTTGATCTCCTCGACATACGCCGGCGTGCCCTGCTGCTTAATGAATTCGGTGATCCGGTTGATTTCTTCGTCGCTGGTCAGTGCGCCCTGTGCCCTTATCAGCTTACTGCTGCCCGGCGGCAGGTAGAGCATATCGCCGCGGCCGAGAAGCTTGTCGGCGCCAACGGTATCGAGGATTGTGCGGCTGTCCACCTTCTGGGCGACCTGGAATGCAATACGCGCCGGGAAGTTGGCCTTGATAGTTCCCGTGATGACATTAACCGACGGGCGCTGCGTAGAAAGGATCATGTGGATGCCTACGGCGCGTGAGAGCTGCGCGAGTCGGGCGACACAGTTTTCGATCTCGGCACCATCGGCAAGCATGAGATCGGCGAGCTCATCGATAACGATGACAATATACGGAACGGTGCGCGGCGGCCCTTTCTGCTCCTGCCCGTCGTCGTCGCCTTCGCCTGAGAACATGTCCTCCTGGGTGGCGACCTCACGATTGTTGTAGGATTCGATATTGCGCACGCCGACCTTGGCGAAGAGCTTGTATCTCTTTTCCATTTCGTTAATTGCCCAGCGCAGGCCCAGTGAGACCTTCTTGGGTTTTGTTATGACGGGGACAACAAGATGGGGGAGGTCATTATAGGCGCCGAACTCAACAATCTTGGGATCGACCAGCATGAGCTTCATCTGGTCAGGCCGCCTCGCCATGAGGAGCCCGGCAAGCACTGAGTTCATGCAGACTGTTTTGCCCGCGCCGGTGGCGCCCGCAATCAGTATGTGCGGCATTTTGGCAAGATCGGCAACGAGGTCGTTGCCGCCAACGTCTTTTCCAAGGACCAGCGGCAGCGCGGCCTTGCCCGATTTCCATACATCACCTTCCAGGAGTTCTCTGAGGTATACCTTCTTTGCCACGGAGTTGGGTATTTCGATTCCAACAACGCCCTTGCCGGGAACAGGGGCCTGTATGCGCAGGCTTGCCGCTTTCATTGCCAGTGCCAGGTTGTTGCTCAGCGCGCTTATACGCTCGATGCGGATACCTGGCGCCGGGAGGAGCTCGTAACGGGTGACGACAGGGCCTCTTTCGACATGCGTGACTTTTGCCTCAATATCAAACTCAAGAAGTGTTTCTTCAAGGACCCGGCCAGCGGTAGCTGTGTCAGCAGTCATGTCGCCTGTATCGGAATGAACTGCCTCCTCAAGAAGGGAAATGGGCGGAAGCTGGTATCCTTCGTCGGGATTGGGGGCAATTACCGGAGTGGGTTCAGGCTCGCGCTTGGGTTCAGGTTTTGGTTTCTGCTTCCGCTCGGGCTTGATTCTGTCCAGCAGGTTCCTGCGAGGCTTCTCTTCCTTAGGCTTTGTCGGCTCGGGCTCTTTGACAGGTTCAGGCTCGGGTGGGGGCGGCGCAGGGGCCGGTTCTTCGGGTTCCGGCTCAGGAATCTTGGGCTGGAGCTTCTGTGGTTTCGGGCTCTTTCGGATCGACTTCTCGAGTTTAGCGCGGCGTTTATCTATCAGGCGCTCTTCTTTTTCTATAAGGCTGCGCCGGTCCTGGTGTTCGGCAATGTAGGCACTTACCCGCTCTGAAGCCGTGTGGGCGAACGTCATGGTTGCGTGGTATGCGGCGACAAAGTTCGAGGGTCCTATGAACATGGCCAGCGAAGCCAGCAGGAGGGTCCAGAGCATGATTCCTGCGCCGACCCTGCTCAGCAGCTTGACGAGGAGCCCGTGAGTCACAGTCCGGCTCAGAAATCCTCCAGCGTCGGGTATGTTAAGTTTGTCTATTGTCGGCTCCCAGAACCCCCTGTGCATTTCCAGGAGGCAGGTGACGCCCAGCATGAACAGCGCGCACCAAAGGAGTTTCATCCACAGATTGTCTTCTTTGTCGAAGATCATGAGTATTCCGAAAACCAGGCACCAGATTGGGATGAGGTACGCGCCTATACCCGCCAGGTAGAAGAGAATATAGGCAAGCCAGGCGCCAACTGGTCCGATGAGGTTGGATGGCGGGCTCATTGGCGGAGCGCTGAGGTGGCTTATGTCCCTCCAGTCATAAGAATAGAAGCTCAACACAAGAAAGATGCAGAGCATCAGGAGCAGGAAGCCCCAAATCATCCGAATTCCAGAAAGGTTCGCGGTTTCCTTGTTTGCCATTCCCTAGTTTGCCTCAGGTTGTAAGTCGGGTTCGGGGCGGGCGGATACGCTCACTTTGACTGTTTCTGGTGCGACGGTCGTGGTGAGGTCCGTTCCGAAAGGTGTATAAACGTTTACAGGAAGCTCTGCCGATGAGCCAGGTGCAATGCCATTGCAGTCGACAAAGGCGTTTACGGGCTTGTCTTTGATCTTGCTGATGAGGTCTTTGCGGCCATGCAGGGACACGCTGACGACAGATGGTTCAATGGTGATGGCGCATCCAAGCCCGGGCTGGGTCATTGATGTTACGGGAACGTTGGTCCAGCTATGGCTCACGGTATCCGTGACGATGCTGACCTTCACCTCCACCTCCGACGGATCTATGGTTGTTACCATGGCATCAGCGGGTGCAAGGATCTTCACTCGCTTGGTGAAAGACTGCACCCGGCCGTCGACATCGACTGGCTCAGTGTCCAGGAAGCCTCGCTCGTCGATGCGGCGCTTCGGTCCTTTTATGGTTGCTGTCTTTGGTTCGTAATCGATTTCGACCTTTCCGATCAGGGGGGCCCCTTTGATCTTGGGCGGCGCAATAGATACTCTCTTTTCTGATTCACGATCGAACGTCAGGTGCACGTCCTTTGGGTTGATCTTTACAACCCGCACCCCCGGCGCTCCTTCGACGTGTCCGGGTGACATGGTTATGATTTCGGAGCCAGCCGGGTCTGTTGCTTTTGGGGTAAGCACTATCTTGACCTGGCTGTGCGAGAGTTGTCCCAGATCTGCCTGGGAGCCCTGGAAAGTGACTTCTACTTCGCGCGGGTTCTGGTCCAGAATGGCGATACCTTCTTCAACTTTGACCTCAACGGGGATCTCGAACGGGACTTCGAAGCTGATGGCGTCCTTGATGCTCTGGTATGTGATCAGGGCCAGCACCAGCGAAAGGGTCTTCAGGCCCCAGTTCCTGAGAGCAAAGTTCTTGAGCGCGGTCTTAACCTTAGCCATTCTGCTTACCTTCTTCTGTCATGCTTTCTGACTTGGCAATGCCGCCCGGCGTGAGGTCGAGCTGCTCCTTTGCCCGCTTCCATGCGCTCTTCTTTGACTTCTGCCTGAGAAGCAGGGCGCCGAGGAAGCGCTCCAGCTTTTCTCCATCGAGCCCGCGGCTCAGGCGGCCGCGGTAACAAACTGATATCGTCCCCGTTTCCTCAGAGACAACGATGACCACAGCGTCTGTTTCTTCGCTTAGTCCTACTGCCGCGCGATGCCTTGTGCCGAGCTCTTTGTGAAGTTCGGCCTTCTGTGAAAGGGGGAAGACGCAGCCGGCGGCGACGATGCGGTTTTCGCGGATAATAACCCCGCCGTCATGCAGGGGGGTATGCGGGAAGAATATGCTTGAGAGCAGTTCCGGTGTCACGCTTGCGTCCAGCTTGGAGCCTGACTCCTGGATAGCCCGGGTGCCGATTTCCCTTTCTACCGCGATGAGGGCGCCAACGCGATGATCCGCGAGGAAGACGATCGACTCGACAATAGCGTCGATGGCATTGCGCTTGTCCGCAGAGACTACGAGGGAAGGCTGTTTTCCCAGCTCGGCAAGCGCCCTACGGATCTCGGGCTGAAAGATGATGAGCAGCGCAACGGCCAAATACACTGTGATGCGGCGCAGTATCCAGTTGAGGACCGCCCAGTCCGCGAACTTGGTGAGGGTCAGGAGGGCGATGAGGAGTATCACGAGTCCAACCAGCACCTGCGCGCCGCGGGTTCCTTTGAAGAAGAGGAAAATGTAGTAGAATACAATTGTAAGAACCAGGACCTGAAAGACAGCTGCCACTGAGATGAATGGAATGCTGAAGTTATCCCAAATGGCGGCGATACACGGCGTTCCTCCGTGCATCTGGAATATTGATGTTAAACAATCCACTGCTGTTCTATGCCTTCTTAAGCGCTTCCGTCATTCTGACCGCGTCCAGCGTTTGCGGGACGTCATGTACCCTCAGCACGTGCACGCCTTTCATTATGCACCATACCAGTCCAGCAAGACCACCTGCAAGCCTTTCATGTACTTCGCGGCCTGTAACTTTGCCGATAAAGCTCTTCCGTGATATGCCGATCAGGACCGGATATCCCTGCGCGCCCAACCTGTCTATCCGTGAGAGCAGGGCCAGGTTGTGCTGGACGGTTTTGCCAAAGCCTATGCCGGGGTCGAGCATGACGGACTCAGTCGCTACCCCCAGCGCCTGCACGGCTTCGGCGCGCTCCACGAGATAGCGGCTAACGTCTACGACAACGTCGTCATAAGTGGGCTGCTGCTGCATTGTGCGCGGCTCGCCCTGCATATGCATCAAAACCAGGCCGGCCCCGGTCTTAGCGGCGACCCGTCCCATGTCGGTGTCGTGGGTGCATGCCGACACGTCATTAATGATCTTGGCGCCCGCCGACATTGCTGCCTCTGCCACAGAGGACTTCATGGTGTCGATGGAAACTGTAAAGCCCTCTCCTGCGAGTGCCTCGACGACAGGGGCCGTCCTTTCGATTTCTTCATCATCATTAACCGGCTCTGCGCCTGGCCGCGTGGATTCGCCGCCTATGTCGATGATGTCGGCGCCTGCAGCAGCCATTTCGCGCGCGTGTTCCAATGCCGCGTCAGGGCTGCTGTGGGAGCCTCCGTCTGAAAATGAATCGGGCGTGACGTTGAGTATCCCCATTATCAGGGGCCTCGCTGGATCAAGAGTCACGACGATATCAGAGCATTGCCACTGAAATATGCGGCTGGGATCCTGGCTATTCGGATGATTCCTGCTCATTCTTCTTATCTTCGTCGGGTGGGGGAGGCGGTGTCTCGCCGTCGTTGGCCGGTTTGGGCGGATTCTTCTTCTGCTCCTCGGCTTCCTTTTCAGCGTCGATCTTTTCCCTTTCCTCCTCGGACAGGACTCGGCCGTGTTCAACTATCTCTTCCACGTCCCGTCCGTCGAGTGTCTCCTGTTCCAGGAGGGTAGTGGCGATAAGTTCAAGCTTTTCCCTGTGCTCGTTGATCAGCGACTTTGCCCGTTCGTAGGCCTCGCCGATAAGCCTGTCGACCTCGGCATCGATCTTGACTGCTGTGTCCTCGCTGTAGTCCTGGGTCTTGTTAATCTCGCGTCCGAGGAACATGATTTCCTGGTTGTCGCCGAAAGCGCGGGGTCCCAGCTTTTCGCTCATGCCCCAGCTGCAGACCATGAGGCGTGCTATTCTGGTAGACTCCTTGATGTCTGATGCCGCGCCGGATGTGATGTCACCGAACACGATCTCCTCGGTGACCCGTCCTCCCATCAGTCCTGCAAGGATGCCGAGGAGTTTTGTGCGCCCTTCCATGTAGCGGTCCTTTTCCGGGAGCTGCATGGTTGCGCCGAGGTAGGCAACGCCTCGGGGTATTATCGTGATCTTGTGGAGCGGCTCGCTTTCTTCAACCAGCTGCATGACAAGCGCGTGGCCGGCCTCGTGATAGGCAGTGACCTTCTTCTCCTTGTCGTCAAGGACACGGCTCCTTCTTTCCCTGCCCCATTTGACTTTATCGCGTGCCTCTTCGAGGTCCATGTTCTCGACAGATTCCTTTTCTTCCCGGGCGGCAAGGAGTGCGGCCTCGTTCAGGAGATTCTCAAGGTCCGCGCCCGAGAAACCTGGCGTGCCGCGCGCAATGCGGCGCATGTCGACCTTGTCGTGCAGCTTGATGCCCCGCGCGTGCATTTTGAGAATGGCCTCGCGGCCGTCAATGGTGGGCATATCGATTACTATCTGGCGGTCAAACCGCCCGGGACGGAGCAGGGCCGGGTCCAGCACGTCCGGTCTGTTGGTAGCCGCTATTATTATGACACCTTCCTGGGTCTCGAATCCGTCCATCTCGACAAGAAGCGCGTTCAGGGTTTGTTCGCGTTCGTCGTGCCCTCCGCCTATGCCAGTGAAGCGGTTTCGCCCGACGGCATCGATTTCATCTATGAAGATGATGCATGGCGCGTTCTTCTTTCCCTGTTCAAACATGTCGCGCACGCGTGATGCGCCTACGCCGACGAACATTTCGACGAAGTCTGACCCGCTTATGCTGAAGAAAGGCACGTCGGCCTCACCGGCTATGGCCTTGGCCAGCAGGGTCTTTCCTGTTCCAGGGGGTCCCATCAGGAGGACCCCTTTAGGAATCCTGCCGCCGAGTTTCTGGAACTTGCGCGGGGCCTTGAGGAACTCGATGATTTCCTGCACTTCCTCCTTTGCCTCGTCGATACCCGCGACATTCTCGAAAGTGACACGGTTCTTATCGCGTGAAAGCATGCGCGCGCGGCTCTTTCCGAAGCTGAGCGCGCCGCTGCCCGCGTTCCTGAGCTGGCGAATGAACAGGAAGTAGAGAAGCCCGAAGATGATGATGACCGGAAGCAGGTTTGTGAGGAGCTGCCATACGACCGGATTAGGCAGGTCCACGCTTGTAACTACTTCGTTAGAGACCAGCAGTTTCTGGAGTTCTTCATCAATTGCGATGGGAAAGACCTTGAATTTCTCAGGATAATCAAGCGTATCGTTGTCCTTGACGATAGTGCCGCGGATGTATTCGAGGCCGCTTGCTTCCTTGACGATGACGCAGTCCGTGATCTTCCTGTCCTGGACCAGTCTTACGAAGTCGGGACTGTATTTGATTTCCTGGTAGTTCGCCTCCCTGTTCATGAAGAGGTGGACCATGAGCAGAACCATGGACAGGATCAGTATCCATGCGATGGCGCCCCTCATAGGATTGGACGGGGGAGGTGTCCCCTGCTTTTCGGGTGTATTCTTTTGGGCGGGCTCTGTCATGCTCTTCTATGCGGTCCTTTCCGGGGGAAACAGCTATTTATCTAAATAGCCAACATACAATACCTTAGCAATGGCGGTCAAGCTATCCATCGGGAGGAGGGCACGTCCGTCCCGGGGGGGCAGGGAGAGCGCATAGCTGCATGGCGAAAGGGGCGCTTTACAGGGCTTCTGTAATCGTGTCCAGGGAGACCCCGAAGATCTTCCTTGCCAGTTCGTCCAGCGCGGGCTTATCGCCGACTATATGGAATGTCCGGTGTATATGGGTGATCTTCTCGCCCGGTCTCAGTTCGCGGGCGGCGGACGATGTCTCGAGTTCGTAGAACGGTCCCAGCGGCTCTTTGCCGGGCGCTGGCGGACCGTCGTTGTAGCTGTTGATTACGTCACCACCGTATGGTTCTTCCTGAAGTTCCCACATGGAATTCACGTAGTCTTTCGCCTTGGGGTCGAAAGAAAACTGAATGATCGTCATGACTCCAGCCGAGGGGTCATAGCTGCCTGCAATAGGCAGGGCCCGGGCCGGACTTATTCCTATTTTGCTGCGGTACTGGCCGTCGGCTTTGAAGTAGACCATGCCGTCTTTGACTTGCAGGCGGTCATCCGGAACTTTGCCGAAATAGTCGGAGTTTACTTCCGGGCCCAGCTGGGCGGGGTCACCCTTCCTGATGGGGATGATCACTGTGGTATCTGGAGAGTGCTTGAGCATTCCCAGAATCCATATGGAGAGGAGTCCGGTCTTCTTGTTCCAGATGCCGCGGCCCACATTCATGATACGGTTATCGGTCTCGAAGGCAGTGATTTTCAGGTCATCCCTTCCCTCTAGCCGCAGGTGGGACCAGGCGTTGCTGGCGGAAATCAGGCGGACCTCTCTCTGTACTTCGATGCGGAACTCGTAGTCCGAGTAGTTTTTCAGGTTGAATCGCTTGGTGAACAGGACGGAAGAGCCGGTTTTGCGTGCGACTTCATATGTCTCAGTGTCGATTGCGGCTGGAGTCTGCCAGTGTTCGAGGTCAAAGGGATCGCCCTTCTTGAAGAAGACGGAGAACTGGCCTCCTTCCGGGCCGATCCAGAAGCGGTCTTCGCCTCCGAATACGTTGATGTGCTCAACAAACTCGCCGGACTCGATAAGCTCCCGGTTTATCCACCCGAAGCTCTGGCCATCGAGGCCCTCAGCGGTGCTTGTCATAACCCGTCCCTGCATGGCTGCGACTATGGCGACCCGCGATTCGCCGGTGCCGTCAATGAGTTCAATTACGTCTGTATGCTTCTTGAGGAACTCGAGGTCGTCGGAATACGTTCCCGTTCCGTTTTTCAAGAGTGGCGTCATACATCCTCCCAGGCTGATACACAATGCTGCCAGTATAGCTTTCTTCATAAGTATCCCTTTCTATCACCAGATGATTCAGTGTTCAAGTTGCAAGGGCGTTTCGCCATGCGGAGACTACGCTTTCGAAAGTGCTGTTGACTTTTTCGTCAATGGCTTTTTCTTCAGGATGCGAACGCATCCACTCGATTGACTCGGTCAACCCGTCGCGCACGGATTTGGTGCACTCGAATGACGGAACGAACTGTTTGATTTTTGAATTGTCGAAAATGGCCGGCTCACACTTGTCGCCCTTTATGCCTGGGGTCAGGGCAGGGAAGTGCCTGCAAAGGAAATCAACAGGCACCTCGGCGATGTCGGGCGCACCCGTATCCGCGATCTCCGCTGTGAGCTCATAAATCTCTTTCCAGCTCGGGTGCTCGTCGCTGGTGATGTGAAGGGTCTCGCCGAGGGCCTCGGCTTTTCCGACTAGCCCGCAGAGCCCTTTTGCAAAATCCGTGGTGGAAGTGAGGGTCCAGGGGTTGCTTCCGTCTCCAGGCACGAAGACAGGCAGGTGCTTTTCGAGGCGGTCAACAAACGTATAGCCCGCGCTTCTCACGCAGTTGGGGGTCCACGTTTTTGAGAAAGTGTGCGACGGCCTGACGATAGTGATGGGCACGGCGCTTTGACGGCGAAGGAACTCTTCGCAGGCCTGCTTGTTTCGGGCGTATTCCGAGAAGGCATTGCCTACGGGGTGTTCCTCTGTAATAGGAAGGTTGCGGTGCGGCTTCTCGTAGACGGTGCATGAGCTTATAAAAATGAGCTGGTCGGCATTGCCTGAGAAAATGTCTATGTCAGCCTGCATGTCACCAGGGGTGAATCCCAGGAAATCCACGGCAACGTCGATATCGATTCCCTGGAGCGCAGCCCTGATCTCTCCGGGTTTGGAGCGGTCGGCAAGGATCTGCCTGACGCCCTCAGGTGCCTGACGCCTCCCCCTTGTCACGGCATAGACGTCATTGCCTTGCCTGCGGAGCAGGTCGGCGCAGTCGAAAGAAATGTTTCCTGTTCCACCGATAAGAACCACGTTCATGACTGCTCCTGATATCGACGGTTAGCGCAGTAAGCGAACCTTCCTGCCTCTTCTCCCAGCCCTGCGTTCCCGCTTCCTCGACTCGGCGATGTAGAGTTCCTTCTCGGCGGGGTAAGCTTCGATTATCCGCTGCCATGCTTTGATGCTCGCGCGGACGTATTTGCGGTTGAAAGTCTTCAGCGGCTTGGCGACCAGGGGGCATTTCCCGGCGTCCTCAGTGATGAATGCGAGGCCGAGCACCTTGCCTTTCCGATCCACGTGGGGCTCGAAGGGAAACATTCTGCAGACCAGTGCGCGGTGGTCCCTGTTGCAGTTGTCGATGCCGGGGCAGTCCGCGTAGACCAGGTGATCGCAGAGCTCCTTGACTTCCTTCCTGTCAAACGCCGTGCGGGGCCTGAACTTTTTCCATCCGGCCTGCTTATGTTCCTGCAGCCACTTGAACTCATCAGCGAACAGAAGCGGGTGGAAGTTTTTGTGGTCACAGCAGACCGGCATTCCTCCGCCGGCATCACTGCAGAGCTGTCCGCAGTCAAAAGAGATCATCGGTTGTGACATCAGCTCGAAAAGCTCCAGCAGATCTTCTGCTGACAGTGTCTCTTCTGTTTTCTTCTTAGGCATGGGGCGGAAATAATAGCAGAAAAGGGCCTAAATCCAAGGGTTAATCAGCCCTCCTCCGGGTAAAGGATGGCGTGTGCTCGCTCCGCGTCATCATCGTTGAGCGCCCATATCTCCTGCAGATCGCGGTTCCTGTCGGTGTTGTCCGGGTCGAAGAGGGACGGCTCCCTCGGCCGCATTTCAGCTTCGATACCTGCCTGTGAGAGCCGGGCTATTATTTCCTGGCAGGCGGAGATGTCGGATTCAGTGCAAAGCAGCTTCATTGGTTGTTCCTTCCTGTTCTAAATACCACTGCACACCGGCGGCCGCAGCTGCATATGTCTCGATCTCTGATGCATGAGACTTATTCATGCTCTGTCATTTACAAGGCGGTGTATATGTTGTCCCTTGCGTTTGATTTCAGCCCGTGAAAGACCTATGAGTTCGTGCGGAAAGACGATCCAGCTGGCAGTTTGCCGGACACAGTAGTCGAGCTTCCTGGACGGTGTGGCTGTCTTCTTGCAGTAGATCGCCGCTGTCTTTACGCTGGCGCATTTTGTTTTCAGCTGCTTCTTCACAGCGGTCATGGTTGCTCCAGTATCGTAGATGTCATCCACGACAAGTATCTTCGACGTCTTTCGTATCCTCTTCATGACAGCTGCCATGTTTTCGAGTACCGGTGTCTTGCGGGAAGCAATGCCGTCATAAGAGCGCGCCTTAACTACCGTGTGCCAGGCGCTGATTCCATGGTAGGTCAGAAACTCGTGGACGACTATTCCGACCGGGCTGCCTCCTCGCCACATGACCAGTATTATGTCGGGCGCGAAGCCTGATCGGAGTATCTTGTCCGCGAGTGTGTAAGCGTCCCGGTACAGCTGTTCAGGGGTTATGAATCGCTTTCTTATCTTCACGGATGCGCCTTTCCGGGCTCAGTCGGTTTTGGGCAGGGCTGCCTTCGCCTTCTTTTCCACTTCGCGCATGTACCCGGCCATCTTGGATGTAGTCGGACCGTAGCCGCGCGAGTAAATGGCGTGCTCCAAATCGTAGACCATGGCGTGCGTGTCCTGGTAACGATCGTCGGGGTCTCGGGCCAGGCATTTCATAAGACAGTGAAGGACGTCCTCGGGGATATCGGAGCGAAGTCTGGTGGGGTCTGGAATCTCGGCCTGGATAACTCTATCGAGCGTCCCGTCGATATCGTTGTCTTTACACCTGAAGACTCGGAACCCGGTGAGGAGCTCGAAGAAAACCACTCCGACGGAGAAGATGTCGCTCCGGTGGTCCACATCCTTGCAGTCGGCCTGCTCTGGTGACATGTATTCAACGCTGCCGACAAGGTAGTCCTCGTCGTCTTCCATGAATGTCGCGGCTTTTGCTACGCCGAAGTCAGTCAGTTTTACTTCGCCCTCACGGTTTATCATTATGTTGTTTGGTGATACATCGCGATGTACGAGGCCGAGTGACTCGCCCTCAGCGTTCGTCTTGCTGTGGGCATACTGAAGCCCGCGGCCGACACGGCTCATAATGAATACGGCGATTTCGATTGGAACCCGAAGGTTAAGGCGTCGGTGCATGATCATGAAGTCCGTCAGGTTCTTGCCGTCGATATACTCCATTGCTATGAAATAGCCCTTGTTGTGTCGGCCCAGGTGGTGGATTTGCACGATGTTCTGGTGCACGAGGTTGGCCACCAGTTTGGCTTCTCCAACGAAGGAGCCGACGAAACTTTCTTTCTCGGCGAAAGAGGGGAGAATGGTCTTGATTGCCACTTTCTTGATGAACCCTTCCGCGCCCAGTTTTTCAGCTTCGTATATGGCGCCCATGCCGCCCTTGGCAATCCGCCGCTTCAGGAAATAGGAGACCTTTCCGGAAATGTTACCGGAGGTGTCCTTTCCGCTCGTAATGTCGGCCTCGCCTGCGGAGGCCCGCTCAGGAATCCTCGCTGTTGGCGTGCTTTCCTGCGCTGTAATCGTGGTCGGCATGGATTCGGGAGCGGGGATTTCTACCCGTATCTTGTTGTTGGCGAGCGAGATGTCGTCGCCGTCATGCAGCTCGGCCGAGATTGTCTTCGCGCCGTTTATCCTGATGCCGTTGGTTGAGCCGAGGTCCTTTATGAGGAAGCGGTTTTCATCGCAGAAGATCTGGGCGTGCACCAGCGAGATAGACGGATCGGCGATAACGATGTCGTTGGAGATGTCCCGCCCTATGGTGATGTCGCGTTCCACATCGTAGCGGTTTTCCGCAAGAACGCCGGATACAAATATGAGCTTCATCGAATTCCTTACCTCATAAGCCTATCAGTATGTCTCACAAAAGGGGGCTGTGCTCAAGAACAGTCTCTCCATTGCGGAAAAAAGTGGATTCAGGCTGTCTTGTTTCTCCTGCCTGGGAAGTTAAGGCAACTGGATGCTTGTGCTCCATCAGTCGAACGCCTATAATTTCATCATGATGAAACGAACAGTCAGCACGATCATCGCCGGACTGTTTCTTCTCGGTGCGGGTGCGTGCACGTCCGTGAAGCCTTACAAGCCGGCTTACTACAGAAAGAACATTGTCGTGAAGGCCGATCAGACGATCTGGGCGAATGAGAAGAAAGTCAGCTTTGAAAACCTGCGGTCCGATCTGGTTGCTCAAATGATTTTTGAGGAAACCCCGATAATGGTCCATTTTCACAAAGACCTGACCCGAGATTACTTTGACAAGATCATGGGCAGGCTGAAAGACGGCGGTTTCAAGAACTGCCGCTGCTGTATTTACGGCGACTGAATGTAGACCTGGAGGTCTCTATGACTGTATTGGCAGGCATGACCATTGTGCTGGTTGTGGTGTTCTTTCTTGTGATAATCCTGGGCCTTCAGATCCAGATAAACAGTCTCATGAAGCGGCTGGATGAGCTTGCCAAAAAGCTCGACGACGCGGTGCGATAGCCGGCTTACGGCTCTTCAAAGTCGACAATGACATGAAAAAGCGAAGCGTCCCCCCAGTCGTTCATCACCTCAAGTATAGTCAGGCGGTTTAAAAGGACGTCGATGTCGTTCCTGTAGTTTCTGCTGCCGTCTTCTTCGGCAAGGACCAGTCGGTATACTCCCGGCTCAAGATCGAAGACTGTGGCCTCGTTATCTTCAGCGGCGCCGACGAATATTCCGTCCAGATAGACCTCAGCATCACTTCCGCTTTCGTTGTCGATGATGATGCTGCCGTGGCCTTCAGGCGGCATGTGGTCGTAGCCGTCATCTTCGCATGACGTGAAGCATATCGCGGCGGCAATGCACAGCACCGTTGAGGCGAGCCGGTTTCGGGTCCGATATGACAATGCCCCTTTCACGGCTTAATCATGTTTCTTTTGACAGCTTTCGTCAAAGCAAATAGATTAAGGCCCAATCGTTAAGGAGGTATGCGTGAGGATTCTGGTTACAGGCGGCGCGGGTTTTATTGGGAGCCATCTCTGTGAGTTTTTACTCAATCGCGGGGATGAGGTCGTGGCCCTTGACTGCCTGAATGATTATTACCCGCCGGCGATAAAGCGGGCGAATCTCAAAGTATCGCAGGACTTCCAGTCTTTTAAGTTTGTAGAGGGCGAGATTCTGGATGAGCCGCTGCTGGCTTCCGTCTTTGAAGAGGGCTCTTTTGACGTGGTCGTGCACCTTGCGGCGAGGGCAGGGGTGCGGCCCAGTCTTGTAGACCCGCTGCTCTATGAGCAGGTCAACTGCCGCGGCACCCTGAACATACTTGAGCAGATGAAGGAGAAGGGGGTCAAGCGGCTGGTGTTCGCATCATCTTCGAGCGTCTATGGCAATACCAGGACCATCCCGTTTAAGGAAGATGTTAAGATCGACAGGCCCGTGAGCCCTTATGCGGCTACGAAGGCGGCAGGTGAGCTCTATTGCCACAACTACTTCCACCTGTACGGGATATCAGCAAATTGCCTTCGCTTCTTTACAGTTTACGGCCCCCGTCAGCGTCCCGACATGGCTATAAACAAATTCACCAGGCTCATAGATCAGGGCAAGAAAGTGCCGTTCTACGGTGATGGCACGACAAAACGTGATTACACTTTCTATACCGACATAATAGAAGGAGTCGTTGCTTCGATCGACAGGGACCTGGGCTTCGAGATCTTCAATTTGGGCGAGTCGGCAACGACTACGCTGGCGGAGCTGGTTTCGCAGATTGAAGACGCATTGGGCAAGAAGGCTGATCTCGATAAGCAGCCCATGCAGCCTGGCGATGTTGAGATGACCTGCGCTGATGTCAGTAAAGCGAAGGATCTTCTCGGCTACAATCCAAGCACGCCGGTCTCTGAGGGGATTCCGCGCTTTGTCGACTGGTATGGTGAGAATCGCGAACTCTTCGCCGGCTTATGATGTCTTTGATCCCTCTGCGCTCTCTGCGACAGGCGGTCCGAATATTAATCCAGTATTTCTAACTGGTCCCCTTCGACCTCAACCCGTATGGCCTGATTGATCATTTCGACATCGAGGCTTACCTTCGTCTTCTGGCGGACCTTTTCGATCTTTCCCTCGATGCCCGCAAAGGGGCCGTCGACGATCCTCACGAGGAGCCCCTCCCGAAGCGCCGTATCGGCACCGAGCGAAGGGTCTACTGAGAGCGCCTTCTTGACCTGATCGAGCTCATGGACCAAAGATTCCTCTTTGTCGGGCGGCATCACCTTAAGCAGCAGGTCGAATTCTTTCATCTTGGAAAGCTGTTCCCTGCTGAAGGATGCGAAAAGGTAGCTGGGAAACACGGGGATTTCGGTTGTCACAGCCCTGCGCTGGTAGGTCTTCCTCTGCACGCGCATTGGAAGATAGAATTCTGCTCCAATGGCTTCGCAGACCTTTGCCATCTTCTTCTCTGTGCGGGGCCTGAGATACAATACCTGCCAACTCATGCCAAAGAGGATACGTGAAGCCGGCTTAAAGTTCAAAGTTCAAAAGTTCGGTGCTGCAGGAGGGAATGTTTTGTCTTTTTCCGGTGTCTTGGATAAGGTCTACAGCGTGAAGAGAACAGCTTTTATCTTGGCTCATTTGTGTATGTGCTGCGCGCTGCATGCCGGGGACGTACTGGTTATAAAAGGTACCACATCGCTTCCTAATGACGGCGAGCGCCGCTATGCCGAAAGCCTTGTGCGCGGGATGGGGCGGTTCCTTGACGGCCTGGGGATAGACTGGTCTGCAGCCACAGATGAAGAAGCGACTGCGGGACTCTTGGGCCGGTATCCTGTAGTGATTCTGCCCTACAACACATCGCTTTCCACCTCGCAGCTCTCCGGGATCCGTTCGTTTGTGGCAAACGGGGGAAAGCTTCTGGTTTTCTACAGCGCGGACGAAAGTCTGGCGGCCCTTATGGGGTTCAGGCTAGGCAAGTATCACTCTGAAGAAGTGCCGACCAAATGGTGTGCCGTGCGCTTCGCGGCTGACGCGCCTAAGGGCATGCCGGACAAATTCTATCAGGAGTCGCGCAACGTCAGGCCAGTGTATCCTGCTGGGGCCCCGGCCAAGGTAATCGCCTACTGGGAAGACGCGCGGGGGAACAAGACGCAGTACCCGGCAATCGTAAGCGGTGCGAAAGGACTTTGGATGTCCCATGTGCTCTTGTCTGATATGGATGACGAAGGCAAGAAGGCGATGCTGCTGGCCGCAGTCTCGGCATACGCGCCCGCCGTTGAAAGAAAGGCCGCCGCCAGGTA
>JBFIFS010000008.1:0-41294 GCA_041602695.1 Kiritimatiellia bacterium
CCAGAGCTTTGTTGCTCGAAATAGCCGGTATACTTATACACGTCTATTCCGAGACGCCGTGCTCTGAGGTAAATCTTGCGAGATATTTTCATGCAAGAATGAATAACCGCAACTCATGGTCACCACCCGACAAAGCCCTTGCGGGCAGATCGGGTGAGATGGCCGGTAGGGAAACGCTGGAATTGGGTGTCACACCCCAGTCAACGGGCTGACGCACTGAACTGGGGTAGCATGAGGAAGGGAAATGCCCAGATTGCTGGTCACCCCGCGTCGCTCTGACGAGCTATGCAGGGCAAGCCACTAGGCAACGCCCATGCGGGCAGACCGGGTGAGCAGGTAGGAAATAGACGCGAGAATTGGGTGTCGCGCAGGAAGTGGGTGCGCGGATGCTTTAGGGCCTTTCTGTCCTTTTCGACCCTTTGCTGACGCGGGAAAGCGCGATAACAAGGTTTACTTACAGAGGGTGAGAAAGTAGAATCAGAAGGTATGCCAATCTAGGAGGCTCAGGAGAAATGGGTGTCAGGCATTGCATATGTATTGTGGCACTGCTGCTGTTCGCGGTAACGGCGCAGGCTCAGAATGTTGCCAGTGGCGGGAACTGGGAAGACGCGGGGACTTGGTCGGGCGGCGTGCCTGGCAGCGGTGATGACGTGGTCATCCCCGCGGGTGTTACAGTCACTAACAATGGCCTTGGCACGTATGCCATCAACTCCCTTACCATCACGGGAACGCTGACTCATGCGGGAAATGTCAATACTGAGGCCAACAAGATCAGCCTGAATGTTGCCGGCAATGTCACTGTGGCTGCCGGCGGGACGATCAATGTGAAGGGCAAGGGCTACAGCTGGCTCAACAGTACTGGATATGGGCCTGGCTTTAGTGTCGGACGCTGCGGGGCGGCGCATGGCGGTCAGGGCGGCTCAGGAATTGACGGATCGCCCGGGCTGACGACATATGGCTCGGTGACAAATCCCGTGAGCCTCGGGAGCGGTTCTGGGGGAAGGAGCGGGCACGCGTCAGGATCGGCCGGCGGCGGAGCTGTTCGTCTGGTGGTCGGCGGCACGATGACTGTGGAAGGCGGCGGGTCGATCGATGCCGAAGGGAACTTCGTGTCCGACCAGAGTACAGCAGCAGGCGGCTCGGTGAATATAGCAGCCAACGCGTTTTCCGGTACCGGCACCATAAACGCCAAGGGCGGCGCAGGCGGATCTAATGCGGGCACCGGAGGAGGTGGTCGAATTGCTCTGGTGGCTGGCAGCGGAGATGCAACCCAGTTCGATACATTGACGATTACAGCTACCGCCGGCGCAGCGGCAGGTAGAAAGGGCGCGGCGGGTACGATATACCTCAAGGTGCCGGCCCAGAGCTATGGGACGCTGTTGGTGAAGAATCACGGTTCTGCAGCCAACAACGGCGCTACAACGGCTTGGGAAAGCGAAGCGAACCGCTTTGACGAGATCATAACGACGAATTATGGGGTCCTCGCGGTCGGGCCTGGCGGGGTGCTCGATTTCTCTGGGACGACGCTTATCTCAGACAGCAGGACGACCTCGATTACTTCACGCGTTACGATCGATTCCGACAACACGAACAGGTTCGTATTGCCATCATCGTTCACGAATGCTGGATGCCTTTCACAGTCCGGTACAAACGTATTTGCCTTCCCGGGCGATGTGACCGTCTCAACGAACGGGATCTTCACGCATGAGAGCACCTCTTCTGCCAGCAGTGAGAATGACAGGCTTAACCTGTCGGTAGCCGGGAACCTCACTGTTGATGTCGGTGGTGCGATCACCGTCAAAAGCAAGGGGTACGGACACAATGGGGCCGGAACAGCCTACGGACCTGGTGCGAGCACAGGTCGTGGCGGATCCGCTTACGGCGGCGTGGGTGGAAATGGGGGCAGTCCAAGCGCTGCCTCAAGCACAACTTATGGCTCGCCAGTGAATCCGGTCAACTATGGCAGCGGGTGTGCGGGTCGTAACAATAACGGTTCGAGCGGTGGCGGGGCGGCGATTCTGCAGGTTGCGGGTACTGCGACCATCAATGGTGTGATTGATGCTGATGGCGGAACCATTTCCGACTACAGCGCGGCGGCCGGAGGATCCATCAGTATCACAGCGAACGCGTTCTCTGGCACTGGGACCATCAGAGCCAAGGGCGGCAGGGGACTCAGTAATGGCGGCGGCGCGGGTGGCGGCCGAATTGCGCTTAAGGTGGGCAGTGGAGGCCACAGTCAGTTCGCTACGCTCACCATAACGGCGGCGAGCGGGATGACGGGCAATGGCACATACGTTGACCCAACCGCAGGTACCATCTATCTTGAGTCGCCGGCTGATGGCGGTGACGGGTGGGGAACGGTCTGGATCGATAATGAGATCGCGCCGAGTCCTTCTTACACGAATACACCGATACCGGCTGTGACGAACTTCCCCGCCGACGAGTTGGAGCGGGCCACGATCATCGCGACGAACTACGCTCAGCTCGTGACGATTGCGGATGCGACAGTCGGCAACCTCATGGTCAAGGAGAACTGCTTCTGGACACTGGGGACAAATGTCCTGACGGTCCAGGCGTCGGAGCACGATCTCGACGACAAGACCATTAGCGGACCGGGCAACACCGGCCGCGTCGATAATTACGCCAATATCAACTGGGTTGGCTCCGGTCTTGGAACACTGCTTATCATCAGGTAGGGGTAGGGAAAACCTGAAACCTTAGACCTGAAATGTGAGAGCCGGTTTGATACCGGCTGGATTTCTGTACCTTTCCGCTCTTCCCGACCTTCCTGTAAATCCCCGTTGTCTTCATCCTGTAATCCCGCCTGTTCTGCACTGTTTGGGCGCTCGAATTCACAAAATCCACTGTTTTGTTGCAAAGCTGAAATAATTGGCTATAGTTTGCGCTCTGTGTCTGAAGAGGGGGTTATGGACAAAGACGGTTTCTCATTTAAACGGGTTCTGGTTGCAGCCATTGTGGGACTTATTGGCTGTATCGCCATATGGGTAGCGGTTCCGTACAACAACTTCTACCTCGATAACACATATCTTTCAGACTCATTCCTTCCTGAAGGCGTTATCGCGCTTCTCCTGATTCTTGTTCTGGCAGTAAATCCGCTGCTTAAGCTCCTTGGCAAGCGCTTCACCCTGGACCGGCGCCAGATGGCCCTGATATGCAGCATGCTTCTCCTCGCGGCCATAATTCCGAGTAACGGCTTGATGCGTATGTTTCCGCGTTTTGTTGCGCAGATGACAGTCGATTTCAATACAGGCGTTACTACCTCGCAGGTGGCCGCTGATGCCGGTTTCAGGCAGAGCCTCTTCCCTGACCCGCTTCCGACCAGGAATGAAGATGGTTCAGTGAAGACCTACGATACGCCCGTTTCCGACCAATTTATAGACGAGCTGGAGGAAGGCGAGACAATCCCATGGAGGGCGTGGATAAAGCCCTTCGCGTCGTGGGGTGTCCTCATAATGGCGCTTTGGGCGATGATGATGGGGCTGTCTTCGATCGTTTATCCACAGTGGAAAGAGAACGAGCGCCTGCCGTTCCCGCTGCTGAATGTTTATCAGGCGATTACGGGCGACCCGGATGCCACGGAAAAGCGGCTTCTGCCGGAGATCTTCTACAGCAAGTCTTTCTGGATCGCTACTACCATCGTTTTCATCATTCACGCGTTTCGCGGACTAAACGTGTTTACTAACGCCTTTCCGTCATTTCCTTTGAAGTGGGAGCTGGGTCAATATTATACCGACAGCATCCTCAGATACTCTACCGCTTCCTTCAAATGGCAGATCATATTCTTCTCAGTGGTGGGAGTGACCTATTTTATGCCCAACCGATATTCGGTTTCGATTTGGGTCTGGGTGTTTGTTTATTCATGGTATATCACGCTGGGAAGGGCCTACATCCCGGCTTATCATGAGGGCCAGTGTGACCAACAGTCTTTCGGGGTTCTTCTTTCAATAGCCATATGGACCCTGTGGCTGGGCAGGGCACACTGGGCGAAGGTAGGGCGCGCCATGTTCGGTAAAGCCGGTAACGACGCGGAAGCGAGGCGCAACTCAATTGCCGGCTGGATATTTGTGCTGGGTTTCACGGGCATCATCTTCTGGCTTTACTGGGCGGGCTGTCCACTCTGGTGGAGTGTGGTCGCAGGGGTGGGATGTGCCATAATTTCGCTGATAATGGCCAGAATCATCGCGGAAACGGGGATTCCCGCACTGTGGACGGGCAGGATAACGATACAGCATATCACGAGCTTTTTCCCGCTTCAGTGGACATCGCCGGCGGTGTTGCTTATGACTGGCGCGCTCTACGCTCTCGTAACGCGAGCCACAGCCGTCAGCGCTGCGGTACTCAGCACTCTGGCTATTGGAGCGGACAAGAAGGCTTCACCCCGTCATCAGGGCCGGCTTGCCGTAGGCGGACTGCTCCTTCTCCTGATAGGCTTCATGGTTTGCGGAGCAGTGCATGTTAAAATGGGCTACAGCAGCGCCGAGGTATCCACCAACCCTAAGACTGGCGGAGGGCATATAGACAAGTGGGCTAGGGCGGATGATGCCAAGTATGAGTTCTTCACACAGGAACGCGGGCACCAGGCCGTGGGCATGGGCATGGGCATGGGGTTACTCTGGGCCTGTTCGCGTTTTCCCGCATGGCCGATTCATCCGATAGGAATTCTTTTCTGTCGCTACTCCCTGGGGCACCTGCTTTGGTTCAGTGTCTTTCTCGGATGGCTGATCAAGGCGGGCATTACCAATCTTTTCGGCGGCGGCGCTTACCGCCGCGCAAGGCCGTTCTTCCTTGGCCTTATTATGGGTGAGCTGCTCGCCGTCATAGTTTGGGCTCTTGTCCCCGTGGCAATCGTTCTGGTGACGGGTGTTGACGCGGCGGATGTACCAAGATATATGTTGATGAGGTATCCGTAATGATGATGAGGGGAATCGAGAGGGTGAGTAAGATGTTAGCGTCAGGAAGGACCTTCGCGGCGGCGTGTATGATGGTGTCGTTCCTGTGGGCACCGCCGACTGCCTTGGCGCAGGATGCAGGATTTGTCTCAAGGGTAAAAGCGGACACGGAATGGCTCGCTTCCTATCGTTCCCGCCAGATTGGGACCGAGGCGCATCGCCAGGTCCAGGATGACCTGCTCAAGAAGATCAGAGAGATTCCGAATATACAGGTATGGACTCACGAATTTGACCTTGTGGTTCCAGTATACAGTGAGGTTTATCTCGAAACGGGAAAAGGCGATGCCAGTAAGAGGCATAAGATCAATGCGTTCTGGCCGGACGTTGCCCGCCTGAACACCACACCGCGCAAAGGTATTGCCGGGCGTCTCATTTACATAGGTGAGGGCGAATACGAAGACCTGCCCGCGCGCAGTCTACGCGGCAATATCGCGGTAATGGAAATGTCCGGGCAGGAGAGGTATCGAAATGCTTTCAATTTCGGGGCCAGGGCAGTCATTTTCCTGGAGTCTGAGCGCCCCGGAAAGCCGGTGCCGTCCCAGCAGTCTCTATATAAACCACGCTACTACGTGGAGTCCGGGGAACTCGCCGACGCGCTTCGGTCCGGTACCATAAACGACGGCCGTATAGTTTGCCGCGGAAGCTGGAAGACAGTCACCGCGCGTAATATATATGCGGCCGTTAAATCCGAATCCAAAGCGGTACCGTACGCTGCCGTGGCGCCGTACGATTCAATGAGCAAAGTCGTTGGCATCGCGCCGGGAGCTGACTCCGCGCTGGACTGCGCCATCTTGCTTAATCTGCTTCGGGACGAGGCAAAGAATCCGCGCAGGTCGGTTCTCTTCGGTTTTGTCGACGCTTATCACATTAACCAGCTGGGAATGCGGCAAATGGCCGCCATGGCCACACTTACTCCGGACGGGAGGACCCGAAAAGAGTACCAGGAGATAGAGCAGGAAGCGCTTAAGGAATACGAAGAGGCCGCGGAGGAGCTGAAGCAGTTTGCCGGCGCCGATGAGGGTATCGCCAAACTGCATGACCGGTATGCCTGTACAAACCTGCGCCGCCTTTTCAAGGATGCTGTAGGGCCCGCTCTGCTTAGGCTGAATGAGGTCCAGGGCGATATCCGCCTCGCCGCCCGTCGCTGGGAAAAGGAGAACAGTCCTGTTGTTCGGCGCGAAATGCTCAGCGCCCTGGAGAAAGGGGCCGACTGGCTCCTGACGGAGAACCGGGAAGAGCTGACTGCAGAGCAAATCTCGATATGTGAAGAGGCCCTGAAGTTTGCCAGCGGAACTGATGATTCGGAGGACGCGTCAGACGAGCGGGCTGTCGCAATCTTCAAGACAGCGAAGGAGCACGCGGAGAAACTGCTTCCAATAGCGGGGCTTCCGCTTAAAGCAAGAAACCACATCCTCGAAGCGGCCTACAGCGAGAAGGCGGAACTGGACGAGGCCCAGCGCCCGGTAGCCAGGCGCTGCTGGAATGACATGGTTGAGCGCATCGAAGGGCAGCTCAAAGAGCAGGAGGAGCGCATAGCCTTCTTCGAGCCTATAGACAAGCTTCGCGGAGAGATAGCATCTTATTTAAGAGGCGCTCCCGCTGAAGAAGACAGGGCTATATGCTCTTTTGTCATAGGTGTAGATCTTTCAGACTGCGGTGTGCTGGCCGCTCCCGGCAACGCCTGCGGTTATACGCAGCTGACATTCGATTCCACTCACCGCGAATTCCTTCGCTCGCTCAAAAAGGCCGTGAAGCGCGGAGATCTCTGGCCGGAAGGGGACCCGCAGAGAAGGGCCGTTAACGTTGAGGCAATGGCCGGCAGGGTCGGAACAAGCGAGCTGCCGCAGCGTGCCCTGATTACATCGGCTGCCCAGAGCTTCCTTCTTCCTGGTGTAACGTGGGTGACGGATGATGCCGCGCGCATGATGGTGGATTCGCCTCTTGATACATACGCGGAGCTGGACTGGAACCGCATCGAGCCGCAGCTGGCTCCGACGCTGCGGTTCATAGAGTGGGTGCTGACAACGGATGAGTTTGAGAGCAATCCCAAGGGCGTGCATGAATCGTCGGCAAAATGGCGTAATGGTATGGGCAGGGTCGTTAATGTGTCTGCTGGTGAGACCGTGCCGAGGGTGCCGAGGAAGGGGTTCCTCGTTACCCTTGTTGGGACCGCCCAGGATGTGGACGGCATTCGCCGCAATGAGTTTGCCTGGACGGGCCATGACGGTTCCTTCCGTATCCCGCTTCTCTGCGCTGACATAAACAGGTGGTCGATGAATTTTGAGGTAGGCGCGTATCTCCTGGACCAGAACGGAGTATTCAAAGAGGCCCTTACAACAAGCGAGTCACTCGTTACAACCAGGTTGACCACATCGTTCAGCCTTGGCAACAAGCCCGGCGAGCAGCTGCCGCGCGCGGTGACTTTCGAGTGCGCGGAGCTGAATGGTCCATCGTTCTTCGACGCGCGGTTCCTGGAGCCCCTGCCGACGGGCCAGCTTCAGGACACGGTCCGGGGCGGCGCTCCAAAGAAGGCCAGCTTCGGTATAAGCACAGACGGACAGATGTGGGGACTGGTCGAACCCGATATACGCTGGCAGCTTATCATGCGTGCGGGCGCCGCGCGAATCAGGATGGCGCTTCTGAATTCTGTGCCTGACGGCAGGGAGCTGGGCCTTAGCCTTCGAGATACTTTCCAGAAGGGATACAGTGTGGACGAGCTGCTTCCCTCAATACCGCCATATATCAGCGCGAAGGACATCTCCATTCTAAATGCGTGGCGCCTTGCGGATTTCCGAACTGCGGGCATAGAGAGCAAGAAGGTCGATGAGATCAGGTCGCTGACGAAGGAATGCCTGGCGAAGGCTGAAGAGGCCGTGGAGAAGGACGACGGTGCTGCTCTTCAGAGGTCCGCGACTCGTGCTCTAGCCAATGAAATAAGGGCTTATCAGGCCGTCAAAGACGTGGGTCAGGACATATCCCGCGGCGCCATCTTCCTCATGCTTATGCTTGTTCCGTTCTGCATAGCGATGGAGCGGCTCCTCTTCGCCTGCGCGAAGATCGGCAAGCAGATTGCCTCGGCAGTAGGCATATTTGCCGCTATGACGGCCCTTCTCTGGAGTTTCCATCCGTCTTTCAGGATCAGCGCCCAGCCGCTTGTGATTGTCATGGCATTCACGATCCTAGCGCTCAGCGTAGCGGTGATAAGCGTTGTGCTGAGCCGTTTCAAGGACTCCGTCCGGGAATTCCAGACATCGCTTGCAGAGGGAAGCGGTGCCAAGATGGGGCGGGGCGGACTGCTCGGCAGTGCGGTGTTCCTTGGGATAGCCAACATGCGCAAACGCAAAGTGCGTACGATGCTCACGGGTGCGACTATTGTACTGGTGACATTTGCCCTGCTCTGTTTTTCTTCCACCAGCAGCTATATCGACAAGAAGGATTTCGAACTCGAAGGCGTTAAGTCAAAGCATCCGGCTGTTCTGGTGCGCCGCCCGTCCTTCGGTCCCATGTCCCCGGCTTCTCTGCCTGCGGTACGCAACCTTCTGGGTGAGCTTGATGTAACTCTCGGTGAGAGATCATGGCTTGCCGGAGAACGCGGACAGGTTACCTGGCGGCTTTACCTCATAAATCCGAAAAACGGCGACCAGGCAGAGGTCCTTGGAGCGCTTGGCCTTCCCCCTGTTGAGAATGGTCTTAGCGGCGTGGACGCGCTGCTTGAGAACTGGGACCAGTTTGCAAAGGACGGCGGGTGCTACATTTCAGAAGAAACCGCGAAGCGCCTTAACGTTGAAGTCGGGGATACGATTGTTGTCCGCGGATACGATGCGGTTATCCGGGGGGTCTTCGACGCGCTGCGGCTTGAAGATGAGATCACGCTTCTGGACGGGCAGCGCATATCACCCTATGACTATACGCAGGAAGAGGAAGACTGGGTCAATCGTGACAGCCAGGACGCAATTGAGCAGGAGATGGGTTCTGCCGCGGCAATGCAGCCGACAGGTGATGATGACGAACGTTTTATCGCCGCGCGTGATCTAGTGATCCTGCCGTCAGATCTTGTGCAGGACATGGGAGGAGCAATCCGCAGCTACGGAATCGCATGCGCGACCGTGGAAGAGGCCCGCGAAGTGGCGGATGTGCTGACCCAGACCATCGTATATCCCGCCTACTATTCGAACGCTGATGGCGGGGTGAACGTGCTTGTTTCCACGCCGCTGATAGCGGTGCCTCCGAAGGACCTTGCCATTCCGCTTGTCATTGCAGCGCTCATTATCTTTACCACTATGCTCAACTCGGTGAGCGAGCGTAAGAAAGAGATTTACGTTTATACGAGTCTGGGGCTTGCGCCGACCCACGTTGGCATGCTGTTCGTTGCAGAAGCCATCACTTATGGACTCATGGGGTCTGTCTTCGGTTATATAGCGGGGCAGGGGACTGCCACGGTTCTGACTGGCCTGGGCATGATGCAGGGCGTGACTTTGAACTACTCGGGAACCGCCGTTATCAAAACCATGCTGCTGGTGCAGGGCGTCGTGGTCCTTTCCGCGATAGTTCCCGCGGTTGTGGCCGGAAAGATCGCAGCTCCATCGACCGAGATGGACTGGCATGTTCCTGAGCCGGTCGACGGCGTGATAAGAGACCTGCTGCCCTTTACTGTAAGCCCTTCGGCGGCCCTGGGCCTTGTTGCTTTCATTCATGAGTATCTTGAAGCGCACAGGGACGGCGTGCTGGGCGCGTTCGACGTAGACGTTGTCAAGCTCCTGCCCCCCGGCGGCCAGAACGGGTTGGCCGCCCTCGAAGCCAGGCTGTGGCTTGAACCTTTTGACATGGGTGTCCGGCAGAAGATGCGGCTTACGGTCGGGGAGCCGGACGATGGTGCCTGCGATATTTCAGTTGAGATCATGCACGAGGCAGGAACTCCGAAGATGTGGTGGCGGCTTAACAAGCCGTTTTTCTTCGACCTGCGGCGCCAGCTTCTGGGTTGGCGTAAACTTGGGGCCGACCGCATACTCAAGTACATCAAGAGCGCTGAAAAGGGCTTACCGAGCGGGGAAAGTAAGTAATGAGAGAGGACAAAGAATTTCAAGAATTTCGTAACCTGATGACCGCTCCCGACAAGTTCGAGGAGGGGATCAGCTGGGGTACGGTTCTCATGGGTCTGTTCGTCGGACTGGTTATGGCTCCGGCCAATGTATACATGAACCTTGTCGCTGGCCTCCACATGGGCGGTGCCGCCAAGTGGGTGACAGTCCTGCTTTACGTGGAAATAGCACGCCGGGCCCTCACCAAGCTGAAGCGTCCGCAGATCTTCGTGCTGTTTTATATGTGCGGTGCGGCGATGGCTGCCGGTGGACAGGGCTGGTTATGGCGCCAGTTCTTCGCGCAGAGCGAGGAAATCCGCAAGATGGGCCTCACGGACTATCTCCCTACATGGTACGTCCCTACAGATCCGGCAGTGCTGGGACAGCGCAACTTCTTCATGATCGAGTGGCTCTGGCCGCTCGGGATTGGCGCGCTGATGATGCTGATTTCCCGTATCGACCATTTCGGGCTGGGCTATGTGATGTACCGCCTTACCGCTGATGTCGAAGAACTTCCATTTCCTATGGCTCCGGTTGGCGCTGCGGGTATGACTGCCCTGGCTGACTCGTCGAACGAGCGTGAGACGTGGCGTACGAAAGTGTTTTCGATGGGGGGCGCACTGGGTATCTTCTTTGGGGCAATATATGTCGCGTTGCCAAGTGTAAGTGCCGCGATGCTCGGTAAGCCGATGCGGATCATACCTATTCCGTTTGTAGACCTGACGAACTACACGGAGGGCCTCATCCCTGCGATGCCCATCATGCTATCCTTTAACCTTCAGCTTATTATCACCGGCATGGTCATGCCGTACATGGCCATCCTCGGCAGTCTGTTCGGCGTCATCTTCACGATGGTTGCTAATCCCGCCTTGCACCATGCAGGCGTTCTTTCGAGCTGGGAGCCCGGGCTGAACGCGATGGAAGTCGTCAGGTCCAACCATTTTGACTTCTATTTCAGTTTTCATCTGGGCCTGATGTTTGCTGTCGCCATCATCGGCTTCATCCACATGTATTCGAAGCTGAAGAAGCGGAAGGAAGAGGCGGACGACCTGGGCGCCACTAAGGTCCAGTGGAGCAAACTCTGGGAGCCCAACAAGGAACGAGGAGATATTCCGATCTGGGTGGGTATTCTTATCTATCTCGTATCGACGTGCATTTATATCGGGTTGGCATACTGGCTGGTTAACTATGGGTCAGGGCCGCTGGCAGGGGACCCGTTCCCGCTATGGCTGCTGCTGTTCTACGGGTTCGTGTGGACTCCGTTTGTCAGTTACATGTCAGCGCGTATGGAAGGCCTCGTCGGTATGATGCTGACTATTCCGTTTGTTCGTGAGTCCACCTTCATCCTTTCCGGATATAAGGGCGCCGCGATCTGGTACGCACCGATTCCCCTTCACAACTACGCTGCACAGGTCCTCGAGTTCCGTACTATGGAGCTGACGGGTACTAAGTTTACGTCCCTGATCAAGGCGGAAATCATAACCTACCCGCTCATGATCATCAGTACGCTGCTCTTCGCGCAGTTCATGTGGTCAATGGGGCCTGTGCCGAGCGAGATGTACCCATACGCAAACGAATTCTGGGAGCTGCAGGCTTATCAGCAGGGACTGATGGCAACTTCGACCCTGCCTGACGCCGGTATCAGTCCGTTCCGGGAGGCGTTCCGATTTGATTATATTGGAGCTGGCTTTGGAGGGGCTCTTCTGCTCTATGGCATTTTGGCCAGGTTTAACCTGCCGGTGTTCCTGGTCTACGGGCTGGTGCGCGGCCTTGACCAGTCGCTGCCGCACACGATTATACCGATGATCATGGGTGCGCTCCTGGGCAAGTTTGGGTGTAGAAAATGGTTTGGTGATAAATGGCCTCAATACAGGGTTGTTTTCGCGGCAGGTTTCGGCGCGGGAATGGGCCTGATATCGATGTTTGCGCTCGGGGTCGTGTTTATGATGAAGAGTGTTAATGTGGTCTTACCTTTATAGCTAGGCTTAGGGACGATGACGAACAATAAGACAGATGCAGAGACGCGCAGCCAGTCGCTTCTGGCGTGGGCGGGCTGGAAGCTGCTGATGCCCAGCGAGTGGCAGCCGCTTAAGCTCGAAGGCAATCCTGAAAAGGGCCAGATCATTGTCGGCGATTCAACCTGTGCTATGTTCGTAGTTAAGTGGGAGAGGCCCGGACGCAGGGCCAGGAGCGACGGCGAGAAGTGGGTGGCGCAGCGCCTTAAGAAGCACGGCGTGCTGCCGCAGGACAATCCGCCCGCCGCTGACCGTTTCACTTCCTGTGGATGGGTCAATGGGCTGCAGACTGAAGAGGGCAAAGAGACGGCCTATTGGTATGCATATTCAGAAGAGGCAAACCTGGTCCTTGGAGTCAACGTTAACGGCGTTCTTCCAAACCACATTCGAAAGAAGATCATTCGTGACGTCCTTCCTACAATTGAGGCTTTCTCTCCCGAGGAGTACAGCCTGTGGTCGATGTATGACGTAAGCTTCCGCGCTCCCGCGGGATATGAGCTCTCCCAGCGCCATCTTTTCTCAGGCGACATTGCCCTGGAGTTTGCAAAGAACAAGACTGACACGCTGATGATGCGGCAGGTCTATCCCGGCGATCTCGCACTCAGCCGGAAGGACCATGAGAAATGGTTGAGAAGCTATCCCTTCAAGGAGCACAGGCGCGTCAGAAGGGACAGCGTAAGGATACAGAGGTGGCAGCACAGCAGTCGTTCGGAACTGTCGGGCATACAGAAGACAGCGTGGAAGCGACTTTCACCGCCACTGGGATGGTGCGCGCCGAGAAAGACCCGGGCTTTTTCAGTTCATGACAGTGAGCGGAACCGGCTCCTCGTCGTAGAGCACATGAGCAAGAATGAGTGCGATTCTACAGTTTGTGTGAACGCGCTTGAAATGATGAACTCGGAGAATTGATTTGTTCAAGAAGGAGAAGACTATAAAGAGCCCGGCTGCCCGGAGGGCCGCTTTGGATGGGCGTCCGCTTCAGACACCTCCGGTAAGGACCGAGGAAAAGGACGACAAGCTTTACGTCACTGTGAAGTTCAGGCGTCCAAAATGGCAGAAGTTCCTGGGCGCGGAGGACACCTGTCAGCGTACTTTCGGCCTGGATCTGTATGGCCGTCGGGTTTATGAGAGCTGCAACGGAAAAAGGACGGTAAATGCCATTGTTAAAAATTTTGCGAACGCTAACAGCATCAGTATTCCTGAAGCGGAAATGGCTGTTACGAAGTTCATGCGCACTCTGATGATGAAGGGCCTGATAGCCATGGAGATGGAGAAGTAGCGTTATGGCCGAAATGGAACAGATTATAATTCTTCCGTATTCGAAGATTGTACAGATAGGCTGGAGGGGGCTGAGGATCCGTCTGGTGAAGACGTTCCTTGTGACCTGCTGTATCGCGCTGGCGCTGGCGTTCCTCACGTACATACTGTGTTCCGGCGGCATGCTTGCAGGAATTGCTGAGCGTGCTTCCGCTGAGCTCAGGCAAAGCCTTGCCAGAGAGGGCCTTCTTGAGAAGATGCTGAGCCCCGAACAGAAGTCGCAGACGTCCTGGATGTTGACCATCGCTCTGATGATCAGTTTCGTCGGTATTGTAAACGCAATGCTGATAAGCGTTACGGAACGCTTCCGTGAAATCGGCACAATGAAATGTCTCGGCGGGCTGGACTCCTTTATCGTGAAGCTGTACCTGATTGAAAGCCTGTTCCAGGGAATCGTTGGAACGATTTTGGGCATTGTCGTGGGCACGGTGCTGGCATACGTCGAGGGCATGCGCATGTTCGGCGGCGAGGCCTGGACGCTTCTTCCTTTCGCGCAGTTCTTAAAGATCATCCTGGGAACGCTTTTTGCAGGGGTAGTTCTCACGGTCTTGGGTGCGCTTTATCCCGCATGGCGCGCGGCCAAGATGGAGCCAGTGGACGCCATGAGGACAGAAGTTTAGGAACGAAAGAATGAGCAAGAAAAAGAAAAAGAAGCAGCAGCAGAAGAAGGAGCAGGTCAAGACCGATGCTGAAGCTCCCGAGACTGCCGACGAGGCCGAGGTATCAGCTGTAGACGCGCAGACTGAGAAGGAACTGCTCGCGACGAACATAGTCCGTGCCAAAGGCGTTGAAAAGATCTTCACGATGGGCGACGAACAGGTCCGCGCCCTGAAGGGCGTGGATTTCCGGGTTCAACGCGGCGAATATGTTGCCATTATGGGGCCTTCCGGTTCCGGAAAGAGCACGCTTTTCAACATGATCGGCGGCCTCGACAAGCCAAACGCTGGAAAGGTCTTTATTGACGAGGTGGACATCGCGGCCCTCAGCACGTTCGAGCTTGCCTGGCTCCGCTGCCACAAGATCGGCTACATCTTTCAGACCTTCAACCTGATACCGGTGGCCACCGCGCTTGATAACGTAATGCTGCCGATGCTGTTCGCAGATGTGCCTCAGTCCGAGGCGCAGGACAAGGCAGTGGAGCTGCTTAAGAAGGTGGGGTTGGGGGAGAGGGTTCTCCACAAGCCCATACAGATGTCGGGTGGCCAGCAGCAGCGTGTTGCTGTGGCCAGGGCGCTTGCGAACGATCCAGCGATCGTGCTTGCAGATGAGCCTACTGGTAACCTTGACAGTGTCACGGGCAAGCAGATCATCGAGCTGCTTCGGGAGATCAATGATACGGAGGGCGTCACCGTAATCAGCGCGACGCACGACTACAAGATGCTGTCCGTTTCTGACAGGATAGCCTGGCTTACTGACGGCATCATTGAGAAGTACGTTGCTCGTGATGAGCTTGATATACAGGAGGGACATACGGATGTCCGGAAATGACGTAATAGTTTCTGCAGCCGGTGTTAAGCGCCGTTACAAGATGGGCGATGAAGAAGTATGGGCCCTGGCAGGCGTTGACTTGGATATCTACCGCGGTGAGTACCTGAGCATAATGGGGCCGTCCGGGTCAGGAAAGAGCACACTGTTTAACATGATCGGGGGACTGGACAGGCCGACTGAGGGAACGGTCATCATGGACGGGCACGATGTCCGGAAGATGAATGCGCGCCAGATAGCCTTTCTGCGCTGCAATAAGGTGGGATTCATATTCCAGACCTTCAATCTGGTAGAAGTCATGACTGCTGAACAGAATGTGATGCTCCCCCTTACTTTCGCCGGTAAGTCGGACGCCGACGCTTCCAAGCGGGCGAGGGAACTCCTGGAAATGGTGGGCCTTGGTGAGCGCTACGACCATCGGCCCGAGCAGCTTTCCGGCGGCCAGCAGCAGCGCGTCGCTATAGCGCGTTCCATGGCAAACGACCCGGACATTATTCTCGCCGATGAGCCGACAGGCAACCTTGACCTGAAGACCGGCGAGGAAATCATCAACATGCTGGAGCGCTTCAAGAGGGAATCGGGCAAAACGATCATAAGCGCAACTCATGACCACAAGATGCTCGCCGCGTCCGACCGGGTCGTATACCTCGTGGACGGTAAGATCACGGACATAAAGAAGCAGTCAGAGCTTGATATATCTGAAGGTAAGATATCAGGCGGCGGCCTTCCCGGTCATGACTAATCCGGATTCCATGAATCCATAATCTTAATCCTGTTCATAATCGGTCTGGTCTCCTGTCATTTTAGCGATTACGATTACGAGCATGATAATGATTAGGAGAATAAGCAGGTGGCTATAATGGACATCCTGAAAGGCGTCATAGACGCACCCCAGATAGATCTTTTCTTCACGCCGGATTTTGCTCCGGAGGAGCTTGCGTGGCGCAGGCGGGCCATAGCCGAATCGATTGGGCAGGGCGCGCACCTTCTTGTCGCTTCCGCTCCACCCGTGCCTTATACCCTGAAGCTTCAGGATGCCAGTTTTTACTATTTCAGCGGAATAGACACTTGCCACTCGTATCTGCTTGTAGAGGGCGGCTCAGGACGCTCCACTCTCTTTCTTCCGTCCCGCGACACGATGTCGGGTGAGCTGGCCGACCGGCTCGGTTTTGAAGATGATGAGCTAATCAGGAGCAGGACAGGCGTCGAAGAAGTGGCTTCATCCGCCGAGATGACTTCGAAGCTCCAGGGAGTCAAGACCCTCTTCGTGCCGCACGCTGAGGTCGAGGGCGCCGGTGCCAGTTTGAGGGAGACAAAGGGCGTTGCGGAGCGGCGAGAGGAGGCGGAGTGGGACCAGGCGGAGCCGGGCTACAAGAGGCTTATTAGGCTTCTGAAGGACCGTATTTCCGGCGTGCAGATTGAGGACGCGCTTCCACTGATCGCTCGGCAGAGGTCGATAAAGAGCGCGGCCGAGATAGAGCTTCTTAAGAAAGCCGCGCACCTGACAGCGACAGCGATTATAGAGGGAATGAAGGCTACCAAACCTGGGATCACTGAAAACGACCTGCAGGCCATAGCTGAGTATGTTTTTCGCAGCAAGGGGAAGTGCGGCGTTTCTTACGCGTGTATTATTGCCGGAAGCCAGCGGACATGGAATGGGCACTACAACCTGAACAGCATGACACTTCACGAAGATGACATCGTGCTGATGGACTGCGCTCCAGACCTCCGGCATTACACAAGCGACATTGGGAGGATATGGCCGGTCGGCGGGACCTATTCGCCTTGGCACAGGAGCGTCTACGGATTCATTACCGAGTACCATAAGGCAATCATCGGCCTTATAAAGCCCGGGGCCATGCTGGCTGATATATACAAAGAGGCCGAGCGCAGGATGTTCCAGCTCTGCGATGAGAAAGGCTCGCCATACGGCGACCTGAAACCGATGCTGGAGCAGATGATTCAAAAGGGGATTGGCTACTGTAATCACGCGGTCGGGATGAGCGCTCACGATCTTTGCGGGGAATGGAAGGACGAGCCCTTGCGTGAAAACATGGTCTTTGTGTGTGACCCGATGGTGTGGTGCGAGCCGCAGCATCAGTATATTCGTGTTGAGGACACGCTGCTCGTGACAGCCGACGGCTGTGAGCGGCTTACGGCCGAAGCCCCGCTCGAGCTCGATGAAATTGAGGCGCTCGTCGGCAGCGGCGCGCACTGAGCAGGAGGCAGACGCGTGGGAATTGAGACAAGAGACCAGAGGCAGACCTTTTGGGTCGAATCAACGAAGCATGAACTGGAAGGAAAGCTGGGGACGACTTTCTCGCTTTCAAACGGGATGCTTGGACTGCGTGGTGCTCATGAAGAGTGTCCCTCATGGGGAAGGCCCGAGTTCTATGTCGCCGGCACCTACACCACGGGGCCCAGCGAGCTGTTGGGTTTTCATGATCCAGACCACATTCTAAGTCACCCTGACCGCATAAAGCGGGACGCTTTGGAGCTTCTGGATGATGACGCGATAGTTACGCTCCCAAACCTTCCGTTTCCGATAGGCCTGCAGGTTTCTGTTGCAGGTGAGCGTTTCTCGTTTGATACGCACAAAGTTCTCAGCTGCGAGAGGCTGCTTGACATCGATGGCGCTGTCATGCGCAGGACGCTCGTGTTCCGTGACAACAGTGGGAACAGGACTCGCATTGATTCCATGCGTTTTGTCAGCATGGCGCACCCCAACCTTGTCTGTCTTAAGGGAACGGTAAAAAAACTTAATCATACTGAGGAAGCAGAAGTGAAGGGCTTCCTTAATGAGGAAGTGGCGAACACTAATGGTGTTGTCCTCTGGGATGCAGGGGAGCGCGTTGAGGCGGCCGACGTGCGCGGCCTGGAATGCCTGCCGAGAGGTGGGGGCGATCCAATAGCAGTTGTGCAGTGTGACAAGCTCGTGCAGGACGGAGACGAGCTCACTATCGAGCTCTATGCGGTCGCCGGCGTTATGTCGCTGGCTGATGCACAAGCAGCGGCAGAGGCCTTCAGGGACAAGGGATTTGATGCATGCGCACTTGAGCACAGAGAGGCGTATGCACGTGAAGTCCAGGCCGCCCTGGTTGAGTTTGACGGGAATCCTGCCACCGTACAGGGCTTCAATTTTGGGCAGATGCATATGCACATGGCTTTTTCGCCGATTGCGGAAAAGGTAGGAATTCCCATCAAGGGCTATACGGGGCATGGATATCGGTTCCTCAATTTCTGGGACATGGACTTTCACATGTTCCCGTACTACCTGATGACCAAGCCGAAGCGGACGCGGAAGCTTCTAGAGTATCGTTACAGCCAGCTTGACCAGTACCGCGAGAACGCGAAGAAGTGGGGAGCTGAGGGCGCGCAGGTCCCGTGGGAGACGAGTACACGCGGCTGTGAGGAGACTGCGCCGTGGCTCTGCCTGCAGGAACGGGAAATCCATATCTCTGCTGACGCCGCCTATATGTTTAAGCGATACGCTGAAGTTACGGGCGATAACTCGGTGGTTACGGAGATGGGTGCCGAGTTCGCAATGGAGACCGCCCGCTTTTATGCCTCGCGCCTGAAGTGGAATGAGGAGAGGGGAATGTATGACCTTCCGGACATAGGGTGTCCTGACCAGTATCATACATTTGCCGACAACAACGTTTTTATATCGCTTTGGGCTCAGTGGAATCTCAGGTACGCCAGTGAACTGTTCAGCTCCGGCGATCACAAAGCTGTGGCTGAAAAAATAGGCGCCTCGGCGGAAGAAGCCGAGGAATGGGCCCGTATGGCCGAGAAGCTCTTCATACATGAGCCTGGCGAAGACGGGATAATTGAAGAGTTTGACGGGTTCTTTGACCTGGATGAGAACCTGGACGGCATATGCGAGACCTATTGCAGCCATTCGCAGGCAGTCAAGCAGCCTGATGTCGTAGCGGCGTTCGTTCCGTTTGAGGCGCGCTACCCGCGCGATATACGCCAGAAGAACTGGCATTACTACAATGCAAGGACCCTGCACGGCTCGTCCCTTTCGCTGCCGGGCATGGCCTACGCCGCGGCGCGCTGCGGACTTAATGACGAGGCCCTGTTTAACCTGCACCAGTCATGCCGAATGGACCTTGATGATGTGAACCTTGATACTGAGCGCGGCGTACACGTGTCAGGCGGTGCCCTGGAGTGGGGCGCTGTCGTATGCGGATTCGGAGGACTCGACGCAACCGGTGAGGGACTGACAATACGTCCGAACCTGCCGCGCCAGTGGAGCAGGCTGAAGTTTACTGTGTGGTGGCACTTCCAGCGCGTGAGGGTGGAAATTGCGCGTGATTCCGTGACTGTTACGGCAGGTGATGATGATGTTACGGTGCCGATACGCATCGGCGAAGGTGACTGGATTGACATAAAACCGGGAAAATCTCACACAGAGCTCACGGAGAGCACGGAGTAATAGGAGAAGCAGAAAGAGGCGACACATAGCTTTCGTTCAGAAACGAAACCTAAGGTCGCGCTGCTATTGGTGAAGAATTGAGATTTTGGAGCGATGAGCAAGGACGATGAGTGTGATCTCGTGATTCTCCCTTTAGGAGAATCGCGAGATATAGTTCTTTCTCTGTGTCCTCTGTGCGAGATGAGAAATTTTAAAATGTAAGGAGAAGAGATGGCAGTAGATATCACTTTCATGGGCCACATGTGTTACGACGAGATTCATCCGTTCGGCGGTGAACCGGCCACTGCCCCCGGCAGTGCGGTGCTTTGCGGCGCAATGGCGGCCGCAAGGGTGGGGGCCAAAGTGTGCGTTGTTACCAGGATGAGCACCGAGGATGATCATATCCTTAACCCCATGCGTGAGCTTGGCGTCGAATGCGTCCTTGTGCCCGTGGAGAACACCACCCGCATGCGCGTAGTTCATCCCTGTGAAGATGTTGACGTACGTGAGATGGACCAGACCCATAATGCGGGTTATATGCAGGTGGAAGACATGCCCGCTATTGAGTCGCGATTCGTGCATCTGGCAGGCATCACCGACCAGGAATTTACGCTGGACCTCATCCGCGGCCTTCGCGACAGGGGGTACAGCGTGTCAACTGACATGCAGAGCTTTGTGAGGCAGGTTGATCCTGGGACGCGTAAGATCTCGTTTGCCGACGTCGCGGACAAAGCTGAAATCACTCGGCTTCTCGATCGAATCAAGCTGGATGTTGTGGAGGCGAAGCTCCTTACTGGGACTGATGACCTGGAGAAGGCGGCCAAGCGGTTTGAAGAGTGGGGCTGTTCGGAAGTATTGATAACTCGGTCAGATGGGGTATTGGCGCGTGTTGAAGGCGAGACTCTTTTTGAGCCGTTCACCAACAAGAGTGTCGTTGGCCGGACTGGGAGGGGCGATACGACTTTCGCCGGCTATATGGCATGGCGTCTGCAGCATGGACCTGCGGAATCTTTGAAGTTTGCGTCGGCCCTTGTCTCAATCAAGATGGAGAGTCCAGGCCCCTTCGCGGGTTCGCTCGAAGACGTGCTGCGGAGGATGGGTTAGCCTTCGGCTTGAGGGACGGGTTCCAACTCCTCCGCTTTGATTTGGTCCGGGTGAAACCGGACCCTCGAGTGAATACCTTCAGAAAAGCTTTAATTTCTCCCTGGTGTCGTAAATCATCATCTAAAATGACGCATACAATCTCTTTCTTATACATCTTTCAGCTCCCTATTCTTGCTTAATAATAAAGGATTTCATAAGATCGAGGTTCGTGGCGCACGTATTCAATACTCATGCGCATATGATTCGTCGTGTTAACTCGAAGGGCACTGGATGGGAGTCAGATTCAGCATTGTAAGGGTTTGGGCAGGCTGCCTCTTGGCCTCTGCTGCATTTTTCCTCGCATCGGCCACCGCCTATGCTGAGCGAGCTGGCGAGGAGATAACTTACCCAAGCAAGTCTTTTGCCAAGCTGGATACATTCGAGGGCCTTAATCTCGAAGACGCCGACAAGCTTTACGCGCAGAAGGACTACAAAGGCGCATATGCTGCGTACAAGGCGTTTTCTTTCGAGTTCGCGAAGAGCAAGGCCCTGCCTTATGTCCTCCTCCGCATGGGGCGCTGCCTGCATAACCTCGACAAACGTTACCAGGCCATTACTGCCTATCAGGATGTTGTCGACTATTTTCCGGACGACGTGCGTTACGCGGCCGGTGCGCTTTACTACATAGGCGTATGTCATCAGCAGAATGGTGACATAGACAAGCAGACGGCAGTGTGGGCGCGCATGGTGAAAGACGATGACTACGTTGCCCAGCCAAACTCCGGATCAGCGCTCGTTCATCTCGCCAGCGCGATGGACAAGCTCGAGAAGTTTGACGAGGCCACTGAGTATCGATGGCGTACGGCTGTTAATTTTGCAGCGAGTAACGAGCAGGCAGCACGAGCCGCCCGTGACGCAGTGATTTGGCACTATGTCTGCCGCAACCCGAGCCACGAGAAGCTCCTGGAGTTCTGGCGGGAGACAAACGGCTGGGGCCATCGCCATGGCATTAAACCCGACGGTGCGCAGAACCACCTTTATTGGAGGGACATCTTCGACACAGCAGTGCGGGGGGGGAACAAAGAAGACTCCTGCCGCTACTGGTCAGGGAAATTCGGCAATCTCTTTCCTGAGGATGATGAGCTCAGAATTAAGCTGTTCGGCGTACAGCGAGTTTACGAGAAGGACCTGGACTCCTGGGCGGCAAAAATGGACAAGCAGTTCTCCAAGAAGCCCGCTACGGTCGACCGTGTGGCTGGCTGGGTTAGGCATTTTCATCACGCCAACCCCGAACTGGAGCTGGCTTTCGCAAATAAGCATGGCGGACCGCTTATGGCGAGTGCCGAACCTGCTAAGCTCCACAGGGTCATGGAGAACATGCGATGGAATCGAGACAAGTTTTACGAGAAGTGGGTCCTTACGCGTGTGCGCGGGCTTAATCCTTTGGAGAAGGTTGCTCTCATGAACAGGCTTCGGCATCCCTGTGGACTCCATGAGCAGGCGAAGGCCGTTCTGAGGCAGGTCAACCTTTCCGGCATGACCGATGACCAGATCAAAGCGGTCGGAAACTTTGCTGCCGAATACCTCCCCGAAGAAGACGTCCTGCGTTACTACGCCAAGATGAAGGACAAGACGGACGCGAGTTATGCCCGATTCAAATACTATGGCGGCGACGGTCATCACCATGTGCGGAATGTTGACAAGGCGCTGATGGAGATCCCGGCGCTTCGAAAGGCGCCGAAGTATGCCGGTCCGCAACTGTCGTGGATCGAAGCCCAGCTTCAGCGCAGGGCAAAGCGCTATCCAGAAGCGATCAAGGCATACCGCGCGGCGAACAGGCAGCCTGATTCGACGTGGGCTGTTACCGACTGCCTTGTGGCCATGAAGGATTATGCGGGAGCGATCAAGAATGTCCAGGAGCTGGAGTCGATGAAGGCAACGGCTGCTGCGGCCTGCCTGAAGATAGCAGATATCTATCGGGCGGCAGGAGACAAGGGCAAGGAAGTGGAACAGCTGCGACTGGTGCTGCGACGACACCCGAAAAGCGGGCAGTCCAGCGAGGCGCACCAGCGGCTCGAGAGCTACGGCGTAAAGCTGATCGGCGGCGAGGAAAAGGCGGAAGAGTAGGGAGAGAAGGCCAGGGCTGAAACCTGAAGCCGTAAGTAAAGGCACGTCGAGGGGCGTCTGAGGAATAGAGGGCGTAGAAGCAGTGTCATTCCGAGCGGAGTCGAGGAATCTCGGGTGACGTGTGAGATCCTTCGACTTCGCTCAGGATGACAGAGAGGAAAGAGTATTGCAGGGAGGGAGGGCATTTTGTCGTCCTGACCGCAGGATGCGGACGCTCCCCAGAAAAGAATTTTGAGAATAGATCCGGTTGATCGGATAAGCATTACAGCAAGGAATAGATGATGAGTTATTCAGATAAGAAGATGGCGGGATTGGCAATGGCCCTGCTGGCGGTGCTGGCTGTTGTATCCGGCACAGCCGCGGCCCAGGACGGGAAAAAGGCATCAAGTCGCGAAAGGCTTGCGGAAGATGTAGACCGGCAGGCGAAGCATCTGTTTGACAAGGCGATTGAGTTGATGGAGTACAAACAGTATGAGCGCGGAATTGCGATGCTCAACACTGTCGTCCGCGATAATCAGGGGTCTATCCTGGCGCATCGAGCGAACATGGCGATGGGCAAGCATTTTCTTGACCAGGGGAAGCCGAAAGACGCGATCAACTACTTTATGCTCCTCACCCGGGTGCTGGCTCCGCAGCCGGGCGAAAAGCAGGGCGAGGAGGAGCAGGAGCTCTTCCGCGAAGCGCTTTTCCAGGCCGGTTTCGCGCAGTACCAGGCGGGTCAGTATGCTGCGGCATTTCCCTTGCTGAGGCGCCTGACTGAGGTGGCGGGCAAGAGCAAGTGGGCGAACATGGCCTACTTTTACATCGGGATGAGCCATTACAACCTCAAGAACTGGAACAAGGCCATCGACGCTCTTTCGCTAGTGGGTACCGAGGTGGAGGATTCGGGCGATGAGCTGGGCCGCATCGAAATAGGCCAGCGCTTCTACGCCAAGATTACAGATGCCGACATACCGGTGATGCGTAAGCTGGGTCAGCCGATTAAGGCGAAGGTGACTGTCAGCAGCGGTGATGCCGAGATACTTGAGGGAGTCCCGATCGCCGGTAAGAAGGAAGAGATGATGGTTTCTGCTCCTACAGAAGTAGGAAGTGCCAAGCCTCGTGACGGCAAGCTGCAGATGGTGGGCGGTGATACTCTTGAAGTCACTTACCTCGATGACAGTACGCTTGACGGAAAGAAGGGCGTGCCTAGAACCGGCAAAGTCAAGGCTGTGAGCACCGGTACAGTCGGCTTCTTCCTCGGTGACTACGATACGCCGGCCTACATAGCTTTTCCCGGCCAGCCTCAGGCACTTATGCTGCGCGATGCTGACCTGGACACCAGTCCCATGGCCGAGAAGGTGCAGGTGACCGTACGCTCGCTGTACAAGATAGAGGCAAAAGACGCTGCCGCGGAATCCGAGGACATCCTCGATATCTTTGACGTACAGGAGGATGAAGCGGACAAGTGGAAGGAGCGAGACCGCATAAATGTTACCCTCACCGAGGAGGGAACGGCTCCGATGATACGCAGCGGAAAGTTTACAGGCAAGATTGCGCTGGCGGCAGTTGAGCCTGGCTCGACACCAAGCGCGTCAGATGGCGTGCTGCATTGCGACGAGCTTGACGAGCTGTCCGTCACGTACACGGACAAGGTCCATCTCTACGGTGAGGAGGAGCGCGAGAACGAGGCCCGCATCAAGGTCAGCGGATCAGTCAATGCCGGCGTGAGCGCGGACCAGTTCGTTGTCTTTGAGTCATTGCTTAAGGCCCGCAAAGGCGCGGTGGAATCTGAGGCATTAGTCGGGCTTGGCGAGATCTATAAAGACATGGGCCTGGACGACAGGGCTGCGCAGCGTGCCAACGAGGCCCTGGCGAAAGTCAACCCGGTAATCATGGACAGGACCAAGCTTCCCGGAGACATCGTCGAGAAGGCCTTCAAGCTCAAGTGGGAGAGCGAACTTCTGCAGGACGATTTCGGGGCTGCCACTGCTACGTGCCTTGCCTTCAACCGCCTTTATCCAGAATCAGTGCTTGCCGACCAGGCGCTCATGACCGTGGGACGCTCTCTCGCGCAGAAGGGCCAGTATGAGGAGGCCGTCAAGGTCTACGGCCAGGTGCTGAAGCTCGAAAATCCAATATCCGCAGCAGAGGCGCAGTTCCGTATCGGTGAGACCCTGCAGAAGCAGGCTGAAGAGGCGTCGGAAGCCGCTGACGAGCACAACAGTCAGTGGGGCGCTGGCGGGCTTGATGCGAAGACTGCAAAGCTTCGGCGGATGGGCGCCGCCATTGCGGCTTACCGCAAGTGCTTCCAGGCATATCCTGAGAGTTCTTATGCGGCGGAGTCCCTGAGGCGGGTTGTTACGCACTACGTTGACAGCGAGGACTTCGCTCAGGCCGCAGCGCTTCTCGAAAACATCTTTGCAGACTATCCGGATGCGGCGTTCCTGGATGAAATGCTTATGCTCTGGGCAAAGGTTGCCTACAAGATGGACGATCCTGAGATGTCCAAGCAGAAGCTCCGCCAGCTGATATTTGACTATCCTCAGAGCGGGATGGTTAGCGAGGCCAGGAAGAAACTGGCCGCCCTTGAAGCGAGGGACGCGGAGTGAAGAAGTATTCAGTAATCAGTGATCAGTATTCAGAGTCTGGAACCCAGGTCTCAGGTTTGCCGCAAGGCTGCCGACACGAGGTCGGCCAATTGCGCTTCGCGCGGCTCAGGTCTCAGCTTTTGGCGGGGGTTGCGGCGCTGAGCATGGTGTCGGCGGTTACTGCGGCCACGTTCGACGCGCAATACAATGCTATGAAAGCGACCACAGTGAATCAGCCTGAATCTGCGATCCAGTCTTTACTAAAGGCTGGCTTGGATGAGGGAAAGGCTGTTCTGGCAATATCAGAGGCCCAGAAGTGGCTTCGGCAGAACCAGGCCCAGGATTCAATGACCCTTTACTATGCCGCTCGCGCCGCTGAGTGGAGCGGTGATCTCAAGGGCGCAGTTTCGCTTTATCAGCAATACCTCAAGAAAGCCGATCTCAAATCAGATTTGGCTGATGAGGCGGTCTATGCTGTCTACACCATTTTGATTGACGGCCTGAATGATACGGCTGCTGCCTATGCGTTCAGCAAAAACGAGGGCGCGCGCCTTCTGGTCTGCCCGCGCG
Source organism: Kiritimatiellia bacterium (assembly GCA_041602695.1). Classification (GTDB taxonomy): domain Bacteria; phylum Verrucomicrobiota; class Kiritimatiellia; order UBA8416; family JBFIFS01; genus JBFIFS01. Next base: position 25,636 of record JBFIFS010000008.1, read on the forward strand.
CGAAGCAATTCGATGAGTGGTTCCTCGACCAGGCCGTAGGCCGGAATGATGCTGCCGCTGTCGCAAGGAGGCTGGAGGCGGCGACCAAGGCCGGCTATCCGGATGATCTTCTGATTGCACGCTACGATAACTATTTCCGCTGGATTGTTAAGCAGGTCAAAGGGAGCATCGGCTTCACGCGCGACGGAAAAATGACACAGGCGGCCTTTGAAGCATATAGGGACCTGCTCGATGTCATGACTGTTGGCGAGGAACTGAAGCTGCAGATCGATTGGTCAATTTCCGTGCGCAAGTACGTGCAGGCCAAGGCCGGCAAGGAGGAGGCGCCGCCGCCTATTGCCGAAGCGAAAGCCCTGCTGTCGAAATACCCGCGCAATGCCTCATTAGTCTTCATCGGCTGGGCGGGCGGCACCAAGGACAACCACGCGAACCATGTGGGCGACACAAGCCTCTACTGGAATGAGGATATTGATGCCAAGATGACGCCGATTATTGATGCTTTGAAGAGGTTGCCTGCGAGCGACCAATCTCGCGTCTATGCTTCAATGGTTAGCGGATGGCGCGAGCCTAATCGGGTGAGCCTGAGTGAATGCAAGGCGTTCCAGGACTACGTGGCGGCCAACCCTCACCTGATGCAGGGCAAGTTATTGGGCTCGCAGCTGACGAAGCATTGGGGAAATTATACCCCCGAAGAAGCGCAGAAGTTGGCCCCGAGCATGGAACTCAACAGGCATCCGGACGCCTCGATGATCCGTGCGATATCCGCTGGAGGTAAGGACAGGAACTACGACGCGATCCTGGCGGCCCTGAAGGGGCCGGAAGCGTGGCGACTCTCCTCCCGAAATATCAATGGTCACGATGTAGCGGACAGGCTGTGGCATTACTGCGGACGGCCCGGCGGAAACGAGAAACGGGACAAGGAGAAGAACGGCCTCGCTGCATTTGTTAAGGGGCGGGAGTACAAGGTTAATGTAAAGCCTGAGTCTCCAGCGAACCAGCGCATAGCAGAATTCAGGAAACTCTGGGCGGATTACCAGTCGCCGAAGCCGAGTATTCCGGGAGTCTACGATGCAGTTACCAAGGTGCTCCAGTTCACTCCGGAAGCATTGCCAGAGCTGTTGAGGGATCCCAAACCCGAAGCACAGAAGCTTGCGCGCGATATAATAGGTCTTCGTAATGGCATGACCGGTCCTGACCCTATGTGGAAGGAATTGGACAGATGGAGGGAGCTGGATACAGGCAGCTATAATCCGCTAATGATGGTTTATGTCAATCATGAGCGTGGCATACAGAACCTCAAAAACCGTTTTCCAAAGAAATGCAATCCGCATCCGCTTGAGTCGGTCCTTCGGGCGGCCGTTGCCGATGGTTTGCAAAAAAACACTCTCGAGTCGTGGCAAGTAATCACCTGGGTAAACACGCAGTGGCCGGAAAACAACGAAGAACAGGTAGAGGTAGCGCGGGCGCTGTTTAATTCGCCAGCGTGGAAAACGCTTTCATTTGAAGCCCAATTTGCCGTACGCGAATGGTTCAAGAAGGCCGCAATGACCGAAGCGCAGGCGAGATGGATTGACGCCGGCAGCGCCGGTCTGATCTGTAAGAATCTTATGGCTCTCAGCAAGGAGTCTGATATAGCCGCAGCTGCTGCCGCCCTGAAAAAGGTGGCAGAAGGTGCCCGGAAGTCTCCCGTAAAGATTGATATCCAGGGACTTGACCGGCTTGCTGAGTTGAAGGGCGAGGTCTTTACGGATCCGCAAGTGATGGGGCTGATACTTGAGGTGGTTGACAGCCTCCGCCACTTGCCAACCACCGAGAACGAGAGGGCCCCGTTTGCCAACCGGATCTGCGATTATGTGACGAAGCAGCGTGACCCGGTCCTTGTCCACCGCACGTCTGCTTGCCTGTGGGTCTACGCGGGAAGAAACCCCAGGGGCGGAATATACAGGGGCAAGCTTAAACCTCTGACAGAATCCCTTCTGGAAGAATTCCCGGCTGCGGCAAGCGCCCTTGCGCGGATGGGGATCGATGTTCTGAGCAGGAGCCGAAATATATACGGGTTCAATCCGTCGCAGCACGTTCCAGAAATGCAGGCGCTGCTGGGTAAGGCCGCCATGAAGTTGGGATTGGTGAGAATACCTGTAGCACGTACGCATCCTTCCTATCCTGTTTACAAGTCGCAGGCCGACTGGTTGACAGCCAACGAAGACAGCGCCTGGACTCTTCTGAATGCGGCGGACGAAAAGGGCAGTAACTGGGACCAGTTGATGCCAGTACATCGCAAGCTTTCGGTAGATTACCTTATGTGGGTGCTGAAGAGGACTATTTTCAGCCGCGATGATGCAAGGATGGAGCAGGTGATAAAGCCGCTGCTCGACTGGTCCAAGGAACCGGGATCGCCCTGGACGCCATTGCAGAGGCTCGATCTTGACCTGGCATACGGCGATATTGCGATGCAGCTTGGCCAGTTGAACAACGCGCACAAGATCTTCGTAAAGACGCAGCAGAACCCAGCCTACGCCAACATGGCAGAGCGTCACAAAGCCACGCTTAGGCGCGTCATGGTTGAACGGGTAGGGAAGCGCTTCGAGGACGCCCTCGAGACGATAAATGAACTCGAAATGGAAAAGATCCCGGAGCTCTGGGCGGACGCTCGATACGCGCGCGCAGAGGTCTACTACGACATGGGAGAGTTTGACGATGCGGCAGACGATATAGAATCGATTCTTGCCCGCGAGCCGGACCACGGAGAAGCTAAGATCATGCAGGGCAAGGTCCAGCTCAAGCGAAAGAAGCTGATGGAGGCCTCGGAGCTGGATGTGGGTTCGAAGAATGCCAAGAACACACTGGTTCCGGGCGAGAACCTTAAAGTTACCCTGGTGGATCCTACTCTGGCTGTTTCCGGCGCTGGTACCGAGGTCGAAGTAAGCGTCTGGACGACTTCCGGCGACAAAGAGCATTTTTTCCTCAGGCAGTTTGGTGACCAGAAGACAAAGTTCCGGGGCGAGGTGCGGACAGCACTCGGTGCACCGAACGTTGACGACAATGTCCTTCAGGTCATAGGCGATGATGAGATCTGGTATGCCTATTCCGAGCGCTTCCGCAGGAAAATGAACAATATGGAAGAGGAGCGGGGAGGCCCCATAACGGTCAGGTCAGATGCCGTACTCATGGCCTCCGCGCGAAAGCTGCTGTCCGAGGCAGAACAGCGTGTCGCGGACATGGAAGCCAAGATGGCGCAGATCGCAAGGGGCCGGCATAAGATAACGAGCGCCACCGAAGCGCAAGCGCAGGCGGAAGCTGCGAGAGAAGCGGCCAGGAAGAGTGCTACCCGCGAGGACAGGGCGAGGTCGGAGTCCCAGGAGAAGGCCGATCTGTCGAAGCAGCTTCTGCGGGACCGGGTCAAGCCGGGCAAGGCAATCAACGTTCGTGTTATTGATCCGGACGCAAGCCGTACGCCGGGAATAGACGAGGTCGCCGTAAGCATTGAGAGCTCAAGTGGCGACTCTATCGGCAGGGTTGTGCTTAAGGAGACAGGTACACATACCGGATGGTTTGAGGGGAGTATACCTACGGACGGCGCGCAGGCCATGGCCTTCGCCCAGAATACGGAGCCTGGCCGCAATCCAAACATGGTTATCAGCCCGAAGACTGATTATCCCGCGTGGCGTCCGGTGTCGGCCGGCGGCGCTAAGCCTGAGTTTAAGATAGACCTTAACGACAATGTCCCAGTGGGTGACATGTCGATTATTGCGCAGGAGACGGGCGCAAAACTCAAGAAGTTTGTGCTGCAAACAGGAATGAACGCCAGGGAGATGACAACGATTGCGGCGTTCCCGACGGACATAGTGTCACTGGAGCGGCCATGGCACCCAAGTGTTACTGTCATGAACGACACCGATCACCACCACAACCGCGATGAGCGTTCTGTGTATGACCTGTCTGAGATCAGGCACCATCTGGAACGAGGTTGGATGACTCAGCAGTATCAGGCGGGAGTGTCGGAGAACGTGGCCGGCCCTTCGGCCGCGATGACCAGTTCGATTCCGGCCAAAGTGCAGTGGAGGCGCCAGAACCGGCACCATAACTCGCATGTTATATATCGTTTCCGGGCCTATTTCCACGAGCCAGCGGATGTGACACGACGGTTCAAGGTCCAGCTGGGAAAATGGACACCCCCGAAGGTGCACGGCTCCGTTTCGCATCCAGCTCAATATACGATGACTGTTGACGGACGCAGGATTACAGAGGTGCTGGAGAAGCATCCGGCGGCGGGTGCGCCGGTCACCATGGAGGGTGAACTGAATCTGCGGGAGGGCATACACACCCTCGAAATATGGGCCACCGGATGGGACTGCCGCATAGGGTTTGGGCGGAGTGTTATGGTGCTCGCCAACCTGAATGATCCGGAGCAGCTCAGTGAGTGTCCCGACAGCTTCTTCGATCCTGAAACTTTCCCCAAAGGGGTTCTGAGCCACCGAAACGAGCGGGCGAATATATCGGCAAATGGTGACGGCACGGCGTTCAATGTGAAATTTGCACCGGGGTCCCGGGCCCGCCTGCTGAACCTCGTTCTCCTTGGCCAGGAAGGGACGGTGCCCGCCATTAACAGGATCAGCCTGAATCAGCCCGATGGCAAGAGGGTGCTGCCCGTCGAGCAGGACTTCGCCGAGCTTAACAAGAATGACCGGCTGGAGATTCTGACGGGCGACAAGGTGGCTGTACGTTATGTTGATGAACGCTTCGTCGACAAGGCAAAAGAGAAACACGAGCGGCTGCTGCACGTATCCTTCAGCGACGCCAGCTGCGACTTCGTGTTCTTCGAGCTGCGCAAGAAGTTTGACGGTAATGTCTTTGAGGAGGTGCCGTACTATGAAGACCTGCTGCGCTTTGCGCACAACAGGCCGCTGACACTGAAGGTAAGTGATCCTGACATGGACATGACGGACAAACCCGACTCGATCAGCGTCACCCTTGAGAGCAGGAGCGGTGGAAGAAAGAAGTTCACCGCGAAGGAGACTGAGGACTCGTCGGGCATATTCCAGCTCAAGCTGATTCCCGTACCGGGCGCGCCGGCATCTCCGAGCGAGTTCCAGGTCGGAAAAGGGGAAAATGTTTACGCTATCTATCGCGATGAAGAGAACATAAGTCCGGGCGTGCCGGTCGACCGCTTGAGTTCGGTTGAGCATGCCGTATACAGGACCCCGCAGTTGAGGGTGTCTCATGCCGAGGTAGAGCCGCTTGATTTCGATAAATTTGATCCCGACTCTCCGGATCGCTCCGTGCATCCGCCGGCGAAGAGGGGGCTGAGCATCGGATTCGCCAGTCGTGAAGAGCGGCTCGCGGAGGAAAGAGCTGTCAGGGCCCGGGGAAGCCAGGGTCTTTTGAGGGACGACTCCAGGCTCCGTGTTGATACAGGAGGGCTGGTCCAGCCAGCGTGGTCCTTGAGGTATTCCTGGGGTGATCCAGCCAGGCCTCCGCAGGGCGGGATCCGCGCCGTGCATGGTAGGGAAATGGCATTTGAAGTGGAGGCCCCACATTTGGCGCTGCGCTCCGGGTCCACAGTAGCAGTCTTCCTGCAGACTGAGGCAGGGCGTCAGCAGGGCGACCTGCTCGGGGGCAGTTTGGATGGCAACGCCGGAGCCGGTGGAGCTTTCGACATTACCGTTCCGGGGACGATCAGGATTAATGCGCGACTCGCAGGACCACAGGCAATAGGCGGGTTCGCGATGGGCGCCGAGGTGCCGCTGATCCCTCTATATGTGGGTGAAGGCTATCACGGAGTGCCGGGCCTGGCCACGTCAGATCGGGTCCATGGTGGTCAGTACTGGGCCCGCAGCAAGAACATATTTGGATGCCGGATTCCACTTATCGCCGACTTCCTGCCTGAGGAAGGGATCCTGCCGCCAGACGAGATTGAGCGTCGGCGCGAGGCGAAGATTCCTGTCCCGCCTCAACATGCGCTGGTCGTGAAGCCTGGAGATACGGTCTATGTTGGTGTCCGGTACGAGGACCAGTCGGGCCAAGAGAAATGGCTGACTGGCTCGGCGAAGGTAGTCACGCACCCGGTCCTCGATATCATGGACGAGGACTATCGTGAAGACCGGACCACGGCGTACGTGGGAGAGGCCCTCAATATTCGAGTTGTTGACCTTGGTGCTGACGTAAGTGACGAAAGCGATACAGTCAAAGTAGTTATGCGTGCGAGGTCTGGGGCGTTATACCCGTTTGAGCTGCTGGAGGTTGATAATCACAGCGGCGTGTTTCGCGGTACCTGCGAGCTCACCTATGTGAAGAAGAACGCATCGACCAACCAGGCGAACTACAGCGTGAAGGAAGAGGGGTTTCCCGTGGTTTACGGCGACGCGATGGCTGTCGGTTATACCGATGACCTGAAACAGAAGGCGAGGACTCGTGGACTTATAATTCAGAAGGGCGCGGATGGAATGGTTAATCCGTTCTCGAAGAAGTACGATGACCCGAAAATTGCGCAGCGCACGCAGTTCTCTCTTGCAGAAGCCTACCTTGAGATGGCGAAGAGGCACCGCAAGCTTGGAGAAACTGAACTGGCTGAAGACGAATACGCGCGTGCCAAGGACATGCTTGAGAAGGCGATGGAAATGTTCCGCGATCCCGGAACGCGGGCGCAGGCCGAGTATCTGCTGGGCAATCTGACTCAGGAGGAAGCGGACACAACCGACCCAACGCAGGCGGAGCTCAGGGAGGACCGGTACCGTGCGGCGTTGTCGCGGTATCTGCGTGTCACAGGCAGCTACCCGGATACGCTGCCGGCCTCAAAGGCCCAGTTCAAGATAGCGACAGTTTATGAAAGATTGAATGAGCCTGAGATTGCTGCCCAGGAGTATGTGAAACTGGCATACAAGTATCCAGACTCAGAGTTCCTGGCGCTTTCAATGGCGAGACTGGGTACGCATTTCCAGAAGAAGGCGTCCGCCTACGAGAAGAAGGCGAAAGAGCTTCTTGCTAAGGGAGAGACGGGCGACAAAGACGCCGAGTTTGACGGTAAAGCTATGGAAAAGATGTATATTAAAGAATACATCAAATCCGCCGAGATCTTTGCAAGGCTTCAGGAGCGCTTTCCCGATCATGAGCTCGCCGGTCAGGGCGGCTTGAAGGCTGGACAGGCCTACATGCGCGCCCAGGCTACAAGGGAGGCGCTGATTGCGTTCAAGAGGGTATTTGAGCATGAGAGCTATGATGGTCCGAAGATACGTGCTCAGGCGATGTACTGGGCAGGCCTTTGCTACGAGGCCCTGAAGGAGGAAATGGCGGCCTATTCCATTTACAAGCGGCTGACATACGATTTCCCGGAGAGTGAGTGGGCTTCCTTTGCCCGGTCTCAGCTGTCTTCGGAGCGGCTGCTCAATATCGAGGTCGATATTGAGGAGAAGCGGATTGAGGAGGGGAGATGAAGGCAGTGATCAGTTATCAGTCATCAGTAATCAGTGTCTTGCTCGCCAGCGCCCTGTTCGCGAGCGCCACGCCTCTTGACGACAAGATTGAGCAGTTCAAGAACTCCGACAGGCAGACGGAAGCGCAGGTAGCGTGGATACTCAAGGCGGGCCTTGAAGAAGGCAGGGCAACAGAAGCTTTAGTGGCAGTGCGGCCATGGCTTGCTGCAAACACCGCTCAGTCACAGTCACTGCTGTTCTATGCCGGAAGGGCTATGGACTATTCCGGCGACTGGTCGGACGCCGTGGTTTTCTACCGGAAGCTCCTGAAAAGCAGTTCTATAGATGCTGGACTCGCGGGAACAGTCGTTCCGGCCACATACCGCTTGCTGATCAACGATATGCGTGATCCGGATGCGGCGTACCTGTTTATGCGTCAGGATGGCAACAGGCTGAGACAGTACGGCCGTGCCAAGCAGTTCGATTTCTGGTTCCTGAACCAGGCCCATTCACGGGGCGACCTATTGGCCATGGCGGAGCGGCTTGCTGTGATCTATGCAAATCCATCTGAAAAGACGGATGACTATGATGAATACATGAACAAGCTTGAGGCGGCGCTGGAGAGCTTTGAGAAGAGGAACGACAGCACTGTAGAAGCGCTGGATAAGCTCGCCGTGGCGGTATCCAGGAAACGTCCTAAATTCAAGGCGCGGTGGGACTGGATCAATGCTGTCTCGCGCTATAACGCCGAGGCACAGAAGACTGATATTAAGCGCAAGGAGCCAGCAAAGGAATTGCTTGAAGAGCCCTTAAAGGCTGCCAAGGCCTTGATGGCATCCGATCCTGTAGACGGCGCCGCGTTCATCGTGAAGGGCTGGTCGCAATGGAACCAGGGCGATACCCCCACCTTTTTCCGCTACGTGCACGTTCACAAAGAGCTGAAAGGCAAGGTGTTTGCCGATGCGCTTTCTCGCCTCTCGCCTGTCCATGCGAAGAAGATGCTGAGCGGCGGCGCAAAATGCCCGAAAGGACGCTGGGTTGCGGTGTCTGGATTCCTTACGCCCGGGCAGCTGGTCGCCCTCGTGCCCCGGTTCCCTGCGGTCTTCAATGCCATTGATGCGCCTGGGGCGGGTTTCTGGAGCAAGGAACTGACTGTTGAGCAGGCAAAAGAGCTTGCACCTCACTTGGCAAGGAATCCGCACAAGGATGCTGCTTTGGTGCGGGCTTTTGCTGCGTGTGGCAGCAAGAAGATTGTCGACATGGTGCAGCACATGATGACGACGGAACGCTGGCGCTTCAACCATGAGAAGAAGATGCCGGCATCCCGCGCAATTTGGGATCAGATGAACCGGTCTGGCTGTGACACGAAAGGTGCAGATGCCGGTAAGATCAAAGAGCAATACGAGCCGCAGGGCGCCAAGTATGACCAGTTCAAGAAACAGATCTCGAAGGAAGCAGACAGCAAGTCCCGCATGGCTGCTTTCAACGCCCTCTACGGGGAGTTGAGGGGGACACCCTCAACGCCGTCTGTATTCGGCTTGTGGGACGAGCTATTTCAGGAAGCGCCCAATCCCGAAAAAGTAACGATGCTCACGCGTCTTACTTCAGATTTCAACTCCGCATTTCTGGCGAACACCAAGCCAGCGGTGCCAGGACAGCCGCTACCGGCACCCAATCCGGCGTCACTCGGTCGTCAAGATGAGCTGGAGTTTCTGCTGATGCGTGCAGTCAGGAACTCGTGGTTTGGCAAGAAGAACCGATACGCGACGCTGAGGACCCGACTTAATCCGAGTGAGCACGATTTCCGCAATTGGACAAGCTATGGAAAGAGGGACCTCAGGAAGGATCTGACTGAATATGCCAAGACGCTGGGGGGTATGCTTCGACAACAGGCCAAACAGGGAACACTGTGCGACCCGATGTTCAGCCTCTGGCTTTCCTGTGTGGAACCTGGGGCGAAGGAGGCAAACGCCGTTCTGAACGAGCTCATGAAAAGCAAAGCCTACGAGCGTCTGGACTCACTTTTCCTCGAAACGGCGGGACATAGCGACCTGTTTGGTAGGCGTGCATTGCCAGCGAGGCTAAGGATGGCAGATTCGCGAGCCATAAGTAAGGAGCTTCTTGATCTTCCGAAGGACGCCGCACCGGCACAGGTCGAGCAGGCGTTCACGGCCGTGATGACAAGGGTCAGCCAGGCACGTGAGCCCGTAACGGTAATTGGACTTCACAAGGTTGCTTCACTGCCGAAGCTTGAAGGCGCCACACGTAAGCTGGTACTTGCTCTATACAGCTCCCTGTCTCCGTTGGGTCAGTACCCGAGCGCGCAGGGGTATGAACAGCTCTCGCAAAGAATCATCAAAGAGGCGCGGGAAAGCGGGGATTGGGCACAGATTGTACCTTACGCCGGTTCACTGTGGCGCACTGCCGCTAATCCAGACCGAGTTTCCCACGCTCGCGATGCCCATCATGCCGAGATTGCGCTGACATCTTTCGCCGAAGCAGCGCTCGAAGCAGAGGCCTTTTCTGCCGCATACGCGATTGCCCGTACCGGCGTGCGCAGCGGTGTGACGACGGACGAGCGCAGGGGACGCTTGAACGCCGTCGTAGGAAAGGCCTCCGTCGCCATGGGTGTCGTAGAAATCCGTGCTGATTCTTCTGATCCCGCTTACGCCATTCACAAGTCCAGTTCTGAGTTTGTGAAGGGTAATCTTGAATCAGCCTGGAAACTGTATATCGAGAACTCAGAGCTTCTCATGCCAAAAGAGGATCGTACGGAAGAGAAGCCGCTTATACGCAAGCTTCCAGTAGAATACTCGTTTTGGCTTATGAGGGAGAATATTGCTAAGGGCAGAAGGCTCGATGCGGAACAGCTGGTCAAGGACCTGACGATCTGGTCTAGGCAGGAGGCCGGAGTTCTAAGTCTCGAGCAGGAGGCAGAGCTCAAGATTACGCTGGCCGATCTTGCTTTTCTGAAGGGCGCGCTGCCGACGGCGCGCGCGTGGTACAGGAAGGTGGCTGACGCGCGGGAGTACCAGGGGTCGGATGTCCACGTGCGGGCAGCTCTTGGATCTGTACGGGTTGACAGGGTTTCGAAGAACTTCAGCGCGGCCCTTGAAGAGCTTGAGAAGCTCATGCGCATCAATAAGCCTTCTGTTCGGGCGCAGGTGCGTTACGCCAAGGCGGAAGTCCTCATGGATCAGGAGAATTACAAGGACGCCTACGAAGAGCTGGAATCAGTGCTGCGCTCTAACGAGAACCACGAGGATGCCAAGATCCTTAGGGGAAAAGTGGAAATCTATATGCGGCGCCTTGTTGAGGCCAGCGAAATAGAGCTGGGCGTCTCGCGTGAAGACAAGGTGATGGTGCCGGGAGAGGTCCTCAAGGTGAACCTGCTTGACCCTACACTAAGCGTGTCCGGCGTAGGCGCTGACATCGAGATCGAGGTATGGGCAAAATCCGGCGACCGCGAGCGTGTGATGCTGCATCAGCTGGGTGACAACAAAGAGAAATTCCGCGCCGACGTGCCAACGGCGCTTGCTCCTCCAGTAAGGGGAGATAAGACGTTGCAGGTGCTGGGAGTTGATGAGATCCGTTATGGTTACTCACAGAGGTTTCGCGCCAAGATGAAGGACCTGCCGCCTGATCCTGAGACTGTGATTACTATAGCATCCGATGCGCATCTCTCCTTTTCGGCAGGGGCTTTTCCTCCCCGGAAAGGTGAACGCAAGCTGAGTGTCGAGGAGCTTGGTCTGTCCTCTGCACAGGCCAAACTCGGCATGCGGATGGTCAGGCCCGGCAACCCTGTGTATGTTCGGGTCATTGATGCTGACCAGAGCAAAACGGCGGGTATTGACCAGGTGCCGGTTACTCTAGAGACTTCGAGCGGCGATGTAATTCGACGCATGCTGCTCAAGGAAACTGGCCCATTCACTGGTGAATTTGAGGCGATAATCCCGACGGCAGGCGCGCAGGCAAGCGCCTTTGCCTCGGAGATGGCTCCGGGCCGCGATCCGAACATGGCTATAAGCGCCAAAGATTATCCAGGCTGGCTGGGTAAGGTGGGGGACAAGGACGCTGCACGCACGTTCGGCATAGATTTCAATGACAACGTTCCTTTCGGCAAGATGGCGGTCAAATGGCTGGCGGCCAATGAACCCATCACCCATTTCGTCCTGCAGACATCGCTTAACGGACAGGACTGGCTCACTCGTGCTAGATATCCCTTGGATGATGCGCCATGGGACGGCCGGCCGTTACTTACATCATTTCCAACCTACAGCCGCAATCACCTTCCTGTTTCTGATCCGAAGGGGAAGGGGCTTCCATCGGACTGGATAGAGAAGATGGACCTCAGTTCCGCGCGGCCTGGGATCAATTACGTGGCTCATTATGTGCCAAGTCTGGCGGCAATGACGCCAAATCTCGCAAATGGCGGGCATCCGGGATATGGCGTCGTCATGAGGTATCGTGCGCTGTTCTATCAAAAGGAGATGGCGACTCGACGCTTTAGGCTGACAGGATATCCAATGGATGACGGCAAGGGCAACAGGATCCATACTTTCTTCCTTCTAGATGGGCAGGGAGCGGATGCGGAGGCTGACGATCCTCTGTTAATCGAACGTGAGCTTCGCCCGGGTCTGCATGAGATCCAGGTATGGCGGCATGAGGGGCGCGATGCACTCTCGAAGCGGAAGCCTGTGCTGCTCTGCGACGTCTCAGGGAAAGATGAGATGCAGCCGTGTCCCGACAGCATGTTTGATCCGCAGTTGTTCCCGGAGGGCACTCGCACAATGATACCGCAGCCGGCCACCATCCAGGCGACTCAGGACGGATTTGATGTTACTTTTGGAAACAACACCCAGGCACGTCTCGTTCGACTCCACATCGCCGGATTCAAGGGCGTGGCGCCCGGGATCAAGAAGGTCACGCTCTCCGGCCGGGACGGCAAGTCATACCTCCCGGTTGGACAGGATTTCATGGCTCTGCGCCAGAACTACCAGCTTGAAGTGCTGCCAGGTGACACTGTTGTAGCCCGCTACGAGGACCCGGTGACGGCAACACCTAAGCGCAACAGGCACGAGGGGCGGCTTGGTGTGGCCTTTAACACGGCGGAGATTTCAGCATCATTCCTGAACTATGAAACCACATCACTGGGCCGCAGGCTGAGGCTTGAGCCGATACGCCGCTTCAATCTCGAAGATGCAGTGGCCATAGTGATTGACGATGTCGACATGGACGGAAGCCCCAAGCGTGATGTAGTGGAGTTTCTCGCCATAACGAGCGAGGGCAAGAAGACGAAGCTCAAGGCCGTGGAAACCGAAGAGCACAGCGGCAGGTTCGTTGGCCGCATTTTCCCCGTGACAGGAAAGCCCCAGCGCGAGTCCGAGCTGCAGGTTCCGGAGGGCGGCACCTTGACGCTTGTTTACAGGGACATGGAGAACCTTGATCCGGGCATACCGACTGACCGCCGCGTTACTATTGAGCACGCAAAATACATGACACCCAAGATGGGAGCTTACACGGTGGCCAGTGAATGGACGGCTCCAGCGGTCAGGCCTGGATCCGCCGATCCTTCACCAAGGGGTAAAGGGGAGCAGAGCAGACGCTCGGCCGGGCCTGAGGTGGTTTCTCCCCGCCGTACGCTGGCCTATAACTATGTAGATGAATCGAAGCTTTCCTCAGTGCCGCTCAATGCCGTTATAGGGGGAAGCCTCAAGTTCGATGTGGTTGCAACGCACCTTGCGCTCGCGCAAAGCAGTGAGATAGCGGCTTACGTACAGGTTGCTTCGCCGGCTTCGGTGGGGAAACCTTTCGACGTTACGGCCCCGGGTACCCTGAAGCTGACGGCAGTTCCGAGCGCGGGTGGTGGCGGCGTAATACCCCAGGGCTACCAGTCGGCCGATGGCACAGGGCATTCTGGAAGGGGGTCGGCTTTGGACGAGGGCAGGTTTACATTCTCGGTTCCTCTTCTTCTCGGTGACAAGCCGCAGGCGAGCTTTGCAACGCAGGCTTCCGAAGACTCTGGAGCCGTGCTCCCTGACGGGCTGACCGTTCAGGCTGGCGATGTTGTTAAGATAGGGTTCGCCTGGAAGGATGAGAGCGACAAAGTTCAATGGAAGACGGCTTCCGCGACGGTTGTGAGTCACGCGTTCTTGGATGTTATGAACGGTGATTATGATCAGCAGCTGCATCGCGTATTCGTGGGCGAGCGGGTCTTCTTGAGGGTGTTCGCCCCGGGCCTCGACGTGAGTTCGGACAGGGACTGGACTTCTGTAACCCTTAAAGCGAACAGCGGCGCGCAGGCTGCATTCCGGCTGCGTGAGACTTTGGCGCACAGCGGCGTATTCAAGGGTGTCTTCACGGTCGCTTACGCCGATGAGCAACTGCCAGAGAAACTTCCGCCTGTAGAGTTAAACGGGTTCCCTGTGAGGTATGGTGACGAGATTACAGTTACTTATGCCGCTTCCGGTGACGATCCGGAGCAGAAAGCAACCGTTGCCATAAATATGGGGGCTGACGGCGGGATTGAGCCGTTCAGCAAGCGTTACACTGGTGACGAGATGGCTGTCAGGACGAGTTTTACACTTTCAGAATGCTTTTTTGAGCTCGCCAAGAAACATCGCAAGATGGACCAGGAAAGCCTTGCTCGACGGGAGATGGCGCATGCCAAGAAATTGCTGCAGGAGGCAATAGCGACCCATCGCGATGACGACCTGAGGGCCAATGCGGAGTATCTGCTGGGTAATCTCGCGCAGGAATACGCGGACCTCTCGAAGAACGAGGAGTCAAAACTTCCCATGTACCAGGACGCGCTTGCAAGGTTCTCGAAGATTCCGACGGACTATCCTGAGACTGAGTTCGCCCACAAGGCGCAGTTCAAGACCGGCCTCGTATATGAAAAGATGAAGGAAAGTGAGATTGCAGTTGAGGAGTATGTGAAGCTTGCCTACAAGTACCCTGACTCGGAGCACATACCTGAAGTCATGTCGAGGCTGGGCAAGTACTTCCAGGCGAATGGCCAGAAGCACAAGGAGCAGGCTGATCCGCTTAGAGATAAACAAGACGTTGAGTCTAAGGCTGAAGTGCTGCGGCTGGACGAGCTCTCTTATCCGGAGTTCCTAAAGGCGGCCACTATTTATGGAAAGCTATTTGAGCGATTTCCCGATCATAAGCTCGCCGGCCTTGCGGGGCTTGCATCGGCACAGAACATGATGCGTGCCCATCAGTACGCGGAAGCCATAGAGCGCTTCGCCAAAGTTGTAGAGCGAGAGGAATACGATGATAACAATATAAGGGCGCAGGCGCTTTACTGGAGCGGACTGAGCTATGAGCGCCAGGCAGGCATCTCCGGACGCGATGATGACAGGCAGGAGGCCTACGAGACTTATCGGCGCCTGACATTCGACTTCCCAGACAGCCTGTGGGCCAAGCGGGCCCGCGGACGAATCGCAGATCCTGTTTTCGCCAAGATTATCGCGGTCGAAGAAAAGAATCGTGAGATGATGCTTGAAGCGATTAAATACCAGAAGATCAAGCGACAGCAGGACAGGAAGCAGAAGGGCCTTATGGACAAGCTCCTGAAGAAGGGGCAGGGGTGAGGTCAGGGGAAAACCTGAAACTTGAAACCTGAGGGCTGAAGGGGAAGAAGATCAATTCGGAGTGCGACGGCTTTTTGCCGCTTTTGAGACGAATGAACGAACTTGAAAAGAAATTGCTAAGAGAGGCAGTCGGGGACGCTGAACCCAGCCTTCGCCTGCGGACAATGACCAAAGTCGATGCCGGGCGGTGGGGGCGCAAAGCGCCGCTCTGGCTGTGCATAGTTGACGGCAGGCTGGTGCTGCTGTCCGTGGCGAGAAGGATGTATATTGATGCCATACCATTGCAGGAGTGTGTTGGAAGCGCCTATTGTCACGCCACGGGTGAGCTCATTATCAAGCCTGTGGAGGGGCTGGAATTTGACCATGTGGCCATGTCCCCTGCTGAAGCACTGACCGTTATGGATGCTATTGAGCAGGGGGTGCGGGCGGGATGCGAAAGGAAGAGTTTTGAGAATGTCCTGGGGAGTGATCAGTGATCGGTGATCAGTTATCAGTGAGAGAATGTGGAGAGAAGATCATAGTGCACGTGTCACGCCGAGCGAAGTCGAGGAATCTCGAGTATTGCGTGAGATCCTTCGACTGCGCTCAGGATGACAGATAAGGGAACAACTGCTTTAAAGAAAGATTATTACTTAACGATAAAAGAGGAGAA
>JBFIFS010000009.1:0-40389 GCA_041602695.1 Kiritimatiellia bacterium
TGATCTGCTCTGCGTTGTTGATGTTGTATGCTCCGACAGCGTACTTCCCGTATGCATGTTCGAAGAGTTTGTTGGTTGGTACTATCATTCAGTTACCTTCCTTTTATTAAGGGTTTAAAGACAACGCGTGCAATATATTGGGCTGGTAGGGTGTCAGCAAGCGATTTCTGCCTTTTGCTGGAGGATTTTGGAGCTGATGCGCGCTATTCAGCGAAATCGTAGACCTTGATCCTGCTTACCAGGGGCATCAGTACGTCTCTGACCGCGTCTTTGTGGGCTGGATGAACTATATACGCGTTCATGTCATCGACAGTGGCAAAGGTCATTGTTATGGCGACGTCGAAGCTGTCATCGACGATGGGGCGGTCGCTTTCAACTGAAACGCCGGTATGAACTTCAAGTACCCCGGGAATTTGAGCGAAGGACTTTGCGGCGGCCATGATCTTCTCCCTTTGAACGATGTCGCCTTCTTCCTTCAGCCAGCAGAAGACTATATGGTGTATACGCCCGGCGCCGCTTGGCTGGATGGAGGCGCATCCCGCCAGGAGGGACACGAGGAGAGTCAGGGCAAGATGCTTCACGGGGCGGCTACGCGGGATCGTTGATTTCCAGGTTCTGCTCGCGGGCGAACGCGGCAAAAGCGGTGTCCATTTCCTGGATATGACTCACCAGCCAGTTGCTGAGCAGTGTGTTAATGGCGTCTGCAAGCTGTCTTGAAACGCCGTCCTCACGAAAGTCACGTATCAGGTCCTCAACGGTTGATTTCAAGTCGTTGTGTTTTGCCAGGTGCCTGTCGTAGTCCGGATAGCCGCTGGCCTTCATGTGCTTCTCCTCCGTAGAGAAGTGTTTTTCCGTGTAGTCTGCGAGAAAGTCGAGGGTTGAAATTACTGTTTCCTGGTCCTTGTTCGTTTCTACGGCGTCAAGCACGGCGTTGAAATGAGCGATCCAGTTCTTGTGCTGCGCGTCGATCGCGTCGATTCCTACGCTTAGATCGCTGCTCCATTCGAGTTTGTTCATCATTTCCTCCTAGGCCTTTGTTGCGGCCGCATATGCCTCTTCGAGCCAGTCAGGATTGGCCAGATACCACTCAACCGTGTGCTCAAGCGTATTGTCAATTCCGTACTCGGCTTCCCATCCGAGGTCGGCCTTGGCCTTCCCCGCGTCCATCCAGTACCGCAGGTCGTAGTTGTCTCTATCCTCAACCTTTGTTATGTCGCCCTTGCCAACCAGGTCGCGCACCCGCTCGATGACTGCCTCGGTCACCTCTTCCGCATCGGCCATTGGCGCGATGTTGTAGGCTTCGCCGGTCTTGCCTGCACGGAGGGCGGCTTCAATGCCTGATACATGATCGTTAACATGAAGCCACATGCGCCTTGCCGGGGTCTTGTATAGAGGGAAGGGCTCACCGTGCGTGAAGCACCAGATCGCCTTCGGAATGGCCTTCTCCGGGAACTGGCGGGGACCGACTGTGTTCGCGCCGCGTGTGATGACAAGGTCCAGATTGGTCTTCCTGCTTTCCGCGTAGACCGACAGCAGCATCTCCGCGGCCGCTTTCGTGACAGCGTATGGGTTCTTCGGGCAGATAGGGGACGTCTCGGTCCACGCTGCATCGGATGACCTGGCGTCGCCGTAGACTTCATCAGTTGAGACATGCACGAGGCGAATTCCGAGGCGGCTGGCCTCAATAGCCAGGTTCTTGGCGCCAAAGACATTGGACTGCCAGAACGATGAGTCGTCCTCATTTGACCTGTCGACATGGCTCTCGGCCGCAAAGTTGATGATTGCCTCCGGCTTCACGTCATCAATAATGCTGCGCACCATATCGGCATCAGAAATATCGGCACGAACATCCCGTACGCCAGCGGCCAGATTGCGCTCCATTGAGCCCCATCCGGCGAAATCAATACCGGTAATTTCATATTTGCCGGCATAGCGCTCGCAGAATGCCGACGCGATAAAACCCAAGTGGCCTGTTACAACAATATCTTTCATGAGGTCTGAATGTTCGTCGTCCAGCGTCTTTTGTCAAGCTTCTAGGCTCACGCCGTATTCCTGTATGGCCCTGTCTGCCAAGTTGCGAAGGCGTTGAAGGAGGGGCTGGTCACTTAGCGCCGCAAGGGCGCTATCGCCCGGGAGGATGCCCGTCAGGTTGGCAGCTTCGTTTCCGGTAATGGTGGAGTAGATCACACAGGCTGCAATATAACTGCCAGTGAGGTTAGGATGGCTTTGGTCCTTGTCGTGCAAAATCAGGCCGTCGATTGAGCTGAGTGCGGTCTTCCACGCCTCGCCAACAGGAGCCAGCAGGCAGCCGTTGTTCCTGGCGGCGAGCGTGTATTCCTCTGTAATGGCAGCCTGCATCTCCGGCTTCTCCTGGCGCGCCCATGTCATGTAGAGAACAGGAACAGCGTTAGCAGACTTGATTATGCTGGCTAGCTCCTTTACTGCCGCGTGCAGGGCCTCGGGGCGCTCGAGCGCCTGAAGGCTTTGGTCCTGAAGAACGACGTAGTTCCAAGACCCAGTCCTGATTCTTGCAACGGTCTCGGGCACTGAAAGATGCCATTTCAGCTGGGCTCCGCCGCGTGTAATCGAATCTGTCTCAAGCTCTCGGCCTGACAATGCGGCGAGTTCTCGGACGAGGCCTGGCAGGTCGTTATAGCCTGTGTAGCTGTTGCCGATAAATAGGATGCGTGACATGGGGCCAATTATAGCGGGCGTGGTGCGGGAGGCTAGTGTGAAGTTGCTAGAATCCCTGATTCATCAACTTCGTGATTATCGGCCCGAGCAGTACGAGAAAGACGGAGGGAAAGATGAACAGCAGCAGTGGTGCGAGCATTTTGACCGGCGCCTCGTTGGCGAGGCGCTCGGCGCGCTCAAAGCGGCGCTGACGGATCTGGTCGGACTGAATTCGGAGAATCGACCCAATGCTTACGCCGAGCTCGTCGGCCTGGACAAGGGCATTGACCACTGAACGCAGGTCAGGAAGGTCGACGCGGGTGCTCATGTCGCGCAGGGCTTCCCGGCGGGTCTTGCCTAGCTGTATCTCTCTTATTACGACGATCAGCTCCTCGCCCAGCGCGTCTACCCTGCGTCTGTCAACGTTCCGCTGGAGGGCGGTCATGAAGTCCATGCCGGCCTCTACGGAGAGCGTGAGAAGGTCCAGGACGAATGGAAGGGAACGCCTTATGCTCTTATGTCTCGCCTTAAGTTCGCGGTTAAGCCAGCCGGTGGGGTAGACGAAGAGCCAGAGGGGGCCCAGAGTATAAGCGAGCCAGTCCAGCTCCTTTATGAACTGAACAGGGGTGAAATACAGGAAGACCCCGCTGAGCCCGATCCACAAAAGTCCAAGAGTGCACGGAAGGAGGATCTTGAGTGCGAGGAGCTCCTCCGCATAGATCAGTCCCTCGAAACCCGCGGCGGTAATCTTTCGATCTGTAGTTTCGGCCATTCGCCTGAACGCCTGCTTGCGGATAAGAGGTGCCACGTTGGGGGCCAGCGGCAGCAGCATCTTGAACATGATAGGAATCTGGCGCGCCTGTTTCCTTCCGTCGGCAAGGGTGACATATGTGATCTGGCTTGCCAGGCGGGCACAGTACCACGCTGTAAGCGCTGCCGTCATCCCCCAGAGTCCCGAAGCTATCATTGCCTGCATGTCCATTATACGTCGATATTGATGATCTTCCTGATCATCAATCCTCCACAGAGGATCAGGATGCCTACGATCAGCATCACTACGAGTCCGGTAAGCGAGTAGAGAAAAGGTTTCATGGTGTCCGGGTCGACAACCAGCAGCGCGAGGCATATGACTATAGGCATTGCGCCGACGACTATGCCCTGAAGGCGGCCTTGTGATGTCAGTGTCTTTATGCGGTTTTCGATACGCATCCGCTCACGAATGGTCTTGGATATGGCCTCGAGTATTTCCGTGAGGTTTCCGCCTGTCTTGCGGGCGGTCTCGATGGCCATCACCACGAGGGTCAGGTCCTGGCTGCCGACGCGCTCGTCCATGCTGTTGAGCGCGTCTGAGAAGCTTACGCCGACGCGGGTCTGCTGCAAAAACACATCGAACTCCTGCGCTATCGGGTTTTCGCCGTCTTTTACAACGGACTCGAAGGCCTGGGCGATGCTGAAGCCGGCCTTGAGCGCGTTACTCATGCTTACGAGAGTGTCTACCAGCTGGGAGTTGAACTTTTCCAGCCTGCGCCTCTTCAGGTATGCCAGCGTCCATGTGGGGATGTAGAGGGCCACGCCTCCAAGAAGGAGGCCAAAGAAGAAGCCGATGGCCACTCCGCCTGCGGAACTGAAGTTGCCGGTAAGCATGAATCCTGAGAGGAAGAAAACGGCAGAAGACGCCCAGCGGATTTCCTCGAGCCGCTTGGGCGGAATGAAAAGAAAGACGTCCTCGAACTGGCGCGCGGTCGCCTCAGAGTAGGCCCCGCTGTATGCCTCTGAGCCCGCAAACACGGCCCTGATAATTACCCACGCGAACCCGGCAAAGCTGAGTGCGAAGAGGAGCGGGGCCAAGTATGGTGCAAGAAGGCTCATCGCTTACCACTCCTGCTGCTGAGGGCTGAACATTGTGCGGTCAATTGTCAGTCCGCGGGCGTCAATTTCTTCGAGGAAGGTTGGGACTGAGCCAGTCGGCTTATGGGCGCCCAGGACTTTACCGTCGCCGTCCAGGCCTGTCTGCTCGAAGGCGAAGATTTCCTGCATGGTGATCTGGTCGCCTTCCTGGCCGCAGATCTCGGTGACGCTGGTGATCTTTCTGCTGCCGTCGCTGAACCGGGATTCATGAACAATCACATCGATCGCTGATGATATCTGCTCCCGGATCGCGCGCACGGGGAGTTCCATCCCGGACATCAGCACCATGGTCTCCAGTCGTGAAATGACATCGCGCGGAGAGTTTGCGTGAACTGTGGTGAGTGAGCCGTCATGCCCCGTATTCATGGCCTGGAGCATGTCAAGGGCCTCTCCGCCGCGGCATTCGCCGACGACGACGCGGTCGGGTCGCATGCGGAGTGAGTTCCTGACCAGGTCGCGGATAGTAATCGCGCCCTTGCCCTCGATGTTGGGCGGCCGTGCCTCAAGCCTGACGACATGCGGCTGGGTCAGGCGGAGCTCGGCAGCGTCCTCGATGGTGACGATCCTGTCGGTCGAAGGCAGGTAGTTGCCCAGC
The DNA here is from genome assembly GCA_041602695.1 of Kiritimatiellia bacterium. Taxonomy (GTDB): domain Bacteria; phylum Verrucomicrobiota; class Kiritimatiellia; order UBA8416; family JBFIFS01; genus JBFIFS01. The sequence continues at coordinate 5,177 of JBFIFS010000009.1, forward strand.
ACGTTGAGCAGGGAGGTCTTTCCTGAACCAGTTCCTCCGGAGACGACGATGTTCTTCCTCATCTTTACGCAGATGTCGCAGAACTCCGCTATCTGCTGAGTCCAGGTACCGAAGCGGACGAGGTCCTTGTCGTCAAAAGGGTTCTTCGAGAACTTTCGTATGGTGAGGCAGGGGCCTACAAGGGAAAGGGGATGAATGACAGCGTTAACGCGGGAGCCGTCCGGCAGCCGCGCGTCTACATACGGCTGGCTCTCGTCGATTCGGCGGCCCAGTGGTGAGACGATTCTTTCGATGATGGCCAGCACTGACGCGTTGTCCATAAACGCTGCGTCAGTCAGGGTCAGCTTGCCCTTTTTTTCGACGTATATCTGGTTGGGGCCATTGACCATGATTTCAGTAACATCGTCCTGAGCAAGAAATTCCTCGAGAGGGCCCAGGCCAAGGGCCTCATCGCAGATTTCCTTAATCAGCGCCTCCGGCTTAATGCCGGCGGGAAGCCGCGGTGCTACCTCCTGGACGATCTTGGTGATGTTTTCCAATGCGCGCGTCCTGAGCTCGTCCTTGTTTATGCGCGAGGCGGAAAGGCGCTTAATGTCCAGGCGCTCGACCAGCTCCTTAGGGTTCTGGTGTTTTATCGAGCGCTTCTGTTCCAGCTCTGGCGACAGAGATGGAACGCTGACTGCAGGCATCGGGTCGGCGGGCGGTTCAGCAGGCTCGGGCACCTGCGGGGCGACTGGTTCCTGGGCCGGCTCGGGCGAGGGGGGTGGCGCTGTTGGCGGTAGGGATGCCCCGGGCAGGTTGACGATTGTCAGCTCGTACTCACCGATCTGTATGGCCTGTCCCTGGCTGATGTGCGCCCGCCCCTGGATCCTTGAGCCGTTCACAAGGGTGCCTGTTTCACCGTAAAGATCTTCAATCCAGGGTTCGGAGTCCGTGAGGCTCAGGATGGCATGGCGAGCTTCTATGTCGTCTCCAGGAATGTGGATGTGGCAGTCGGGCTCGCTGCCGATCGTGTAAACACTGGGTGCGACCTCGAATTCCGACGAAGCGCCGTTGGGCCTCTTTATCTGGAGCCTTATGTTCTCGCTCATCAGCGCACCGCTTTCTTATGTCGGATATACTGCTGCCGGAAGCGGTTCAGTTCGGGCAGGCTGGTTTCCAGCTTCTCGAAGTTAACTGACGGCAGGGAGCTTTCGTAACTCTGGTCCGAGGGGTTCCTGAGCGACAGGGCGAGGGAGCCCTGCATCTGCTGCGCGAATACAAGCAGCTCCGCCTCGCGCGGTGTTACCTCCACTGTCACTGTACTGTATCCCGTGTTGCCTCGTCGACTTCTGGAGGAAGCCACGTCCTTGGCCATCTGCTGGCCTGTCGCGAGGATCGTGACATCCTGAAGGACCGTCAAAGTGACTGTTTCCATTTCGCCGGGAACCGTCTTAGAGGGGAAGCTGAAGGTCCCGAGCACATCGACGCGGTCATTTGGCCTGACCATGCCGCTAACGCCTGCAGCGCCGGAGATGTTCAGCGAAATCGCACGAAGTTTTTCCTGCACCGCCGGCGCCAGGCCCTGGGAGGAAGGATCGCCGCCCTCGAGGTCGGACCAGAGTATCATTTCGCCCTTCCTCAGCTCTCGCAGGGTTTTGCGGGCGTACGCCTGCCTGACGTCCGTGGCTGTGATGCAGAGCTCAGGCATATTGCGTTTCGGTGTCTGCGTGGTGGTCATGTCCGTTCTCTGGAGCTTGGTTCCCCTGGGAAGATCTTTCTTTGCTGCCAGTACCTGGACCAGCTCGGTTTTAGCGTAGAAGTCGTTAATGAGTTTCTGGTATTCATTACGCTTCTTCTGGATAAACTGGCTGGTAAGAAGGAATGCCAGTACGCCAACTATGATTGATATAACTGGAATCAGTTTCTGCTTCATTTGCTTGCTCCGAGTATGCCGCGAGTGCCTGCGAGAGGGCTGCGGCTGATTTGCCTGATTATTTCACACCATGTGTTTTATGCAATAAAGTAATAGAACTGCTGCCCGTGCGCTCCTGCCTGGAGGCCATTACCATGCAGACTGCCGAGCCTTTGACGAAGAACTGCAGCGAGGCTGAATCCTGGAGTGGATTCTCCCATCCCTGTGCGCTAAGCGTGTTCGCGTAGAATGCGGCTATGTCCGCTGGCGCGGCAGGTGCCGTTGAAGCAGCAATTTGAAATTCCGTGTCCTTGTTTTTCGCGTAGAACGACGGCTTGCTCCCGGGAAACTCGGGGACTTCCCGGATGAGATGCTTGTCGGGCGGGGCCTTGGACGCTTCATAGTCCCTGGCGGTCTGCTCAACCTTAATCAGCAGTGTTTGCGAGCTGTCTGAGACCTTCAGGATGATCATGCGAAGAACCGTGCTGCCGTCGTTGGTGAGGCAGAACGCCATTCGCCCTCCGCGGAACTTGAAGTCGGCGTCTTTGAAAAGGCGTTTCAGCCTTGCGATAAGTTGAGTCGTTGGATCAGAGAAGCTGAAAACCGCAAGGTCCGCGTTGGCTCCGTTAAGGCTTATCGCGGACCTGTAGACAGACTTTCCCCCGGAGGCGGTGAGCGCTTTGGTCGACTGGGAGCCGGCTCCCCAGTGCCAGGACACGCGGGCGTAGCTGTGCGAGCCGATCGTGCAGGACAGCAGCAGCGCGCATGCGGCGGAAGCATAAGAACGGGTTCCGGACGGACGCATTAGTAGAGTCCTTTGCAGAGAGTCATCCACGCGGTAGCTTCGACATCGATCGAGTCTGCCTGGTAGATGAGGTGCCGAAAGGCCGGCAGCATGTCGAGCCTCGCTGACTCCGTGGCGCGCCCTTTTACGAGTCCGAACGAGCTTACCACCATCGGATCGCCGCGAAGGCGGGATATGCGGTTGTTGGGGGCGGCGTTGAGGATGTCCCAGCCGGCGTCGGCAACGGTCTGGTCGACCACCAGTCCCTGGAATGCTGCGGCATCGCCGGTATCGCTGAAATCGTCTCGCGAGAGCCGCCGGCCGTCGCCGCCTTCATGCCAGTCTCTGATGTAGTCAGCATCTGAAAGAACGTCCATATCCGGGCCAAGGTCAAGCATCGCGAGCAGCGCGGCCTCCTCACGCGCCTCTATCATTACGTCTGTGTGGGCGCTTGTCATAGATGACATCTGGAGAAGGCCGGCGACAAGGATCATCACAACAACGAGGCCGACCATAAGCTCGACGAGGGCCTGGCCGCAGCGGCTGCCGCGGGTTGCAGCTTTCTGTGAGAGGACCGGTGAATTGTTCATATCAGTGTCCTCTCCTGGAACCGCCGTCACGACGTCCTCCGCCGGGGCCGGACGGAAGCGTGCAGAGATAGCTGTTGACGGCCAGCCAGTCCACTCCCGCCTGCCTGAAAGCCGTGTCTTCCCATGTGGTAAGCTGAAGGCAGTACCAGCAGCGCTTCATTTCGGGATCGTTCCGTATGGCGTTGGGCCCGCCATCCATGTACTTGTCGAGGTGCACTTCCACGTGCTCTCGCCATTCTATGTTGTAGCCCCCTGCAGCCGGAGCGGAAGATGCGTCGACAGGTATCAGTCGCACCTCGTGGTATGCCGGCAGCACCAGTTCGTAGCTGTTTGGAGTCTCAGTTTCGTTGAGGTATCCGAACGGCTTGGCTGCGGCCGTCCACGTTATGTAGTCAGAAACCTGGCTGCCGCCGGCGCCCGGAGTATGGCGGTCTATGCGTTCCTCGATACGTACCGCGGCGTCAGATCCTGCGTAGTCGTACTGTGGTTTTACTGTCCCTGTGACTGGGAACGCGTCTTCTGTGCCATACGGCTTGATAGCGTCCCAGCTTGTCCATCGGCTGTTGTAGCAGTACCAGACGGCATCGATGTCAACGGCGTCGTTGGAGACTGTGCCGCCAAGCCCTCGATCCGCGGCGAGAGCAGTGGCGTCGGCGGCGGAAAGGAAACTTTCGAGGCCCGTCGTAACTATGCGGAGGTTAAGGCCGTATATCTCACTGTTGATATACTGCATATGCGGTGGCTCGGGGATTTCCGCCCACCAGCAGGGGAAGAACTCCCTGTAATCCTCCAGCAGTGTTGACTCTTCCCTGAAGAACCAGCACCAGTTCTGGCCGGCGATTGCTTCGTAGAAGCCCAGCTCAAGAAGTGGATGTCCGCCAGTCGCGTCGCCGTAGAGGTGGGCGTTGTCCGGACCTGCCGCGATTCCTTCATTCGCCATCAGGTCCAGCATATCGGCGTATTCCTGCCAGCAGCCGGGGTAGGGCTCCGGGAAGAGCATCGAACCGTCCGGGGCCGCTCTAGATGGGTAGTCGTTTCGAACGGCTTCAGCATGTTCGCGGCAGATCCGGTCAAAATCATCGTTCCTGTAAACGCCATTGTTCTTTGCCGCCTGCTGAGAAGCCATAAAAGCAATCATTGGGCCGGTATAGCACAGCCTCGCCTGGATCTGGGTTATTGATGAGGCGGTATCGATGTCGTCGTTGCTGAGTGCCACGGCATGCATGAGGTTGAGGTCGCCCATAAGGTTCAGGGAAACGGCCTGCCAGCGGCAGGCCATCAATGCCGCGGAATCACCGGCGTTTTGTGTCAGGTACTTGGCAAACAGAATCTTGTGCAGGTCGAAATTCCACATTACGACGAACACCAGAATTACCATGACCAGCAGGAAAAAGATCATGGCCTGACCGCGGCGTTTACCAGAACATGTCATCGATGTATAGCTCATAGTGGCATTCCATTGTAAATGAGCCGCTGAGGCGGATCGAGTCCCCTCGATAGAACGCCCTGTGCATTGGAACCCAGAGCGGGTAGTCCTGGTATGTGTTCACGCTGACGGTCGAGGCGGATGCTCCCGGAACGGGAGGGGATATGACACCATGGTCAGAGCGGACGGTGTCCCAGTTTTCATAATCCAGGATATGGCCCGCGCGGGGGCGGTTCCATGAACCCATGTATTCCGGGATCCGTGCCCTTTCGAGGTTGTATTGAAGCGAGGACGGTGTTGCGCGCAGTGTTTCCTCCCACAGCTCGCCGGGCTTCATGGTTTCAACCATAGTGCGGAGTGCCGTATCAGTATTTTCGAAAGCAGGAGTCAGCATCTTGCCGGCATTAGGGATTGAAGCCACACGCACGGACTTCTCAACCATGAACCAGTTGAAGCCAACGGTTTTGCATCGAGCGCCACGGGCCGCAGCGTGGTTTAGTATTTCCCTGGCGGCAAAGATCTCAGAGATCTGCAGTAGACCCATGAAGATCAGGCAGATCAATGCTATGGCCACGCATGTTTCTATAAGTGACTGACCGCTCCTGCTTCGCAGGCGGTGATCAGTTGACACCGTCTTTATCAAGACTCTTGAAGAAGTCTTCAGACGACGTATCCGTGGCTTCATCAACAGCGCTCTGGTCGCCGCCGAGCTCGACGGTTGCTCCACCAACCATCGCGCGAAGCCGATCACCGAAGACGCCGAAGATAGCGATTGCCGCAACCGCTATGATGACTACGATGATTATATACTCGACCATTGTCTGTCCGCTCTTACGTTTGTTCCGCATATTTCGCATCACTGTTCCTCCTGGCAGGCAACCTGCCATTCAAACGGCATCAGGGGTATTCTGACGCCGCCAAATCCATTACTCTGCTTGTATGTTCCTTGTAAGAATAAAGAAAGACTGAAAGAATGGCCACGATCGCGATAAGGATGCCTGCGGTGCATACGTATTCGATCATCGCCTGACCGGAAATGCGACGTGAGAATCTGGATTTACGCATATTACTCATCAAAGTTATGTTAGCTCCCGATTACCGCAAAGTAAAGGGGTGTGGGATGAAAATTTTTAAATTATTGCAATATCTGCCCGATTTCTACGTTTTTACTCTTTAAGAAATTGCACTGTAACCACTATGCCTTTATACATTAACGTATCTAATCCGGATTTATTGTCTTTTGGAGGCAAATGAGGTCTTTTTTCTGGTTTTCGAGCAGTATCGCTTTTCTACTGATTGCGGCAGCTGCGATAGCGCAAATAACGATCTGTCAAGGTTGCGGCTGGGAGGTAGGCGAAGGACTGGACAAATGCGGTCATTGCAGTAAAGCCGTTGAGAGAAAAGCCGCACCTGCTGATCAGGACGGCCCATCGGACGTGAACGTGACCCCGGGCCCTGAGTCGGAGGACCTGGCGCGAGTTGACAAAGACGCCGTAGCTCAGGAGGTAAAGCTGGCTCGTGATCAGCTCAAAGCCGGGGACTTTGAGCTCGCACGCCTTTTCCTTAAGAATGCGTCGGTGCTGAACCTGCTCAGTGATCCCGCGGGGAGTGAAGTGAGAGGACAGGCTATCGCCGAGCTTTTGCAGGCAAGCGATTCCAGGGGCCTAATGGTGCAGGCCAAGTGCAGCACCTGCGGGGGGAAGGGGAATCGCGTGATGAAGATAGGGTCGCTCGTTCCGGGAGAGGAGCAGACGCGCGAGGTGCAGGGAAGCAAGTGTCAGATTTGCAAGGGCGCCGGCATCGTGAGGCGGGCAGGAACGATTGACGAACGCAAGTTCTCGCGCGGGCAGGCGGCGACCCGATATGCGACAATCCAGCAGGGACGGAGATACATGAGGCTTGGGGGCGCCTGGCTGCCCCCCGGTGTTTCTGATGTCTTAAGCACGCTGCAGCGTGCAGTCGTGATGAGGGCTACGGCGTCTCCGTGCGAGGAGTGTGCTGGATTCGGGAAGACAGACTGCGGCGGCTGTGAGGCTGGTGGCGTCCTGGACTGCGAGGCCTGTGAGGATGGGAATGTTTTTATTAAGGTGAACGCTGAGCTGACCAAAATGACCTTGAGCCGAAGCGAGAAATGCAAGAAATGCCGGGGTAAGGGCATGTTGCTTTGCTCGAAATGCGGCGGTTCCGGTGGCGTCCTGTGCCGTGAGTGCAACGGGAGCGGTTCGCGTCCGGCCTGCAAAAGATGCAGTGGTGAGGGTCATACTAGTTGCAGGAAGTGCCGTGGAGCTGGTACGATTGCCGAGGAGGATTGTGAAGACTGCGGCCGCGAGGGCGCGGTTCTCTGTAAATCATGCAATGGGGACGGGCGTAGATGACGGACATCCAGTTAACTGGATTTGAGATGCAGCATAAGCTGGGCGAAGGCGGTATGGCTGCGGTATGGAAGGCTCGTCAGGTCTCGCTTGATCGAACCGTAGCCATCAAGATCCTTTCGGCTCACTTTGCTTCAGACCCCGCGGACATCCAGCGCTTTCAGCAGGAGGCACAGTCTGCCGCCAAGCTGAAGCACCCCGGAATTGTGCAGGTATATGACGCTAATATCGAAAGCGGGCTTTATTTCTTCGTCATGGAGTTTGTTGACGGGTATACCTGCGCCGACTGGCTTAAGCGAAAAGGAACGCTTTCAGAGCAGGACGTGCTGCTGATCGCTGACTGTGTCGCCGACGCGCTTGGGTACGCGTGGGAAAAAGAAAAGATGATCCACTGCGACATCAAGCCCGACAACATAATGATCGACGAAGACGGAACTGTTAAGGTTACTGACCTTGGCCTCTCCAGGACGATAAGCGGCATGCACGTCGACGAGGAGAGTGACGAAATCCTGGGTACACCTGCCTACATGGCTCCAGAGCAGGCCATGGGCGAGGCGAACCAGGACTGTCGCCTCGACATGTACGCTCTCGGCGCGATGATGTATCACCTCTCCACGGGCAAGCTTCTCTTTGAGGGGGCTGGTGAATCAGAGGTCATGGAGCGCCAGATAACTGATACAGTTGAGAACCCGCGGGACCTGAATCCCTCGCTCACCAGAGGCTTCTGTACGCTGGTGAGGGCCCTGATGGCGAAGGACAAAGAGCACCGGCCGACTGACTGGTCGCATGTGCGCGAGGCGATTGCCCGGGTGAAGAAGGGGCTGGGGCCAAGGCTGAAGCTTCCGCCCGATGCGACAAGCACGGTCCTCGAAAGCGCTAAGGCGGCAGATGAGCCTGTTCGGCCGCACGTAACCGCGGGTCAGATAGGAAGCACTCTTCATGCGCCCCGGAAGAAGGGCGCGCCTGTCGGGCTCATAGTCGGTGCGGTAGTGCTCGTGGTCTTGATAGCGCTGGCGGCAAAATTTCTCATAGTTCCGAACAGGCCTGGTGGCGGTCATCCCGGTCAGGCGGGCGGGGGGCCGCAGGGGGGAGGCGCGGCGTCTGGGCCTACTGCGGAGACCCGGGCGCGGTCCATGTATTACAGTGCATCCGGCTGGGAGAAGGCGAACCGGGCCTCTTATGATGAGGCCATACGCCGTTACAGGGAAGTAGTCGACAACTGCGGGGGTACAAAGTACGCGGAAAGAGCGGCGAAGGATATCGCGCGGTTAGAGTCGGCAAAATCGGCCGATGCGCTGGCCGGCGTGATGCAGTCCCTGGACGCACAGGCGAGGCCGCTTATCGCGCAGAATGAGTATGACCGGGCCATTGCGGTCTACCAGGGGTATTCAGGTCAGGCGGCGGCGGAAACAGCGCGGCACCGTAGCGATAAGGTCGCGGAGCTGAAGCAGAGAAAGGAAGCCTGGGTCAAAGCCGAAGAGGCGCGCAGGGCGGCCGAGCTGGAGGCCAGGTTCAGTAACATGATGCGAGAAACCGTTGGTCTTATCGCAAAAGCTGACTACAAGAAGGCATCAGCTTATCTTGAGGACGTTTTGATCCAGGGATCGCTCCCCAGCAGAAATGACGAAATCCATCAAATCAGGGGGATCCTGGAGTCCGCGGCAAATATTGAGACAAAGATCCTGGACTCCTTTCAGCGACAGGCCCAGCAGACCGTGAGCGTTCAGTTGGCAGGCGGCCCCAAGGACCTGAGGATACAGGGCGTGCAGAATGGTGTGGTCCTGGCAAATGAGGAGTTTCGAGTGGGTGGTGCGCTTGCCAGTCGGGCCCACAATTTCAGGCTCTCTGACCTGTCGGTTGCGGAGCGGCTTTCGCGTATGGGCAACGACAGCGAGCCCGAGGTCGCCCTTGTCAAAGGAGTGCTTGCCTACCAGTCGAGGGCCTTCTCGCACGCTCGGCGTTATTTTCAGATGACGCACCATCTTCTTGAGCCCGGGCTCTTGGACCTGCTGGACGGATCCAGGAAAGAGGCGGAGGCATCGGCGAGGGACGATCTGGCCGCCATTGTGAACGAGTTGGGAATAGATTTGGGTGCATCATTTGACGGGGCGTCAGCTGCTGCCCGTGTTTCTGCTGCGAGGGTTGACGAACTTGAGCTAGCCAACGCAAAGGCCAAGGCCGCAGCCTATGCCGCAAAGTATTCCTCGGCCGGGTTTTACGCGGACTACAAGCCGGTCGTTGATGCGATACAGGGATTGACGCCTTCAGCCGATCCCGTTGAGGTAGTTGTTGACCGGCCTGTCGCAGTGGTGGACCTTCAGCCGGAGGACATGGAGGGGGCGAGGAACGTAGACGCCTTTGTCGATGCGCTTCTTAGCACTAACCCGGACCTCGACTCGGAAGACATCAGATGCCGCAAGGGTGATGATGGTGTTGTAACCAGCGTGCGTATTTTCAGCTCGGCTCTGCGGGACATCTCGCCTGTCTCGGCATTGAAAGGATTAAGGAGCCTTGAAGTCCGGGTAAGGGGCGACCGGCAGGCACCACTGGTTGACCTTGGTCCGCTGCGAGGGCTGCCTCTCGAGTCGCTGGAACTGGGGCCGACGAAGGTGGGGAGCCTTGAGCCCCTGGAGGGGATGCCGCTGCGTGAGCTGAGCATAAGGGGGTCACTTGTAAGGGACTTGAAGCCTATAAAGGACTGTCCGCTGGTATCTCTGGATGTTTCATACACTAAGGTGTTCGACTTTTCCCCGATCAGCCAGTTGGATCTGGAGAGGCTTGACGCAAGCGGCACGCAGGTGCGGAGTTTGGCGTTTCTCAGAAACATGAAGCTGAAGGAGCTCGCGCTGAACGAGACCGGTGTGTTCGATTTTTCTCCTTTGGCTCGCACGCCTCTTGAAGTGCTTCGCGCAAGCGGAACACAGCTGCGCAGCCTCACTTTCCTCAGGGATTGCCCATTGAGGATTCTGGAGGCGAACAGCAGCAGCGTATCCGACTTGTCACCGCTGGAAGCCTGCGCCATCAGCCTTAAGCAGCTTCATGTGAGAGAGACGCCGGTGCGCTCATTCACCACTTTGAGAAGGCTCAACCTGACGCATTTGGCTGTTGGCCATACAGATTTTGCTGACCTTGCGCTGATCAGGCATATGACACTCGCTTATCTCGATGTGGCAGGGACCAGGCTGCAGGCGCTTGACGGCTTGGGGTCTAATGAAATGCGCTACTTGAATATTGCCGACACCTCCATTAGTTCCATAGCCTTTCTTCAGGGGGCACCTATAGAGGAACTCGTCTGCAACGGGTCGCGCGTACGTAATTTTCGGCCTATCTACGGGTCGAGTATTGAGCGGCTTGTACTGGATGATCCGGGGTCCAAGTGGGCGCTCTATGGTGAGCTGCCCGCGCTGGAGCGCGTTAACGGCCAGTATATAAAGCACGACCCCGAGTTTTGAGGTAAAGTATCCAGTTTCTTAAGACAGTTGAATGGGTCCCTTCGACTGAAGGACGGCTCGTACCGGGCAAAGTTAAGCTCATCGATCAGACCAGGCTGCCGGTTGCCCTTGAGTACCTTGAAACAGATGATCTGGACGAGATATGGGATGCCATAAAAGTCCTCAAGGTAAGGGGCGCGCCGGCAATAGGGGTATGCGCGGCCATGGGGCTTGTGGCGGCGATTCAGCACTCAGCGGCAGCGGACGCCCTGGCTCTTATCGGGGAAGCGCAGCAGAAGGCTGATCACCTGGCAAGTTCGAGGCCCACGGCAGTGAACCTCTTCTGGGCGCTTGACCGCATGATGGCGTGCGCAAGGAGTAACAGCGGGCTGGACGTGCCCGGCCTTCTTGAGGTCCTTGCCGCTGAGGCTAATGCTATTCGCGACGAGGACGCCCGGATGTGCAGGAGTATAGGCGAGCACGGAGTTCAGCTGCTTTCTGACGGTGATGCCATACTTACGCATTGTAACGCGGGGTCCCTCGCCACCGCAGAATTCGGGACTGCGCTCGCCCCGATGTATACGGCCAAGGCGAACGGATTGGGGATAAGGGTGTTTGCCGATGAGACCCGCCCGCTGCTGCAGGGATCGAGGCTGACATCGTGGGAGCTTCACCATGCCGGTATAGATGTAACCCTTATCTGCGACAACATGGCCGCGAGTATTATGCAGGCAGGGCTGATATCATGCGTGATGGTCGGCTCCGACAGGATTGCGGCGAACGGTGATGTGGCGAACAAGATAGGAACGTACGGGGTGGCAGTTCTCGCGAAGCACCATGACATACCTTTCTACGTGCTGGCGCCTTCGTCTACGTTTGATCTTTCTCTTTCGAGTGGTGCTCACATACCAATCGAACAGCGCGATCCGGATGAGGTGCGCTACTTCCAGGGCGCGCAGTCCGCGCCTGCAGATGTCAGCGTCGCGAACCCTGCGTTTGATGTCACGCCGGCTGAGCTCGTCACTGCAATAGTGTGCGAGAAGGGGATCCTGCGACCGGATTACACGCAGAGTATTGCCGGCATGCTTGGGAGTGCCTAGGCCGGTCGCGTGCTTTCGCCGGCGAGTACCTCGTTCAGCCTCGCAGACAATTTCTCTACCATGCCGTGATTATCCTGAGCAACATTGCAGATCTGGCTGATGTCCTGGGACAGGTTATATAGCTGATGGTCAGGCGAGTTTCCCAGTTCCGTGTTGGTGTTCCTGTTAAGCGCCGGGCCTTCATGCGGCGGGATGTATACCCAGTCCCCTTGCCGGATGACCGTTTTCTTCCTGGTGCCCTCGACGACGAGCTCAGCGCGTCCTTCAGTGGTCCTGCCAAGAAGTGCGTCCAGCACGTTGATGCTGTCCGGAGCTTCAGTCTTGCTCAGAGCCTGGCCTGTCAGGGATGCAAATGAAGCATGGAAGTCAACATGAGATACGATGGCATCGGTTTCGCCCGGATTGACTTTCCCCGGCCAGCTTACAATGAAGGGCACGCGCGTGCCGCCATCGAACATGCTGTATTTTCCGCCGCGCAGCGGGCCGGCGGGCGTATGGGCGCCCCTGAGCTCTTCGGCTTGATCCACGTAGCCGTCATCGAGAACGGGGCCGTTATCGCTCGAGAAGATTACAATCGTATTGCTTAGGAGGTCCAGGCGCTGCAGAGTATCCAGAAGCTCGCCTACGCACCAGTCCATTTCGACGATGACATCCCCGCGTGGGCCCAGGCCGGTTGAGCCCTTGAATCTCTTGCCCGGGATGCGCGGGACATGGGGCTGGTGGAACGCGTAGTAGAGGAAGAACGGCCGGTCAGTGCTGGCTGATATGAAGTCCGTCGCCTTCCCGGCAAAGACCTCCGCCATTGTTTCGTCATCCCAAAGCGCGGACGTTCCTCCCCTCATGTGGCCGATTCGGCTTACGCCGTTGACGATTGAGGCGTCGTGGCCGTGGCTGTACATCATCGAAAGAAGCTCGGGGTTGTGTCGCCCGGTTGGCTGGCCGGGAAAAGCCTGATCCCAGTCGTACGTGACTTCGATGGGGTCCGAGGGGTCCAATCCTGCCACGCAGCGGTTTTCAACGTATACGCAGGGAACGCGGTCATTTGTTGCCGCCATGATGTATGAGTAATCGAAGCCCAGATCGTTGGGAGTAACTTCGATCTCCTTGTTCCAGTCCAGGCTGCCTGCGCCGAGGCCCAGGTGCCACTTGCCGACCACTGCGGTCTTGTAGCCGGCATTACGGAACATCGCCGGCATAGTGGGCTGGGATGGCGAGATGATGCTTGGCGCATCACCTGCCAGAATGGCGGCATCTGGGTTTCGCCATGGGTATGAGCCGGTAAGGAGGCTGTACCGTGACGGGGTGCATGTCGCCGCCGTTGCGTATCCCTGGTTGAACTTGAGGCCCATTGCGGCAAGGCGGTCGACGTTCGGGGTAGGGATATCCGTCGCGCCATAGCAGCCGACGTCTCCGAATCCCAGGTCATCGGCATAGAGTATTATCACGTTTGGCGGGCGCCGGGTATCGGTCATGGTTGGCAGTCCTTTCGTCGGGCTTATGTTTTGATTCTGGAGCGATTAATTCACTGTAAGGGGCTTGAGGGCAGTGACGGTGATTATTTCACGAAAGGGGACCTCCACACCGCGCCTGCGGCTGTAGGTTCCTTTTACTTTTACCTTCTGGCCGTCAAGCTGCGGGGCAAGCTTCTTTGCGCCTGGGTTGGCGTTAAGGTCCAGTTCCCACGTGATATTGTTGGCTGTAACGGTGGTTCCAGTTGTCTCGCCGCCAACGGCCATTACCCCAGTCCTTAATGTGCCTACTACCTCCACTGTTATCGAATCGGCTGATTCGATCCCTGCGGAAAGTGAGGGCAGGGCGCTGGAGATGAGGCACAGGCACAGGAGAAGCTGCTGCAAGGGCATTCTGAGTTCGAACATAATGTCATTCCTTTTGTTGGCCGGTCCCCTGCCGGCGTGGGAGGCTCGCTTACAGATCGAGAGCTTCGTTCATGCTGCCGGTGCGGTAGCCTTTAAGGTCCACCGCCGCGTAGAGGAAGCCGGCGTCGACGACGGCCTGGGTGACCTCTGCCCTCAGCTCGGGATCGAGCATGCGCTCGATTTCCTCTTCTCCCAGCTCAATCCTGGCTACATCCTCGTGATGCCGCACCCTTATGACGCGAAAACCCTTGTTCCGCAGAAAAGTTTCGACCGAGTCGACGGCCTTGAGTTTCTCTTCCGTTATCTCCTTGCCGTAAGGGAAGCGGGACGCAAGGCAGGCGAATGCTGGCTTGTCTGCGGTGGGAAGATTGGCGGCACGCGAGCACTCTCGGATGTCTTCCTTCGTCATGCCTGCATCCATCAACGGGCTCATGACCCCAAGTTCGCATGCCGCTCGCATGCCGGGTCGGTAATCGCCTGTGTCATCCGCATTGGATCCATCAGCGACTTTGCTGATTCCAAGTGGTTTCGCGGCAGCAGCAACTTCCTCGAAGAGTTCCTTTTTGCAGAAGTAGCACCTGTCTTTTGGGTTCTGCGCGAATCCGGGTATCTCGAGTTCGTTTGATTCGATGAACAGGTGCCGGATGCCCACCAGTCTTGCGATTTCCTCCGCGTCTGCGCGGACATGATCCGGGTATGTCGGAGAGAGGGCGGTCACTGCAACGGCCTTGGCGCCCAGTACTTTGTGCGCGATGTATACGAGGTATGAACTGTCCACACCACCCGAAAACGCTACGGCCAGCTCGCCCGCCTCCCTGAGTTTTGCTTCCAGTGCTCTTTCTTTTTCCCTGGCAGTCACTGCGCCACCTCTCATTTTGATTGCGTCGTTCAACGAACGCGGATATTATCCAGCCCCAGTAACCATATCGCAAACAGTTTCTTTTTTTACGGGCCAGAATAATGATTGATCTTTCGGTAGTTGTGCCAGTTTATAATGAGGAGGAGAGCGTAGACCTCCTGTGTGAGAAACTGCACGAGTCTGTCTCCAAGATAGGGAGGTCGTACGAGATAGTGCTTGTCGACGACGGCAGCAGTGATTCGACCTGGCCGAAAATGCGTGACTGTGCCGGCAAGTACCCCTGCTTCAAACTTGTCAGGCTTAGGCGTAATTTTGGGCAGACGGCGGCGATGTCTGCAGGTTTTCGCGAATCCACCGGCAATGTGATCATAACGCTCGACGCTGACCTGCAGAATGATCCCGCGGACATTCCTAAGCTGCTCGACAAGATGGGCGAGGGCTACGATGTAGTGAGCGGCTGGCGCAAGAACCGTCAGGACACGTTTATCAACAGGGTCCTGCCTTCGATGATGGCAAATTGGCTGATCAGCAAGATTACGGGGGTATCACTCCATGATTACGGCTGCACGCTGAAGGCTTACTCGAGAGAGATAGTCGACAACCTGCAGCTCTATGGTGAGATGCACAGGTTTATTCCGGCGCTGGCGAGCTGGGTAGGGGGCAAGATCTCGGAAGTTGTTGTTGATCATCATCCGCGTCGTTTTGGAACGACGAAATACGGCATTTCGCGCACCTTCCGTGTGGTTCTTGATTTGCTTACGGTGAAGTTCCTGCTCGTTTACAGTACAAGGCCTATTCATATCTTTGGAAAGATAGGGATGGGGCTGGCCATGCCCGGCATAGTTGCACTTGTGGGAATGACAGCAATTCACGTGCTTTACAAGTTTTTCGGCATTGGATACCTGAGTCTCGCGCTGCTCATCAAGAGCCCTTTCTGGGTTATGACATCGTTCATGCTGATTTTCTTCGGGATACAGCTTCTGAGCATGGGGCTTCTCGCAGAGATTCAGATCCGCACCTATCACGAGTCGCAGAACAAGCCGATTTATGTGATCCGGGAAACTTTCAGCTCCGGTTCCGGCGGGAACTGAGCAAGTGCAGCCGGACGCTGTTTCTCTGCAGGATGTAGCTGTTACAATTGGCAGTCCTCCTTTCATATTCTGTCTTGGTATAGCGATTCTCGTCCTGTTTTATGTACGACGGAACCCGGCCCTGGTAGAGGGCGCCGGTGATTTTCTGCGCGCAACGCCCTGGCGGCTGGAGGATTCAATTGCACTGGCAATGCTGCTGGTGTTTTTCTTGTTTCTTAGCCGATCGATTATCAGCGTGCTTATGCTCAACGGGGTAATTGAGGAGTCGCACCTTGTCCCGCTGAGCGTTGTCCTTCAGACGGCGCTGTTTCATGTTCCCATTATTCTGATTGTCCTGCTCCGGACGAAGAAAATGACCAATTCCATAATGCCGGCGCTGGGAATTCGCGGACCGAAGCTTCTTGAGGACGTGGGGAAGGGCTTGCTCGCTTACCTTGCCTCGATGCCGGCTATAGCTGCGGCCAATCTCTCGTCCTGGATGGTCCTGCAGTCTCTGCGGATTCCGCCTGAGCCGCAGTTCGCAGTGCAGATCCTCTTTGATCCTCATCCGGCCTGGTTAAAGCTTTACCTGATCGGCATGGCGGTGATCTCGGCCCCCGTGGCGGAAGAACTTCTCTTTCGGTTCATATGCTTTCCGTCGCTCGCGAAGCGCACGTCGCCCATGCGCGCAGCGCTGCTGATATCCCTTCTGTTTGCTGTTATTCACCTGAATGCCTACGCCTTTCTGCCCTTGTTCGTGATGGCGATGGCGCTGTGCGCGGCGTATGCGTGGACCCGGTCGATAGTCGTCCCTCTAACAATGCATGCCGTCTTCAACGCGGTGAACCTTTCGCTGTATATACTGTACAAGTTTATCCAGCAGCAGGGTTGAACCCTCAGGCATGCTCTTTCAATCACATTGATTAGCCGCCGGAAACCTGCCACAATGGCGAGGTTAATCATCGATGAGAGTATCCATTCCAGTTTTGATTTGTGCCGCGGGCATCATGCTGTCTTGTAATGCAAGCGCGGCGGGTGGGCTGGTAGTGGATGCTGACCTGGTTCCGTCAGCCTATTCCGTCGAGCGAATTCGTTTTCAGCAGCTGCTGAGCGCGCATCCCGAAATCAAGCTCAGGAGTTACAGGCGACTCAAGTACTCTGGGCGCGAAGATGAGCTGGCATACGCCCTGAAGACAGGAAACGCGCCGGATGTTCTTTCACTGAGCATTTCCGAGTACCATCAGCTTGCCGACGCCGGGCATTTGCTCGATCTCTCGAGCCTTCTCCTGCGGCAGCCGGGCGGCCCTCTGCGGGAACTGGAATACGCATGGACAGCTATGAGGGAAGCTGATAGCTCGATCAAGAAGCTCCTGCTTCGGAACGGCAGGATATACGGCTTTGTGGGACGCCCCCGGTTACATGGCGCACTCGTTAGGCGCAGTGCTGTACCGGATGCCGATACGATAGGCGACTTGACGGCCGCCGGCACAGCAAGGCTTGCGGCACAGGTGTCGCGTGGGCATTTCGCGCCGAGAACTGCCCTGGTCATGGACGCCGAACTGCTGGCTTACTGGTCCATTGCTGACTTTGCCTACACCTGGAGCAGGCTGCCCGGTGGCGACCAGTCTGCAGAGAGAGAAGCGGCTGTTGCATCCCTGGACGGGGCTGCTGCGGCGCTCGGCGCGATCCTCCATGGGTCTGTGCTTGATTGTGCCAACTGTGGCGGGGCTGGGCTCACGACCAGGGGGGCACCTGACCAGGCCGAGTGCCCGGATTGCGGCGAAGCCTGGGGTTCCCTCGGAACTGCGCCGCGTCCGGGAGTTTCGGTGAAGACTCATGATGAGGCCGTCGGGCTGTTTGCTGCCGGGGCTGTGGATATGGTTCTATGCTCCAGAGAGGATCTGTATCCGCTTATGGATTCCGGGGTTCCTCCGAGTGAATTTCGATTCATACCGCTCGCGGGAGCGGCCAGGGTGCCGGATGTTGAGATCCTCTGCTTATACGCCCGGACAGCTGGGCGCGCAGGTGAAGACTCAAGAGTGGACCTGCTGTCGGGCTTTCTCAAGGAATATACCTCGCAGTTCCTTGCCGAGAAGGACTCCCCGTTATATCTCTGGTACGAGAGGGCGCTAGTCGCGCATCTTGCCCGCCGGGGCTACGCGCATCTGTTTTCAAAACGGGAGCTGGAGCTCTGCGATGATGTTAACTCTCTTCAAAGGGCAGCCATGCCGATTGCAGGATCAGCCCTTGATGGGGCTACAGGGGAGATCCTGAGCGTAGACGATTTTCTTGAGCTCGTGTCTATTGACAGTATGGGGGACATGGATGTGCTTGCCGCGAGGATCAGGGACGGCAGTATTGCGGTTGGCGGCCGGCTTCTCTCGGCAACCCGGCCACGCCGACTGCTGGCGGGAAGAGCGGTCTCTCTGGTGATTGTGTTTGGCCTAGCGGCCTGCCTTATTGTCCTCGCATACAAGGCGGCAGCATGTCCTGTATCGAGCAGGGCCTTCCGCGCGTGTGTTGGGCCTCTTGCGAGGTTCGCGGCCGCGCTTCTGTCGGTACTGTGCCTCCCGGCACTCTTCAAGGCGGCCTTCACTGTGCTGGGGGCCTGTTTGGGAGTAGGCGGGTTGGTATCATGGAGAGGGCCGCACTCCTCGCATGTCGGAGCGGTCCTGGCCGAGTCGCTGGAGCTGTTCGCCGGAACTTGTTTTGTCACACTCGCAGCCGTCGCGCTTTCAATAGCGCTTGCCCTGGGGGCCGCGATGCTCCTTATTCGCATGAAGGGATGGAGGGTGGTCGTATCGTTCTTCCTGGCTCTGCCTGCCTGTTTAGCGGGATTCTGGGGTGTCTTGCTGCTGGAAGGGGTACGCGCCTGGTTATTTGATCCCCTGCATCCGCTAGGTGCGGAGCAGGCCCGCCTTGCGGTCCGAGTAGTGAGCGTGGCTTTCGCTGTGCTCCCGTTCGCGTGCATGTCTTATATGTATCGATTAAGGAGGATAGACACTGCGCTTTACGAGTCAGTCGTGCTGGATGGAGGCACTGTGACAGACCGTTTCTTTGCGGTTACCTGGCCAGCCTTGGAGGCCCCGCTGCTCCTCCACTCTCTCGTTGTATCGATCGTAGTCCTGACGGATGCTTCTCCCGGTTTGCTTGGCTATTCACAGCCATCGCTGGGCGGCGCGCTGATACGGGCGTTTCTTTTTAAGGAATCGGCACCGCTGCTAGCAGCGGTCAATTCCGTAATGCTGGTTTCCGTGCTCCTGCTCGTTGTGTACGGCCTTAAGCGGCTGGGCAGTGTTGAGCTTCGAAATACATTTTCGAGGGGTGATTTGTGAAGTGGGCTGATATACGACGGAAAGGACTCAGCTTGCTGCGTTATCTCGGTATACGCGCACTGCTGATACTCGCTCTTGTATCACCGATCCTGACTGCTGTCTCTGTCATGCTCTGCGGGCGGTATGAGCGCGCCAGAGGATCGATCGTTCCGCGCTACCTGCGTGATGACGAGGAGCTGATGCGTAAACACCTGTATACAATGGCGCCGAGCCTTGAGTTTATGGCAGACCGATACGGGGCTCTTGAGTTTGAGGATCCTGCCCGGTTTAGCAAGTCAGACAATGTCCTGGCGCCACTTGCCCGGCATGTCCAGGTGAACCGGCTTACCGTTAAGGGCCATATGCCGGCTACCCGAGACCTCAATGACTACAAGAACTCCCTTAATGCGGCGGAGCTTATCGTTTCAGCGAGGGCCGCAGATGATCTCTTCTCCGTCTTCCTGGAGAAGAAATACGCGGCAAAAGGGGAGGAACTCCTGACGGCAATCAGGAGCAGGAACGATGTTCCAGATTGGCTAATCGATGCATTTCCGGACGAACGCCGGCGTGCGTCAGTACTGGACAGCCTTGAGTTGATTTCCCTGGCGATTATGAACAACGAGCTGAATTCGTCATATGTGGGGTATGACGAGGTGGCGCGCCCGCCTGACGCGTTCATTCGCGAGCCGCGCTGGCTGCCCATTTCGACTCCGGAATGGGACGTATGGTCGGATTTTGTGCGTGGCCTTCCCGGGCAGTACAAGTGGCTGGTGACAAAAGAAGTCTACTGGCGTACCTTCCTCAGGCGGAGGTATGGTGGGGATATTGCTGAGCTCAACAAGGCCTGGGGCTCGAATTTTGCCGGTTTTTGCGAGGTCCCTTGGGGCAAGGAACCCGAGACAGTCGCTGCTGGAGGCGCTGACTGGCGCGAATTTGTTTACAGGGGGTGGCCTCGCCACATGCTGAAGCTGCCTCCGGGGTATGACAGCCAGTGGCGGGCCTTTCTTGCCGAACGGTTTTCAGGAAACGATGGCATGTTCGGTATAGCCCTGGGTGGAGCTGAAGGCGGCGAAATCAAGTTGCCTCTTACCCGTCCGGACTTTTCAGCTATAGATTCGCTCTGGTGCGACTTTGTGGAAAGCGAGATTGTCCCTCATGAAGAAATCCAGCTGCTGACGCATTCTGAGCGGTTCGGACCTTTCCTGCGTTCAAACTATCTCGGGGGCAGGATCATATCCCTGAATGAAGAATGGGTTACCGCGTTTGAGGGCTTCGCGGACGTGCCGCTGCCGCTGGGCCTTTCGGACCTTTCCCTGTTTCCGTCAGGGCCTGACGAATTGAGGCGTGCTTACGCGACAGAATCCTGGTTCTCGGTGCTGACGTCCTTGCGTTACCCGGGTGGAGTAGTCAGGAGGACATTGGATGCATCGGTTCTGATGGTGTTGATTTCACTCACGCTTTCGGTGGTGGTTGCGTATCTTCTTGCCAGGCTTCCTGTTCGTTTCGGACCTCGTGCAATTGCATGGGCTGTCACAGCGTCAGTGATTCCCGCTGCAAGCTGGCTGGCGGCCGGCGGGGCCACAGTCGAAGGGGTTCTTGGGCCGTGGCGCGTGCCGACGCTGGCAGTGTGCGGGGTAACGCTTCTGTCATGTGTGTTTCTTAGAAGGTGGTTTTTCGATATTGTGAGGAACTATCGTGAACCGGCATGCATGGACGGTGTGGGGGAAGTTGGTTTCATTGTCCGGTTCGTGCTGCCGTACAGCTGGCAGGTGATTGTCTATGCGGCCGTGATTCACTTCCTGTGTATCTATCCGGCGGTTGACTGGCAGGTCCTGGCGATGGGACGCCTTTGGAACTGGACTCTTGCAGCCTGGGCGCTTGACCACGGCTTAAGTGAGCCGTCAGTGACAGTCGCGGTCGCGCTTCTCGGGATGCTGCCTCTGTTCTTTGCGGTCGCTGTCTGTTACCCGCTGCTGACCAGATACAGTCTCGTGCCTAAGTTTCGTGCGGGGCAGGGTGATGACGCATCCTAGCCGTCCGTGTTTTCTGGTTGATTCGGCATCTTGTGTTGATATTCTGATTCGCATTACTTGCGGAGATCATTACTGATGCCAGAAGAAGTCGCATACTTGGGCCCAGAGGGCACCTACTCTCATCTCGTGACCGAGAAAAGGTTTGGAAAACAGTCCAGGCTGGTTCCAATGTCGTCGGTCATGGACGTATGCAGGTTCGTGACAAGTCGCCCAAAGGGCAGGGGCATAATCCCAATAGAAAACTCGTCAGGCGGCGCCATTTACGAGACTGTCGACATCCTGCTTCTCAACAGGCCGCGAATCTATATACAGGAGGAGCTCGCGCTGAACGTCAAGCTTGCGCTGATTGGGCATCCCGGCAGCAAGATAAAGACTCTTTACTCGCATTTTGTTCCGATCGAACACTGCGGGCCATGGATCAGGAAGCACTTGCCGCGCACTCGCAAGAAGGTTGTTGCCTCCACGGCAGTGGCGGGCAAGAAGGCTGCCCTGGACCCGGAGGCGGCCGCCCTCGCAAGCCGGAAGCTCGCACCGCTTTGCGGGCTGAAAGTGTTGGAGTATCCCGTTGAGGCCGATATTCCAAATGTTACTACCTTTCTTTCCATCACGGCGAAGAGCAGGCCGATTAAAGGAAGGCATATGAAGAGCACCCTGGCGGTTAAGCTCCCCAACAAGCCCGGGGCGCTCTGGACATTCCTTGACGCTTTCCGCCAGCATGATGTTAACCTTTCGCGGATACTGTCGCGTCCAATCAGGGGATGTCCGAGGGAGTACGCGTTTCTTGTAGACGTACAGGGCTCGGTATCTGATCCTGCTGTGAAGAAGGCCCTGAGCCTGGCCAGGCGGACAAGTGTCAACATTCGAATTTGCGGATCATATCCGTGCAGACCTCCATACAAATCCTGAGACGAAATGCCCGAAAAACAAAAACAACTTGAAATTACGGACCTGAAGGTATGGTTCGGCGATCCTAAGTCACCTGTGCGTGCGGTCGACTCTGTTTCCATTGAAGTGGAGAAAGGAACGACTGTTGCGCTAGTAGGAGAAAGCGGGTGCGGCAAGAGCGTCACGGCGCTGTCCGTTATGAAGCTTGTGCCTGTGCCTCCGGGCATGTATCGGGGCGGGAGGGTTGAACTTGATGGCAAAGATGTCATGGGCATGACCGAAAAGCAGCTCGAGGCGGCCAGGGGCGCGGAAGTCTCGTACGTCTTTCAGGAGCCCGGAAGCTCCTTGAATCCTGTCTTCACCGTTGGATGGCAGATCGGTGAAGCGCTCAAGCTTCACCGCCCGGAAGTCGATGTGCGAGCTGAGGTGGTAGACCTGCTGAAGATGGTAGGGATACCGGACCCGGAGGAGCGCGCCAACTCATACCCTCACGAACTTAGCGGAGGCATGCAGCAGAGGGCCATGATCGCAATGGCGCTGGCCTGTCGTCCGAGCCTGTTGATCGCTGATGAGCCTACAACGGCACTCGACGTTACCATTCAGGCTCAAATATTGGAGCTCCTCTCGGAATTGCAGCGCGAGCTGGCGATGTCGGTTCTTCTCATTACACACAACCTTGGGATAGTGGCGGATGTCGCCGACAAGGTATATGTTATGTATGCGGGCCATATCGTGGAGTCCGGGCCGGCGAAGGAAGTCATTGCTTCACCGAGCCACCCGTACAGTGTTGGGCTTCTCGCGGCAGTCCCGCGCCTCGGCGGAGCGGGTGAGCTGAAGGGCATTCCCGGGTCCGTGCCTGATATGCGTAACGTGCCCAGCGGCTGCAGGTTTGCGGACAGGTGTACCTTTGCCGACGAGCGGTGCAGGGAAACTATGCCTGAGCTGGTGGAAAAGAACGGGCGAACGGTGAGGTGTTACCACCCACAGCTGGATGATTGATATGAGCTTGCTTGATATATCTGGGCTTGGTGTTGAGTTTGACGTTGGAGGCGGCAAACATGTCCGCGCGGTTAACGGGGTGTCCCTGCGGATTGAGAAGGGGGAAAGCGTTGGGCTTGTCGGCGAGAGCGGATGCGGAAAAACGTCCCTCGGTAAGGCGGTCATAGGCCTGAACCCGATTGCCCGCGGATCTGTGAAGTTTGACGGGCGCCACATTGCCGAGTATGCGGGCAGGGGTGAAGGCAGTTTTCGAAAACGTGTGCAGATGATTTTCCAGGACCCGTTCGATGCCCTGAATCCCCGGATGATGGTAGGGGACGCCGTTGCAGAAGTGCTCAGGGTACATGGGTTGGGATGCGAGAAAGGATCGCGGGGCAGGAGGAGAGAAGGGCAGATTGCGGAAACGGTCGAGGAGCTGTTCAGGAAGGTAGGCCTTGAGCGCGAGCATACCGCGCGGTATCCCCATGAGTTCAGCGGAGGGCAGCGGCAGCGGGTAGGTATTGCGCGTGCCATCGCGCTGGGTCCGGAATTGATTATTGCAGATGAGCCTGTTTCGGCGCTGGATGTTTCGGTTCAGGTCCAGATACTTAACCTGATGCGTGAAATCAAGGCGGGGATGGGGCTGGCGTACCTTTTTGTGGCCCATGATCTGGCAGTAGTGCGTTACATGTGTGACCGGGTCATGGTCATGTACCTTGGCAGCATAATGGAGGAGGCCCCGACAGAAGCCATGTTCACTAAGCCGGCGCATCCTTATACTGAGGCGCTTCTTTCCGCGGTACCTGATGTCGACAAGAAGCCTGAAGACAAACGCGTCAAGCTGAAGGGCGATGTTCCGTCACCGCTCGAGGAAATCAGGGGTTGTCCTTTCCACCCCAGGTGCCATCGGGCGAAGGAGATATGCGCCCAGCAAAAGCCGGAGCTCAAAGAAGTTGGAAAAGGGCATTGCAGCGCGTGCCACTTCGCGAGCGAGATGCTCGGCTGAACGGCCAGGCCGTTATCGCCAGCGGTTGTGGGCCCAAAGATACTGCTCCGGGTAACGCCTGATCGCATCCTCCGTGCGAGCAGTTAGGTCGAGCAGGATCTTTTCGATGTCATTTGCTCGATTTCCCGTCGCGGGAAAAACGAGCGGCTCAGACACCTCAACGCGAAACTTCATAGGCGCCGTGCGAAGGCACAGGCCGTAAACAATGGGCGTCCTCGTTACGAGGTGGAGCATTGCGGGGGATTTGTGGACCGAGGTCACGTGCCCGAAGAAGGGGAGGCGTACGCCGTACGACATAGCGTACTGATCGATGAGGAGCGCAAGCACCTCGCCCTTTTTCAGGACGGAGAGCAGCCGGGTTGAATCGACGGAATGCTTGGGTGTGAGGGTGAAGTTTTCCGAGGGCTTGAAGCGCTGCATCAATTCGTTGACCCTGGGGTTTTTTGCGTCGCGCGTTATGCCTGTCACCGGTTTAAGGAAAGAGAGCAGCCGAGCGGCGACTTCCCAGTTTCCAATATGCGCGGACAGCAGTAGGACACCCTGGCCTTCTTTTTTCAGCAGCTGCATGCTCTCGTCGGGCATGTCAACGTCGACTTCTGTCAGCCAGTTCTCCTTTGTTATTATGTCGCGCGATTTGATGGATTCCACGGCAACGAGAGCGAAGTTTTCGAGGGCCTCACGCGCAATCTCTTCCGCTCTCTTCTCGTCCGAGGTGATGCCCGCCTTAAGCACGTTGCCGATGGAAATGCGCCGTCGTTTGCGGTCAATGGCGAACCATGTGCGTGCCAGCCGCCTGGCGCGCTCGGAACACTCCTCAAATGAATGGTTCTCCAGCCAGGTGAGTGCCCGCAGGACAAAGTGGTATTCGAGGCTGTATCTGAGTTGCCTGAGCATGCGCTGCTAGGCGGATTTTGCCTTAAGGAACTCAATCATGTCCTTGACGGTAGCGACCTTTACCATCTCCTCTGCCTCGAACTCTACCTGGAACTCCTGCTGGATGTCATAGGTGAGGTCAAGAATCGAGAGGGAGTCGAATCCGAGTCCGTCGATGGTCGAATCCGGCACGACAACGTCCCAGTCGACTTCCTCCTGTGAGGATGTCTTCATTATTTCGCGAAGCTTTTCGAGTATTTCCTGATCAGTCACAAGTGGTCCTTTCAGCTTTCCGCCCGTTTTAAGACGAGGACGGCATTGTTGCCGCCGAATCCAAAGCTGTTTTTTACTACAATATCGCCCTGGAGGTCAATTGTGCTTCCAGTCGGCAGGTTCAGGCTGCAGGCTGGGTCTGGGTTCTCAAGGTTCAGGTTCGGGACCACTTTCCCGTTTTTCAGCATCAGGATGGAGGCAATGGTCTCGGAAGCCCCCGAGGCGCCAAGCATATGCCCGAAGTATGACTTATTCGATACCACCGGAATTGAGTCAGCAGCTTTACCAAAGACTTCGCGTATGGAAGAGGCCTCCGTTTCGTCGTTGGCCTTTGTCGCCGTTCCGTGCGCGTTGATCAAAGCCGCCTCAGCCGGGTTGATTCCTGCGCACTTGATTGCTGCCCGCATGGCCTGGACCTGGCCATCCACGCTTGGCGAGGTGATGTGCTTTGCGTCGGAAGATTCGCCATAGCCGATGATCTCGGCATGAATTGCCGCACCCCTGGAGAGGGCATGCTCAAGGTTTTCAAGGACAATGGTTCCCGCTCCCTCGCCGAGCACGCAGCCGTCCCTGTCAGCGCTGAAAGGTTTGCATGCCCTGTTCGGGTCGGGGTCCCTGGACATTACGCCCAGGTTGTTCCATGCCGCGAAGGTCACGGGTTCAAAGAAAGCGTCTGACCCGCCGGAAAGCATCTGGGTCGCGTAACCGTCCCGTATCATGCGGAAGGCGGCCCCAATGGCCGTTGTTGCTGAAGCGCAGGCGCACACCGTAACGTAATTGGGACCGGTCAGGCCAAATTTCATGGAGAGCTGCGCAGTGATGGAGTTTGCCATGCAGCGCGGAACAGTAGTGGGTCGGACCCCCTTCATTCCTTTCTCGGCGAAGGCTGCGTAAGCGGCATAGAGGGAGTGGGCGGCACCAACGCCTGTGCCGTAGATCACTCCTGCTTCCGAGCGAACAGGCGGCTCACCTGCAGTAAAAAGGCCAGCGTCCGCGAGTGCCTGCGCCGTCGCGATATGCGCCAGGCTTACCGAGCGCTCGTCCGGCCGGAACCCGAGTTCCTTCAGCGAGGAGTCGATTTGCTCCTGGGGAATTTCCCCCCCGATCCTTGTCCTGAAGTCATCGGTCGCTATCTGCGTGATCGGCCTGATTCCGGTCGTCCCCGACGAAAGGGAGCTCCAGAAGGAATCAGCTGTCATGCCGATTGATGAGGCTATTCCAAGTCCGGTAACAACAACTCGTTTTTTTTCGCTCACTCGATTTCCCTTACATGTAGAGGCCGCCGTCCACGTGGATGACCTGACCCGTGATATAGGCTGCTTCCTCGGAAAGCAACCATATAACTGGGCCGGCGATTTCTTTCGGCATGGCAAAACGTTTCATGGGGATGGGGAGCGATGCGCGCATTTCTTCGGTTATGACCTCGGTCATGTCTGTCTCGACAAAGCCAGGCGAGACGGCATTGACCCGTATCCCGAAACGGCCGGCTTCAAATGCCAGGGACTTTGTCATGCTCACAAGGGCCGCCTTAGACGCGGCATAGTCGGCCCCCATCCATTTTCCTGGTCCGTGGCCGGAGACAGAGGCGATGTTGACAATTGATCCGGCTTTGTTCTTCCGCATGACGTTGTATGCCTCGCGTGAGGCAGTCATGGCGCATTCGAGGTTCAGCGTGAAGGTCGCCCGCCATTTATCGATGGTCATGGCGCGAAAGGGCGCAGCCTTTCCGGCACCGGCATTATTCACAAGTGCATCTATGGCTCCGGCCTCGGCGAGGAAAGCCTTGATCAGCTCCGAACCTGCATCGGCCTCCGACAGATCCAGGGGCAGGGGGATCGTCGAATGTTCGTCCAATTCGCTGCAGGCCGAGGTCACAGTCTCGGCACTTCTTCCATGGATGCCAACCGTGGCGCCCAGCGAGATGAGCTGCTCGGCAACGGCCCTGCCAATTCCGCGAGTTGATCCGGTAACCAGTATCTTCTTTCCTGAAAAGAGCTGCACGTCGCACACACTTTCTTTGAGGCTGGAGATGGCCTGCTGCGTCCTGGATGAGCCTAGATGTCGCCCAGAATCCTGCTTCCTTCGTCGAGGAAGATGCCCTGAAGGTTCATTCTGAGTGATTCGGGGTTCGTGGCGTAGCGCATGCCTTCCTTTTCCGTAATGAGGCCGTCGGTGATGAGCTGGTAGATAGCCTGGTTGAAACTCTGCATGCCGTCTTCCTTGCCTGTAGCGATGGCGGCGCCGAGTACGTCCAGCTTGTCCTTCTCAAGGAGTTTGCGGACCGTTGATGTGTTGATAAGGATTTCGCAGGCGGGAACAACGCTGCCCTGCGTGTCCGGGATCAGTCGCTGGCATATGATTGCGTGCATGTTGCCTGCCAGGCCCATTCTGATCTGGTCCTGTTCTTCGGCCGGGAACACATCGAGCATTCTGGGGACCGCGAGGTCGGCCGTTCCCGCGTGGATTGTTGACATCACAAGGTGTCCCGTTTCCGCAGCAAGCAGCGAGGTGCGAATGCTCATGCGGTCACGCATTTCCCCGACGAGAATGACGTCTGGGTCCTGTCGCATGAGGTGCTTGAGCGCGTTCTGGAAGCTTATTGTGTCGAGCCCGACTTCGCGCTGCGTTATGACGGACATCTTGTCCTCGAACATATACTCGATAGGGTCCTCAACTGTGATGATTCGGGCACGTTCCGTGTGGTTGATCTCATTGATCATGGCTGCCAGGGTGGTTGATTTTCCGCTTCCGGTTGTCCCTGCCATCAGGACGATGCCGCGTTCCGCATGCGCGATCTGCTCAAGCTGGGTAGGAAGGCGAAGTGAATGGAAATCTGGGATCTCTGAGCGCACGTGCCTGAGCGCGAATGTGTGCTTGCCCTGTGACATGAAAAGGTTGACACGGAACCTGCCCACGCCTTCTTCCGCAAGGGAGAAGTCCGCCTCGTGCTCCGCGTCGTACACGCGCGTCAGCCAGTCGGGCAGTACCTCCTGGACGATAGCATCCATGTGTTCCTGGGTCAGGACGTCAAAGCCGCTGTCTACTAACTCAGCGCTTACGCGGTATATCGGTTCGTGATCTGTTTTGAGGTGAATATCTGAGGCGCCCAGTTCAACCGCCTTGGCGAGGACATCATGGAGTATAGACATATCGAGCCTTTCGCTATTTATCGTAATTTGAACGACATTATAATCCCGAAACCGAGGAATACAATATTAGAAAGCCATGCCGCGACCCACTCGGCCAGGACCCTTTTCTTTCCCAGGTAAAGGCCGGCGAAGTTCAGTGCGTAAAATGCCAGGAAGACAAGGATCACGAGGAGCAGGGCGTTCATGATGCTCTGCCTTCCGCTTTTCGCTCCCGCGGGGATGGCGAAAAGAGTGACAACCAGGCAGGCCCACGGCATAGCCAGCCGGTTGTGCATATCGTAGCGGAAACCGGCGCGGCCCATGATCGAGATGTTGGGCTGGTATCTTATGTGCTTAACGATTTCGCGCGCGGAGCAGAACTCCCATGGTTTGTTGCTGGCGACTATGTCGTCCGGTGATTCAGTCAGCATGGGAAGCGCCTTGCCGAGTTCGGAGTGGGGCACCGGCTCCATCTTGCCCATGGGGTTGCCTTCAGCGTTAAACTCGCGGCTTGATATGTCAAAAAACCACCACTCGCCGTCGAGCCATTCCGCGCGGGCAGCATGCAGCTCGGTCTGCTTCGTGCGGTCCTCTCTTTCCTGGACTATTCGGACATTGTGCAGGACCCCCGGGCGCTTATAGTCCATCTCGCCGATGGTCCATTCTCTTTTTGCCCGCCCGTTGATAAACCGAACGTTTGTCACGAGGTCCGCTTCCTTCGGGCTGTAGTTGTTGTCCTTGAACTGTTCAGCCCACATTGCCGCGCCGGGTACATAGGTTTCGTTGATCGCAAGCAGCGCGAGGCTGAATGCCGTGGCGACAAGAATGAACGGGAGCATGATCCGCTGCAGGGATATGCCAGAGGCCCTCATTGCAGTTATCTGGTTTGTCCGGGTCATGCTCCAGAGTGTGTAAAGGGTCGCGAGCAGCAGGGACGCAGGAACGAGCATCGGTAGTGCGGGAGCCAGCATGAATGAGTAGAATTTGAGTATGGTCAGGACCGAGCTCTTCGCGCTGATGAACTTGTTGATATGGCCAAGGAGGTCCCAGACCACGTAGATCATGGTGAAGCCGGCGAGGCAGAAGAAGACGGGCTTCAGGTATTCCCGCAGCAAATATCGATCCAGGATTTTCATGACGGGAAGATAGCAGAAAACTTGAGAATTGACACCTGAAACCTGAAGTCTGCCGGGGAAAGAAGATGCAGGGGGTGCGCGCCTATTTTCCCGTTTTCAGGTCGACCATCGCCTTGCCCAGGTATTCACCTACCAGGTAATAGGTTTCCGCGTTACGGTTGTAATGGTAACCCTGAGCTTTGGGCGACTCATCGGGGCCTCGCCACAACTCGCGGATATCCACGCTTCGAACACCCTTTGCTAAATCCGGGTTTCGGGCGGGGTCGCCGACGGCCAATTGCGCCTCAAGTATCTTCAGGTAGTTCTCCGGCATCTTCTTTCCTTCGAAGCCGACGGTGGCTATTACCCATGGTGCATCAGCGGCGTCGAATTCCTTGCGCCAGGCCTGTATCAGCCTGATGAGATTCTGCTCGTAGTTCGCTATATGTCCCTCACTGCCCCCGTCCTTGTGCCCCTGCCACCAGGCAAAACCTGCGACCTCGTAGCCCCGTTCTTTAAACTGAGGATAGAGCGTGTTGAAGTTTTTTAGGACTTCACGAATGCTTTCGGTGAATCGGTCATAGGTCTTTCCGGCGTACCAGTTGATGGGCTCCGGTTTCGTTCCCTCGTCCCATGCGGCGGGAGAGTCCTTGTATCCGGCATACACTTTTCCATTTAGAGTGTAGCGCTCACTGCCGGGAGGGAGGATGTCCCAGCCCAGGCTGCGGTTTCCGATGGAAGCCTTTATGAGCAGCACCGGTTCGTCGTGAAAATTGCCGAGCACATGGCCAAACCCAAGTTCAGGGCCTATCGATGAGTCTTTGACCGTCAGCGGGCCGTGCCACGTATCTGAGACGACCCCTTTGTACAGTACGTCTGTTCGGGATGCCCAGTTCCCGTCATCATCAAGGAGGTGGGGCAACTTGCCCTGCGCTTTTACCAGGGTTTGGAGCGTGCCAGGTATGTCGGTACGGAGCCACCAGCCCAGCCCGTTTGCGTTCGGAGTCAGGTAGATCACCTCGAAAGAAACCTTTTCACCGGCCTTCAGCTTGATTAGGTCCTTTACGGCGGGTTTGCCCGGCTCTTTCCGGTGAACTTCCTGTCCGCCGACCAGCATAATGCAGTGCTGTGAATCGCCATAACCCGGCCTGAACTCGTATACCCCGTCCGCTCGGGGCGTAACGAAGCCCCTGGCTACCTGTGTTCCGCCACCGGGGAACGGGGTGGGGTGGACGCCGCCAAATGATTCGAGCGGCTGCGTGAGTAACGCTTTCTTTTTCCCGTAATCCGCGTTTGGGTCATATTCGCCCTCGTAAACTGAGACCACAACATCAGTAAACTCGTTACCCCAGCGGGAACTCCCCCCGCTTACGTCACCCATGCCCACCATGTTTGACTGTCCCGAGAGGATGTAGACTTTTACCGGCTTTGTATCCGCGCTTTCGCTGCTGGCGGATGAGGGGCATGTTATGAGTGCCAGTAGGGCGAAAACCGTGAACAATCTCATATATTTGTACTCCTTTGCTGGTCGAGCATAGTTGCATGATCTGCATTGGCAAAGCGCCTTTTGTGATTCTTTGGAAAAGAATTGATATGACAATTTTGGGGTTGCGCTGGATTATGCGTTCACCTATATTCCCTCCTCACGTACCTGTGGCTCAATTGGATAGAGCATCTGACTACGGATCAGAAGGTTGGAGGTTCGAGTCCTCCCAGGTACGCCATTTTTTTCTTGTATTATAATCGGAGCCGTATAATGTGCACCGATACTGATTGCGGGGTGGAGCAGCCCGGTAGCTCGTCAGGCTCATAACCTGAAGGTCGTTGGTTCAAATCCAACCCCCGCTACCAAACGATAGAACCCAGCCGAAAGGCTGGGTTTTTTCGTGCCGATTTCGTTCGAAATCGGTAAAAAATGCGCAAAAACTGCTTTAATTCGCGGTTCATTCATACTAACGTGACTCCTTCGCTTTTTGCTGAATTGAGTGGTGGGGGGGAAGAATGAAGACGTTCATGGATGAAGAGTTCCTGTTGCAGACGGACTGTGCCAGCAAGCTATACCATGAGTTCGCCGAGAAACAGCCGATATTTGACTATCACAGTCATCTTCCCCCGCAGCAGATTGCCGACGACATCAACTTTGAAAACCTGGCACAGGCATGGCTCGCTGGCGACCACTACAAGTGGAGGGGCATGCGGTCGAATGGTGTGGCCGAGCAATACTGCACCGGCGATGCGGCCGATGAGGAGAAGTTTGCCAAATGGGCGGAGACTGTTCCATATACTCTGCGCAACCCGCTGTACCACTGGACGCATTTGGAGCTTAAGCGCTACTTCGGCGTGGGCGAGCTGCTGAACGCGGAGACAGCCCAGGGAATATTCGAGAAATGCTCCGAGATGCTGCGCTCTCCGGACTTCAGCGTAAGGAGCCTTCTGAAGAAAAGCGGCGTGCGTGCCGTGTGTACCACTGACGATCCTGCCGATTCTCTGGAGCACCACGCCAAGATTGCGGAGGACGGCTTCGAGGTAAAGGTCTGGCCGACCTTTCGTCCCGACGCCGCTATGAACGCGGAAAATGCTGGCGCCTGGAACAGTTATGTGGACAGGCTGGGGGCGGCCGCGGACCTTGAGATAGGGAGCTTTGCTTCGCTTCTTGATGCCCTGAAAAAGCGCCATGACTTTTTTCATGAGATGGGTGGGCGCGTTTCGGATCACGGTTTGGATACCGCGTATGCGGATGATTACACTCAAAGCGAGTTGGAGTCGGTTTTCGCGAAGCTGAGGGCGGGCAGGGACGCCGACGGATGCGAGCTGGCAAAGCTCAAGAGCGCGATTATGCTGGAGTGCGGCCGGATGGACGCGGAGAAGGGCTGGGTCCAGCAGCTGCATCTCGGCGCCTTGCGGAACAACAATACGCGACTTTTCAGATCCATAGGCAGAGATGTCGGGTGTGATTCGATCCATGACATCGGCATGGCCGAAGCGCTGTCTAAGTTCCTCGACAAGCTGGACCAGGAAGAGCGCCTGCCTAAGACCATCCTTTATAATCTGAATCCGAGGGACAACGAGCTGCTCGCCACGATGATCGGAAACTTCCAGGACGGATCGGTACCGGGCAAGATGCAGTTCGGATCGGGGTGGTGGTTCCAGGACCAGAAGGACGGCATGGAGCGCCAGATGAACGCGCTCTCGCTTCTTGGGCTGTTGAGCAGGTTTGTAGGGATGCTGACGGATTCGAGATCATTTCTTTCATTTCCGCGCCATGAGTATTTTCGCAGGATCCTTTGCAACCTTCTGGGCAATGACATGGAGAACGGCGAGATCCCCGCGGATTACGATCTGGTGGGAGGGATGGTGTCAAATATCTGTTTCAACAATGCTCGCGAATACTTCGGCGTGGAGATCTGAGCCCGATAAAGAGATGTTATGATTTTCCAGAAAGGTTCAGAGAACGCATCCCTCACAGCTGATGACATTGGGGAATGCATAGCCGCTGTGCTCAAGGCAGCGGGCGGGCCGCGCAAGATCCTGGCGGTTCCGCCTGACTTTACCCGCTACTACTCTCGGGCGGGGGAGATTACTGCGCTTCTCTGCGGGATGGCGGGTGACCGGGTTAAAGCGGTTCTTCCGGCGCTGGGCACGCATTCTCCCATGACTGGCGGCCAAATCGCACACATGTTCCCGGGTGTAGACATTTCGCTTTTTCGTGAGCATGACTGGCGAGAGGGGATAAGCACGCTGGGCGAGGTCCCGGCGGAATTTATTGCCGAAGTGTCTGAGGGGAAGCTTAACTACAGCTGGCCGGCGCAGGTTGATGTGCTTCTGGCCGGGGGGGCGTACGACGCAATCCTGTCCATAGGGCAGGTCGTTCCTCATGAAGTGGTTGGGATGGCAAATTATAACAAGAACATTTTTGTGGGCACCGGCGGCGTTGACGGGATAAACAAGAGCCATTACCTCGGCGCGGTTTACGGCATGGAACGCATTATGGGGCGAGCTGATACGCCGGTGCGGCAGGTGCTTAACTACGCCTCACGGGCGTTTACGGCGAACATGAATATCTTTTATATAATGACGGTCATAGGTGCCGATGACGCGGGGCAGCTTGTGATTAAGGGGCTCTTTGGCGGAGATGACGAGGAGTGTTTTGAAGCGGCATCAGAATTGGCGCTAAAGGTCAATTTCACGATGGTCGACAGGCCGTTGGATAAGGTCGTCGTATACCTTGATCCTGACGAGTACAAGAGCACGTGGCTCGGCAACAAGAGTATTTACCGGAGTCGAATGGCAATAGCGGACGGCGGCGAACTGATAGTCCTGGCGCCAGGCGTTAAGGAGTTCGGTGAAGACGGCGAGATAGACCGCCTCATCAGGAAGTACGGCTACAGCGGAACCCCGTCCGTCCTTGACGCCGTTGAGCGGAACGCTGAACTTAAGGCAAACCTGAGCGCGGCCGCGCACCTGATTCACGGCTCCACAGAAGGCCGCTTCTCGGTTACGTACTGTCCCGGGCAGCTCTCCCGGGAAGAAGTCGAGGAGGTCAACTTCAGTTACGCTGACCTTTCCGAGATGACAACGATTTACGATCCGAAAAAGCTCGAGGATGGCATGAACCGAGTGGATGGCGAGGATGTGTTCTATATATCCAACCCGGGCCTTGGCCTCTGGGCGCACGCGGACCGTTTTTAAAGGAAAGGAAAGTCATGAAGGTTGAATTGACGGGAAAGACTGCAGTGGTGACGGGTGGAGGCGGCGTGCTTTGCAGCTGTATGGCCAGGCAGCTCGCGGCATGCGGTGCAAACGTAGTAGTCATGAGCCGCAAGCAGCACAAGGCGGACAAGGTGGCTGAGGAAATCGTGGCGGCAGGCGGAAACGCAATCAGCTTAGCTTGCGACGTCCTCGATAAGGACGGCCTCGAAGATTCACTGAAAGCAGCTCACGACGCATATGGCGATATTGACATACTCATCAACGGCGCAGGTGGGAACCATCCGGACGGGACTACGTCCAAAGAATACTTCGAGCAGTCGGACCTCGAAGGGCTTGATGAAGGATTAAAGTCCTTTTTCGAGCTCAAGGCATCAGGCATAGAGCATGTTTTTAACCTTAACTTCCTCGGTACGCTCCTGCCGGCCCAGGTCTTTTGCCGGGGGATGGCCGCAAGAGGATCGGGAGTCGTAATTAATATATCCTCGATGAGCGCTTTTGCGCCCCTGACAAAGATCCCGGCCTACAGTGCCGCAAAGGCCGCGGTGAACAACTTTACGCAATGGATGGCCGTGCATTTCTCGCGCGTCGGTATACGTGTGAACGCAATAGCGCCCGGCTTCTTTGTCTCGGAACAGAACAGGGCACTGCTCATGAATGACGATGGATCATTGACTGCGCGTGGGCAGAAGATAATTGATCAGACCCCGCTGGGCCGCTTCGGTGAGCCTGAGGAACTTCTTGGGACCCTGTTGTGGCTGGCCAGTGATGAGGCTTCGGGCTTCGTGTCAGGGGCAGTCATTCCAGTTGATGGTGCTTTTGCCGCGTACAGCGGAGTTTAAACAGACATAAATCCATAATCGGGAAGAAGAGAAAAAGAGATGACTGACAAAAAAGCTGATATCGGAGTAGTGGGCCTGGCGGTGATGGGTGAAAACCTTATCCTCAATATGGAAAGTAAGGGGTTTACAGTTGCGTGCTTTAACAGGACCACGAGCAAGGTAGACGATTTTATTGGGGGCCGCGCTAAGGGGAAGAACATCATAGGTACACACTCGGTTGAGGAGTTGTGCGCGAGCCTTGCGAAGCCGCGCAAGATCATGGTCATGGTGAAGGCCGGTGCGGCGGTCGACGCGTTTATTGAGCAGTTGATTCCTTATCTCGAGAAGGGTGACATCGTTATTGACGGCGGGAACAGTCACTATCCGGATTCCGTGAGAAGGACAAAGTATCTTGAAGACAAGGGATTCCTCTTCATCGGTACAGGAGTATCAGGCGGCGAGGAAGGCGCGCTTAACGGTCCGTCGATAATGCCGGGAGGAAGCAAGAAAGCATGGCGTGCAGTGAAGCCTATTCTGCAGGCGATCTCAGCAAAGGTGGGGGCGACGCAGGCGCCTTGCTGTGACTGGATTGGCAGTGATGGTGCCGGTCACTTCGTAAAGATGGTCCACAATGGAATTGAATACGGTGATATGCAGCTCATCTGCGAGGCGTACCA
>JBFIFS010000010.1:0-38295 GCA_041602695.1 Kiritimatiellia bacterium
CAATCTCGAAGCATGCTATGCCAAGCTAACGGAATTCACGAGGATCCCTTACGTTGGACAGCATATATGCGGAGTCTGCGTAAAAGCCTGTACGGCGGAAGCGAGGAAAAGCAATGGCTGAAGCAAAACCTGTAATCAAAGCAAAACTGTTCTGCGGGATACTTGCCATCTCAGAGGAGCTCATCACAGAAATATCGGAAGAGCTGGTCAATGAGATAGGAACCATAGACTGCGTAAGCCACATAATACCGTTCGGCTTCACCGACTATTACGGAGCTGAGATGGGCGACCAGCTGCAGCGGCGCTTCGTCTCTTTCGAGCACTTGATCGATCCGTCGGAGCTTATCGACGTCAAACTCGCAACTAACGCGATTGAGGCCAGGCATTCGGTCGAGCGGGACGGGAAGATGTGCCGGACCGTCAACCTGGATCCCGGCTATTTGAATGCCAGCCGGCTCGTACTGGCCACCTGCAAGGATTTCTCACACAGGCTCTACCTGGGCAAGGGGGTATACGGCGAGATCACACTCAACTTCGACCGCAAAGGAATTATTGAACACCCATGGACATATCCTGATTTCCGCACCAAGACATACCAGGACTATTTCCTGAGAGTCCGTGAAGACTACACCAAAGAACTCAGGGCCGAAGACTAGGAAAACATTTCGCACAGAGATCACAGAGAGGAAGAACAAAGGTCGTCCTGGTCCTCTGAGATTCCGGCCCAGGAACATACAACCCCGCTGACGAACCTGCCCTCTCAGCAGATTCGTCCGGTCATATCTCTTCCTCTGTGGCCTCTGTGCGAGACATTCCCCATTCTGGTCATCCGGTCTGAATACAAACTCTGAACCTTGAACTCTGCGCTCCTCTCCACTATTATCAGCCCAATTATGCAGCAGACCAAATACGAACTCGGCCAGATAATTCTCGGCGACAAGGCGCCGCTCGAAGGGGCGATGGCGCGCCTGAACGATCAGGCCGTTGATCAGCACTTTGAAGGCAACAAGGCAAACTACGCCTGGGACAGCACTACAACCATTGCAAAGCCGACCAGCGTTGCGGGACCAGGCACATTCTTTGGAAAGGCGACCCGCACGCTGAACTTCGAGCCTTCCGAGGAGCCGGGCTGGCGCTTTGACAGGTCGGACCAGGAAGGGCAGATGCCCTTTGGCGTGAGTGTCCGGAACGTTTGGACCACTGCGCGTAACATAGTCCTGCGCGCTGGCTCACCCCACAACTACATGCGCATGGTCGAACATATCATCGCCCTTAAAGTCGGGATGGGGCTCGACAACCTGACCATACGGATGGACTCAGGCGATCCGCCGCTTTTTGACCGCAGCAGCATGGACCTCGTTGAAGCAGTCGAAGAGGCGGGCCTCAGGGAAACAGGCACTCCTCCCACCTACCTGACCGTCAAGGAGCCGGTAATGTTCGGCACGGCCGGCGGCAGCTTCCTGCTGTTCCTGCCGGCGGAAAACGGCAGCAAAGAACTGCTTATCGACTGCGCGGTGGATTTCAAGACGGCCATAGGCAAACAGCGCATAGTCTTCCCCGTCAACCGCGACACATTCAGGCACGGTGCGCTTGCCCGGACAAATTGCTCAATGTGGCAAATGCTTTTCGTCAGGACCCTCGGACTGCTCTTCGCCGACACCCGCAACATCGGCTACAACTTCCGCAATATAGTCATCGCCGGGCCGCGACATTACGTCAACAAGCCGGAGCTCCATCACGAAGGCAAGTCCCTTGAGGCCGCGTGGCATCGGTCATGCCTCGACCTGCTTGCCGCAATCGCCCTCATAGATAAGGGCCGGCTTGCCGGCACAATTGTTTCTTACAAAGCCGGACACTCGCTGGATGTGGATGCCGTACGCGGCCTTTACCACGGCGACCTGCTCCGCGAACTATAAACTCCAGGAGGTGCCAGTGAAACTGCTCAATAGTCTTCTTGTCCTCGCATTGACCGCATCCATATGTTTCGGCGCCGGCTGGCGAACGGACGGGCATGGATACTATCCCGACGCCAAACCGCCCACCACATGGTCCGCCGAGGATAACGTTGCCTGGAAGGTGAAGCTGCCCCAGTGGTCCAACGCGTCACCGGTAATCAGCGGCGACAAAGTTATCGCATGCGCCGATCCTTCAACCATCCTTTGCCTTTCAAAATCTGACGGAAGCATCCTGTGGCAGGAAAGCTATGAGTTCGAGTCTTTCCTGAGCGAAGAAGACCGGGCGAAAGCCCGGGAGCTGGCACCAAAGGTCAAATCGCTTGAAGAGAAGACAGGCAAGCTCAACAAGCAGCTTCGCGAGCTCAGGAAGATCAAGGACGAGGCGGAGCGCAAGGAAAAGGAAGCTCCCATCAGGAAGGAGCTGGAGCCGCTTAAGAAAGAGCTCGACGAAGCCGCGAAATATTCGCCACCGAAGACGCACGGGGCCATGGGATATTCAACGCCCACGCCAGCGTGTGACGGCAAGAGCGTTGTTGTAATGTTCGGCAACGGTATCGCCGCCTGCCACAGTATCGACGGCACGAAGAAATGGGCGAAGATGATAGGCCGACCAACGCACAAGTGGGGGCATTCGACCTCACCTGTCATCGTGGGGCAGAAAGTCATCTTTCAGGTAACGGACGTAATCGCGTTGGATCTTGAGACCGGAACCGAAGCATGGAGGGTGCCGGGCAAACAGGCTTTCGGCAGCGTAGTCCACGCTAAGATCGACGGGAAAGACCTGATAGTGACGTCTGAAGGCAAAGTCATCGCGGCAGAGGATGGCAAGGTCCTTGCCCAGGACCTCGTCAAGCTCGAGTACTGCTCTCCAGTAGTTGTTGACGATGTGGCCTATTTCATCCAGGCCGGCGGCAAGGCCTTCAGGCTGTCAGGCGAGGAAGGATCAAAGCCTGAGGAGCTGTGGAAGACCGAACCCAAGAAGGACCGCTACTACGGCTCTCCTATCATTCACGAGGGCCTTATTTACGCGGTCACGCGCGCGGGCGACATGAGCGTCATTGACGCCAGGGACGGGAAGGTCCTTAACAGCACCAAGCTTAAGAGCAAGGGTACGCACTACACGAGCCCCACCTTTGCCGGCGGGTATGTCTTTGTCGGAACCGAAGGCGGCGATATTGCAGTGCTGAAGGCGGGCAAGGAGCTTGAGGAAGTTTCCCTGAATAAGCTCGAGAAGCTCCGCAGCTGTCCGGTGTTCGAAGGAACGCGCATGTATCTGCGCGGACTCGACCATCTCTACTGCATAGAACAGCAGGACTGACATGAGCTCTTACTCGAACTGGGCGGCATGAGCGGGACGCGCAATCCGTACTGGATTGAAAATGGAATGAAGCAAGTCGTAATACCCAGCATGCCTGTCTTTGCATGCATCGCGATTCTTTCAGCGATAATTACAATTCTGCTTGCAGTGAACATCACGGCATTTGATCACACTTGTTCAGAATTCTACAACGCGCAGGTGCGCTCCCTCGCGCTGGCCTATGTCCCCATGTTCCTTGGGGCTGCTTTCCTCGCGGGCAGGGCGGTTTGGCGGAAGTCACGCCTCATCGAGGTGTCTGCGTGGCTCGCGGCAATGGTGTTCACGCCCATATGGGGATGGCACTTGTATTTTTGGCTGTGGGACCTTATTGCGTCGCGAATCTGATCTTCAGATCGCCCA
This sequence comes from Kiritimatiellia bacterium, assembly GCA_041602695.1. GTDB lineage: Bacteria > Verrucomicrobiota > Kiritimatiellia > UBA8416 > JBFIFS01 > JBFIFS01. Next base: position 3,673 of record JBFIFS010000010.1, read on the forward strand.
AGCCGCCAAAACTGGTGCCGGAGGCGGGACTTGAACCCGCACGACCTTGCGGTCAAGGGATTTTAAGTCCCTTGTGTCTGCCATTCCACCACCCCGGCATGGCTAGGTTTGTTAAATATAACCCAGGGCATGCGCAAAGTAAACACACACGTCACTTAGCATAGCGCTGCCGTGCGGAGCGCGGGGCAAGGCCGGTATGGGCCTTGAAGACCCTGGAAAAATAGAAGGGACTTTTGAACCCGCATTCTTCCGCGACCTGGGCAATCGGCTTGGCCGTCATCATAAGGAGCTCGCGCGCCAAATCGATTCGCCGCGATTCAACATACTGCATCGGAGCCTGCCCCATCTGCTCCTGGAAAAGGTGCGACAGCCGCGATGGAGAAAGGGAGCATACGCGCGCCAGCGAAGCAACTGTTAGCTTGTCGACAATGTGGTCGTTAACGAATTCCAGGACCGACTGGATTCTCTCGTCACGTCGGGCGGCCCTGCCTGCAGGATTCCACGCGTCGCAATAGAGCAGAACTTTCTCCAGTATGTTCAGCACCAGGTCGCGCCGATGAACTTCTACGCTTCTTGCGATCTCAAGGGCCTGCTGCATCTCCGTAAGCACCCTCTCCCGCTGCACCTCATCCGGCGCCCGGGTAAGATATGCGCCCGGAAACACCTCGGGCCAGTGCAGCCAGTCAAGCCAGTGGGGGCGAGGATCAAAACAGAACCATATGTGATGCCAGTATCCCTCGTCGTTATCTATGTCGTAGTCCTGCGGAGCACCGGCTTCATACAGCAGGAACGACCCGGGCGAGAGCGCCAGCTCGCGGCCATCACACCAGGCCAGCCCCCGCCCTTCAACCGTGTATTCAAGAAGCCAAGTTGTTGTGCCGGTCGGACGATAGACATGATTAGGATGTTCGGGATCATGTTTCCCCTCCCCTGCCGTCCCGGATTTCAGGAAAATGGGAAATTCTTTCATATAGCATAATTGTGCATGTTTTTAGCAATTAGAGCAATTGTTATAAGGACTATTTGCCGATAGAATGACAGTATTATGAAGCTAGCATAAGGAGATCTGCAATGCAGAAGATCAAGTGGGGTTTAATAGCGACAGGACACATAGCACAGGCTTTCGCGAAGGGCCTTAAGAACTGCGAGACCGGCGAACTTTACGCGGTGGCGTCACGGACCGACGAGAAGGCGAAGGCCTTTGCCGAGGAGTATGGTGCCGAAAAAGCCTTCGGATCATATCAGGCCCTGCTCGACGACAGGGAAGTCGACGCGGTTTACATATCAACACCACACCCAATGCACACCGAGTGGGCGATCAAGGCTGCGGAAGCAGGCAAGCACATTCTCTGCGAAAAGCCGATGGCCATCAACGCCTATGAAACCATGGCGATTATCGAGGCGGCGGAAGTTAATGGTGTCTTCCTCATGGAAGCCTACATGTACCGCTGCAACCCCCAGACGACCAGGCTCATTGAACTCCTGAAAGAAAAGGTAATCGGCGACATCGGCGTAATAAAGGCCACCTTTTCGTTCGGCGGCGGCTTTGGGTCTAAAGGCAGGACATGGGAGAATGCGCTCGGCGGAGGCGGAATCCTGGATGTAGGCGGCTACACAACTTCATACGCCCGCATGGTCGCCGGGGCAGCACTCGGCAAAGATTGCTCTGAGCCAATCGAAATCAAGGCGGTCGGCACTCTAGGCCCGGAAACCGGAGTAGACGCCTACACCTGTGCGGTTCTGAAGTTTGAAGGAGGAATAATCGCCCAGTGCGCAACGGGCGTAGGCTTGACACAGGAAAACATCGTGCAGATCTTCGGCTCCCAGGGCAAAATCATACTCCCCCACCCTTATGCGGCGGGACGAAGCCAGGCTGAACCCGCGGAAATCCACGTCTACAAGCGCGGCTCAGAGCCGGAGATCATCAAGATCGACTCCCCCGTGACAAGCTATGCCTACGAGGCTGACGTCTGCGGACGGGCCATAATGGCGGGCGAGAAGCAGGCGAACTATCCTGCAATGAACTGGGAGGACTCGCTGAACAACATGCAGGTGCAGGATGCATGGCGCAAAGAAATCGGCCTGCTGTATGACAGCGAGAAGCCCGAGAACATGCCTTCAGTGACATATGCCGGCCGAACACTGGAACACCGTAAGCCTTTGATGCGGCCGGGGCGCATCGAGCACCTCGACAAGGACGTATCGCGGCTGATTATGGGAGTAGACAACCAGGTTGCTTCCCCGCACGTCCAGGCCGTCTTCGATCATTATTTCGAAAACGGCGGCAACACGTTCGATACCGCGTTCGGGTACGGAGAAGTAAAGTCGCGCCTCGTGGGGCAATGGATGAAAAGCCGGGGCGTGCGTGATGATGTCGTTGTCATCTCAAAGGGCGCTCACACTCCAAACTGCAACCCAAAGGCGCTCACGGAACAGCTCAACTCCCAGCTGGAGTGGTTCGGAATAGAATGTGCCGACATTTATATCATGCATCGGGACAATCCCGAGATACCCGTCGGCGAATTCATGGACGTACTCAATGAGCACGTGCGGGCAGGGCGAATCAAGGCGTTCGGAGGCAGCAACTGGAGCCTGGAGAGAGTTGAAGAAGCCAACGCCTACGCGAAGGCAAACGGGCTGCAGTCGATGAGCGTGGTTTCAAACAACCTCTCCCTTGCTGTCATGGAGAAGCCGGTCTGGGGCGGATGCATACACGTGCACGATGAAGAGTCCCTGGCGTGGCTTGAAAAGAACCAGATGACCCTCCTCCCCTGGTCCAGCCAGGCGAGGGGCTTCTTTATCCCCGAACGAGCCCATCCGGACAAACGCGAGGACCCCTCGCTAGTCAACTCATGGTACTCTGACAACAACTTCAAACGCCAGAAACGGGCCATTGAGCTTGCGGGGAAATATGGTGTCGAGCCGATAAACATATCGCTCGCGTGGGTGCTTTGCCAGCCGTTCCCTGTACACGCCCTTATCGGGCCGCGCTGCCTTGCGGAGACCCGCTCCAGCATGCGCTCTCTGGACATCCAGCTCACGCCACAGGAGATGGCATACCTGGACCTCAAGCGAGACGACAGCGCATAGCTTACAGGTCCCACCTGGAGAAGGTTAATGCCGCGCTGGGCTGCCGGCTGACTGCTTGCACCGGCGCGGAAAGGGCTCTCCTCCCATTAATGAATTGAACCCCGGAGGGGCGCGGTTTATAGTCGGTCCGGAAAGCGCGATTGCACCCGCGAATATGGGGCCCAGATGTCAGATGTACTCGACAAACTGCAAGATGCCGGCACCCGGCAGCCAGATGCATTCAAATGGTATCTGCGCACGGATGACGGAGAGGTTTACGGCCCTGTAAGCATGGGCGTGATGCGTGACTGGGCAGAACAGAGCCGCATCGCACCGGGCAACGAGGTCTCTGCCGATGGCGAATTGTGGTCGTCAGCAGAGACAGTGCCCGAGCTGAAGATGGACTGGATGGCGGAGCTGCCCGACGGCCACAGTTACGGTCCCTTCAATGTGCTGGCCGTGCCGAACCTTGTCGAAAGCGGTTCCATCCCCATAGAGGCGACACTCGTGCACCGGCACACCAGTAAACAGGTGGTGGTCGGCGACCTTCTGCATTCCAGGGAATCCGATGAACAGGAGGAGAGCAAGCCGGCTCTTCAAAAGGCCAAAGAGAAAAAATGGGAGCGGCTTTACAATGAGGAAAGAAGAGTTCGACTCGAAACGGAGGCCGAGCTACAGAACGAGATAGACGAGCTCAAGGAAAGGATCACGGAAGCCGAAGACGACCTGAACAGCGCCCACGAGAGGGCCGAACGTGAAAACCGCGAATCAAGCCCAGAGGAAGACGGCTCCGGCTCGATCGAGAAGCGGCTCAGCGGATCCATCTCGCAGCTCGAAGCCAAAATCAAAGAGCACGAGACCACAGAGGAACGGCTTAAGGAGAAGATAGCCGAGCAGGCAGGAGTATTTGAAGAAGAACGGACTGCCCTGTCAAAGCAGGCAGACAAGGCGCGCGCAGAAGCCCGGTCACTTCAAGCCCGAATCGACACGCTCTCCTCCGACCTGGACGACAGGTCTGACGAGTTTTCCGAGAAGAAGTCATCCCTTGACGAGCATATCAAGAGCTGGTCCGCCCGGGAATCCGAACTGCAGGCGGAGATCGAACATTTCAAATCCATCGCCGAAGTGACGGCCAAGGATGCTGAAGAGCGTATTGCCCGCTTACATACCGAGCTGGAAAGACAGCAGTCCCTGCATGCCGAATACGCGCAGGGAATAACAGCTGAAGAAGAGGAGCTTTTAAACAGGGCACAGGACGCACGCTCCCAGGCGGCAGAGCTGGAGCATGAGTTGGCGTCCCAGCGCCGCAAACATGATGCGGCCTCTGAGCAGGCGAGGCGCAAAGAGCAGGAGCTTACAACCCGGCTGGGCGAGCTGGCCGCCGAAGTTGAAGAGTCGAGAAACACGATTGAGCAGCTCCGGGCAGAGGGGCTCGGCTATCGCGAAAAGACGGTCTCCCTGGAGGCCGAGTCCGAGGCCCTGAGAAAGGAGTTCGAGGGAACGGCCGAACAGCTTCATCAGCTTACGGAACATTACGAGCAGCTTAAGAAAGAGTCGGAGCAGCAGCTTGACGAGCTTGATTCGCAGGATGAGTCTTTCTCGGAAGAAAAGGAAAGCCTGAGGCAGGCAAACCTGCTGCTGGAAGAGGAACAGCTCAGGCTCAACGCACTGATCGGCCAGCTGAAACAGAATTTGACCGCCGCCGACTCAGAAACCGCCAGGCTCCAGGACCAGCTCTCCTGTTCAGGCGAAGAGATGCAGGAGTTCAGGCAGCAGGCCAAAGCTGAAACAGAAACCCTCAAAGGCCGGATTTCCGAGCTCGAAAACAGGCTGGATGCGGCCAACGACGGCCTGACCCGTTCAGCGGAAGGCCTCAGGGAAAAGTCTTCTGAAATGGAGTCTTTCAGGAAGCAGGCGCAGGCAGCTCAGGAGAACCTGCAGCACGAAATACAGCAGCTCCAGCAGAAGCTGCGCTTACAGAAGGATGATTATGTCGCCGAGCTGGCTCGTGCGAAACTGAAGGCCGAAGAGATTGAGGGCAAGCTGGAGCAGGCCAAAGATGGGGCCCGGACAGAGTCTTCTCATCTATCACAAGCCCGTGAACGCATATCCGAGCTCGAACACGAACTGCAAGTCAAGGAGACGTCGTTAAACGGCCAAAGGGAAAAGCTTGGGGCGGAGCTGGCAGAAGCAAAACAGGCTCTGTCAGAGTCGTCGGAGAGGGCCGCAGAACTGGAGGCGCGGCACTCCAGAGAGTCAGCCGAATCAGCGGCGACAATTGCCGGGCTTCGCGAGGAGCTGGAAGCCATTCAGGCCGAGCGGACGCGCATCTCCGGCTCAGCATCAAAAGAGATTGCGGGCCTCGCGGACTCCCTCGAGAAGGAGAGAGGCACTGTAGAGTCATTGCGAAAACAGCTGGCTGAGCGAAGCGGACAGGCGGAAACGCTGAACACACAGGTCACAAAGGCGGACAGTGAGATCAGCAGGCTTAACGAGAAGCTCCAGGCGGCAGCAGGCACAATAGAGAAGCTGGAAGAGAAGAACCGCAACCTTGACGTCTCTTTCACCAATGAAAAGGAAAGCCTTACTGCAAGAGAGCAGAACCTTAAGGATGAGGTCCGCCTGCTTAAAGCCCGTGTCGAGGAGCTCGACTCACAACTGTCAGCGCGTTCCTCAGAGGCCGAATCATTAAGAACGCTTGTCGCTGATCTTGAGGCGTCCACTCAGGAAATGCTCACCCGGCTGGCTTCCAGCGAGGAAGAGCATCTCAGCTCGTGCCAGGCCCTGGAGGCCGATTCCGAGAACCTGCGCGAGGCGCTCGAGCAGCGAGATACGGCGGCCGACCAGCTTTCGAATGAACTCGAACACACCAAGGCGCAGCTGCAGGAAGCCGAGGCCCAGCGGCAAAAGCTGGAGGCAGATTACAAGCAGCTGGTGGAAGACACGGGCAGGAGGGAGCAGGAACTGCGCGAACAGGTGTCCGAGTCATCAGAGAAGTTCGGCGAACTTCGCGCCGCTTCCGACAGCCAGATCTCTGAACTGCAGGCAAACTCTGAAGACCTAAAGGGCCGGCTTGATGCGGCGGCAGCCGACAATGAGGAGCTGACCAATCGCCTGGACGACGCACTTTCACGCCTGGCGTCCGTGGCGAAAGATGCCGGCAAGCAGCAGCGCGTCCTTGAGTCCCAAGTTCAGCACCTTCAGTCCAAGCTGGAGAAGAAAGCAGAAAATATTGAGAAGCTTAGTGCCGATCTCGACACGGTGCGCGGCGAGACCTCTGCTTCTGAGCACTCTTTGCGAAGCACGCTGCGTATGCTCGAGAAGCGTGACATAGCAGGCAGGAAGCAGGTACAGAAGCTCGACGCTTATATCAAGGAACTCGAAGCCGAGAAACGTGAGCTCGCGAGGGAGAACACTGGCCTGGTTGAGGAGGTTAAGGACGCATCAGTTGAGCTTAAGAACCTCAGGAAACAGGTCGGGCCACTTACCAGAAAGGTGGACGAACAGGCAGAGCTCCTCAAGAAGCAGTTTGCCAGGCCGGAAAGTGGCGCCGCATCCGGGGCTCCGGCCGGTCTTTCACTGGGCATTGAAATCTTGAAGATCCGGGCCAGAAAGGTCCTGGCCGTATTCATTGCCATCCCTTCGGAAAAGCGGGTCGCGGTTCTGATCGGGACAGCAGTTCTGCTCCTGCTTTCGGTGGGCGGAGTCAAGCAGCTCTTCCGCTCGACACCACCCTCTGTAGAAAACGAGGCGGTTAAGGAAGAACAAACTCTTCAGCAGGAAATCGACGAATACCTGTCGACGGCGGGACCGGAGCTGAATGTCGAGCCCGCTGCGGCCCCGCTTAAGCCCGAGGCACCGGAAAAGGTGCATGCGTGGCCCGGACTTTCCCACAGCAGCATGCTCGTAGCCTATGGGGACTATGAGTGCACTATTACCTTCCCATCAGGACTTTTCACGGATGGCACCTCGATGACTGAACGGGGCATAGACGCGCTCAAGTCACTCCGGGCAGACTACGGAACGGCCCTGAAGCCGTATCGCCTTGTAATAAGCGGACTTTCAGAGCCTGATTTCGCGGAAGCCGGGGGCAGCCGGATCGCGGACTACGCCCTTCGCCTGGCCCGCGCGGAAGAAGTCCGAAAGATGCTGGTCTCTGACTCAAAACTCGCGCCTGAAAACGTGCTGTCGACAGCCGGCGACTCGTCGAGCCCCGGGTCAAAGAGCGTTATCATAAGGCTGCAGAACATGGAATAGGCGTGAGGGACATCGGCTCACGGGCGGCCCTCTGAAAAAAGATCCTTCCATTGGAAGAAACTCACTGACACACTTTGGGGAATGAGGGTTCTAAGGTTCTTCATCGGATTGCTTCTGGTTCCCCTGTGCATGGCAGGAACCCAGACATTGGCATCGCTGGTAATGGGCCTCGATCCTGGTGAGCAGGCGGTTCCCTACCCCCTGCTCGCCCTCCTTGCCGGATTTCTTCTCTGGCAAATGATATTCATCTTTCTTCCGCGCCCAGTCAGGACCTATGTGTTCGCGCATGAGCTGACGCACGCTCTTTGGGGATGGCTCATGGGCGCTCGCGTGTCCAAGTTCAAGGTTTCGAAGGACAAAGGGTCCGTGACCCTGTCCAAGACCAACTTCCTGATTACGCTCGCGCCATACTTCTTCCCCCTGTACACGGTGCTTCTCATCGGGCTTTACTACATCCTGCTGATTTTCTGGGAAGTAGAGAAATACCATTCCGTCTGGCTGGGCCTGATCGGTTTCACCTGGGGCTTCCATCTAAGCTTTACGGTTATCACACTTATGCAGCAGCAGAGCGACATTCGCTCTTCCGGCCACCTTTTCTCCTACGCCTTCATATACCTTATGAACGTGCTGGGAATATGCGTCTGGGTGGTGCTTGTCTCTAAAGCCAGCATGATAGAAATGGGCAAATATCTTTATAATGATACTGTTGACATAGGACTTCTCATCTGGAGCGGCATTACACGCTTTTCCTCTTTTTTAAGGCAATAAAGCGTCTTTTCCATCGTTATTACTAGTGTGGAGGGTTGAATGGTGACGGACTCTGACGGGCAGAAACAGCATCCCAGTGACGCTGATCTGGTGGAAATGTACAGAAATGGAGATCTTTCCGCTATGGAGGCTTTGGTAAACAGGCACGGCTCCCCGCTGATGGGGTATATTGTGAACATGACCGGCAGCAGGCAGGCGGCCGATGACGTGTTCCAGGAAGTATGGGTACGTGCGATCAGCAAGCTGTCAACATACAAGCAGGACAATTTCCCGGGGTGGCTGATGAGAATAGCGCGAAACTTTGTTATTGATGAGTCCCGCAGGAAGAAGCCGGACCTCAGCCTCGATTACGAGGCTGATGAAGGCCTTTCGCTGCAGCAGAAGCTGCCGGACAACACCCCGGCCCCGGACAGGCGGGTTGCGTCCGAGGAGCTTGGACAGCGTATCGCCGCGGCAGTCGAAGAACTCCCGCCGGAGCAGAAGGAAGTCTTCATCCTGAGAGTCAAATCCGACATGCCCTTCAAGGAGATCTGCAGGATTCAGGGAACATCAATCAATACCGCTCTGGCCAGGATGCAGTACGCCATGACTCATCTTCGAAAACTTTTGAAAGACGAATATGCCCAACTGGAGGGTGCGATATGAAAACAGAAAACACATACTGTGATGAAATGAGACAGCTGATACTGCTCGAGGACTCCGGCGAACTGACCCGCGAGAAGGCCGGTGAGCTTGGCCGTCATCTTGCTGAATGCTCCGAGTGCGATGCATACAGGAATGACGTTGGCCTGCTGATGCAGGAAGGCCGCTCGGCCCTGCCGGACGCGGCGCCTTCCGCCGAAGCTGTCAGCAGCATTCTCGAACAGGCGGCTCGCCCGCAAAACGTCGTGCGCTTCCCGAACCTGTGGCGCTACGCCGCCGCTGCGGCAGCGGTACTCGTCCTTCTTGCAGGAACCTACACGGCGCTTTATAACCCTGCGGACAATCCTGCCGACACTGAAGGCTACGGAGTAGACGACCTGCAGATAATGGTGGCCTTCGCGTCAGACGGATCAGTAGAGGCGCCCGAACAGGAGGGCAGCGCTGACAACGAACAGCAGCTGAAGAGCCTGGCCAACACATTGCTGAGGCTTCAGGGATTTACGATAGAAGAGGAAGCGGAACCAGAGGACATCACCGATCTTTTTCTTCCCACAGCTCTTCAATCGCGTAGTACTCCCGCTTCTCCTGCTGGAACAAGTGTATGACCAGGTCGATATAGTCCAGCACGATCCAGCCGCTGTCGGGTTCTCCGCCTTTCCTGTGAGCATGAATACCGTTCTTCTTGAGCCCGACAGACACACTTTCGGATATGGCCTTGAGCTGAGGCCCGCTGGCAGCTGATGCCACCAGGAAGAAATCCGTTATGGAGCTCCTGCCGCGAACGTCATAGACTTTCACATCCCGGCCCATCTTGGCTTCTACGGCCTCTACGGCCAGCCCTACGATCTCAGGATAACCTGTTTTGGCCTTCTTCTCTTTCTTCTGCGCCATGCGCCATGCCCCCTGCTCTGTTCAATTTCGGATCTTCGTCCGACCTCACGATCTATAGAGACCGTGCTCTGCGATATACATCTCGACCGGCTGCGGAACAAGATACTTGATGCTGAACCCTTCAGCAATACGATAGCGCAGCTCCGAGGATGATATCTCAAACCGCATCCCTTTGGAAAGGTCCTTCAGAAGTTTCTCCGGCCATGGATCGGGAAGGTCTATCTTCTCCGGCGTCAGGCTGCACGTGTCCGTGCCGGGTCGTTCGAAGGAGATGAACCTGCACATTTCAAGCAGCTTCCCGATGTCCTTCCAGAGATGCAGTTCCGGAAGCGTATCCGCGCCTATTATGAAAAACAGCTCCTGGCCGGGATATTCTTCGGCAAACGAGCGGACAGTATCAATTGAGTAGGAAGGACCTTGGCGGTCGATCTCAACACGGCTTGTTTCAAAACGGATGTCGTCCTCTATGGCCATCTCAAGCATCGCAAGCCTGTGCTCCGCCGAAACCAGTGGCGCCGCGTCTTTGTGGGGCGGCTTGCGGCAGGGAATGAAAACCACCTTGTCCAGGTCGAACCCTTCAAACGCCGATTGGGCAAGGGAAAGGTGTCCGCTGTGAACGGGGTTGAACGTACCTCCCAGCAGTCCTATCCGGCCTGTCCCGAAACTCATTCTACCACCTTGATTTCGCCCGGCTTGATCCCGGTCAGGATCTCATATGTTATTGTTCCCGCCTCCGCAGCCAGCTCGTCGGCCCATATTGATTCATCTCCCTGCCGGCCGATAAGAATCGCTTCATCTCCCTGCCGGACATCAGCATCCAGTCCCACGTCTACCATCAGGAGGCTCATCGTTACAGTTCCAACGACCTTCGCGCGCTTACCGGCAACAAGGACGTGCCCCCTGTTGCTCAGGGCCCGCGGAAATCCATCGGCATACCCAACTTCTATTACCGCGATGCATGTGTCCTCTGGGGTTACATAAGTGCTGTTGTAGCTGATTGTTGATCCTGCGGGAATCCGCCGCACCTGACCCACTCGCGCCTTCCACTGCAGTATCGGCCCGATCTCAACTTCCCTCCTGCGCGATGAAGGTCCGTAGCCATAGAGCATGATTCCGGGACGAACCCCGTCAAAGTCAGCCTCGGGCTCCAGGAACACCGCGCCGCTGTTGGAAACGTGCCTGAAACCGGGATCTATCCCTTCGGCGAGAAGATCCGCGAGCAGCGCCTCGAAACGCTTCCTCTGCTCATCGAAGAACGCACGGGAATCCGCCTCTGCGGATGCGAAATGCGTGCATATGCCTGAGAGCTTGATGCCGTTCACCTTCTTAAGCCCCCGCAGCTCAGCGAGGGCGTCCTGCCAGCGTATTCCCAGCCGACCCATTCCTGTGTCAATCTTTGCGTGGCACTCAAGCTCGGCGCCAATTTCTTCCGCTCTTGCCCCCAGGCTCCTGCCGTGTTCAAGCCCTGTAGTCATCGGGGTGAAGCGGCCTTCAACGCACTCAGCTACCTCCGCGGGAGCCACTGGCCCGATTATCATGATGTTCGCTTCCGGAAGGACCTCGCGGACCTCCCTGGCCTCTGAGACATGCGCGAGCGCGTACCACCTTACACCTGCGTCCCAGGCGCCTCTTGCCACCTGCTCCACGCCGTGGCCGTAAGCGTTGGCCTTGACCACGTAGATGATCTCCGTAGATTCGCCGACAGCTGATCGGAGCGATTCAACATTCGACTTGAGTCGCCCAAGATCGATTTCGATCCAGCTCTTCATTATGCGTTCTGGGTTCCCTGCCCCTGTTTGTTCTGCACTGTCGCGGCCTTGAGCGGGTAACGAAGTTTAAGGTCTCCGTCCAGGAGGATCTCAATCCAATAGGTTCCCTCCGTTTCAAACTTCACATTCATGAAAATTTCAACACTGGTTGCCGTTGCTTCCGTCTCGGGCAGCCGTATCTCTACATCCTTCCCCTCTATCATCACAGTGTTTCCGTCAGGTCCCAGTATCCGGCTGTGCTGGTGAAAGCGGCCTGACCCGCAGCACCAGCGGTTGACCACGCAGAGCCGATGAAACATTGCCGGATATTTAGGAACGCCTATCAAATCGAAGAGCCCGATGAGCATAAACTTTCCATTCCGCTCCTGCCTGACGTCATCGCACAGGAGACTGGACTGCAAGTCAGGAAGTATTCTTTCCGTACCATCCGGAGACCGGTTTTCATTTGCCATGCTTAGCCCCTCCAGCGGCATCATTCTGTTCAACGATTTCGGCACCCCACTCACGCAGATTAGAAACAATGAAATCTACGCACCTGGCATGCATCTCCTTGCGGTCCATGTCTGGGGGTATCGCTTCGCCAAACTTGAACCAGACCTTCTTGCTGCGGTCCACTTTCCCAAAGTCCCTTATGACCTTTCCGATCCCGAGCAGATCTGTCTTCAGCGCAACGGGTATAACTGGACATCCGGCCCGGACCGCCATCTTCACTCCTATGCTGTTAAACTTGCTGGGATCAAATATCGGCAAACGCGTAGATTGCGGAAATATCATGATGGACCTGCCGTTCTTGAGCTCATTCACGCCTCTTTCCATCATGACCTTGAGATCTTGCCGCGGATCTTTTCGACCCACACCTATGGCGCCTGCATCGCGCATGAGCCGCCCGAAAAACGGCATGTCCAGGAGCGCCTGCTTCACGATTATCGTAGCATCGTGGTAGGCCAGGACCGGGCCGGGCATTATCAGGGTTTCAAGCATGCTCATGTGGTTCGCAACGAATACCGCCGGGCTGCTGACTTTGGCGAGGTCGCCGTCAACAATCTCAACCGTTCCGCCGCACCTCTCCACGGCCCAGATGCTTCTTACAGCGTGCTCCGCCCAGCACCAGCGGTCGAACCTGTTTCGACGCGATTCACCACATCCGCGCCATATTACGCGGAGAAGAAGAAGATGCAGCCAGAAATCATACCTGCCGAACGGGTGGTCGAGGCAGCGCATAACAACGTCCTCGGGCGTAACATAACGGCCCGTCTCATCCAGGGCTTTTCTAAGCTTTTCTACGCCTATCGTGATCATCACGTATCTTTATCAGCATAATCAGGCAAACGCAAGCATCCGCACTCGCTGCCGGCCCCTGAAAAGGCCCTTTTAAGGCGCCCCCTGTTTCTTCCTTAATCACTTGACGGGAATGCCTTGCACAAGCATACTTTTCGAGGGCGTTGCACCCGAATTGCGCCTTGAAGGAGAGGAATGTCTAGACTTTACGACGGATTCAAGAACGAGACCGGAGAGTCCAGCAGCTGGTATCTCGGAATACCCTCCAGTGGCGGTGAGCGTATGGTTTACGGCCCCATCTCCCTTCTCACCCTTTGCGACTGGGCCACACAGGGCCGGGTCGTTGCCGGAAACGACATCTCCACTGACGGCCAGAACTGGTTTCCCGCCCAGGAGCTGCCTGATCTTAAGATGGACTGGGTTGTTGAACTTAAAAACGGCAAGAAGTTTGGACCGTTCAATTTGCTGGCGGCACCGTTCCTTCTGCAGCGGGGCATCATCGAGCCGGACGCTGTCCTGATCAACCCGCAAACGAAGAAACAGGTTACAATTAAGTCGCTGATAGAGGAAGACAGCAGCCTCAAATCAGAACTTTCAGCCGGAAGCACTCCCGGAAAGGGCCTCGTAAGCTCAGCAACGCATGCGGCGCGGCAGGAGGCACCAAAGCCCGCGCCGGTGAAGGAGGCGAAGGCTCCTGTAAAAATCGACCCGAACGCCGTCCCCACCAAGGAAGCGAAAGCGCCGCTGAAGATCGAGCCGAAGGCCGTCCCCACCAAGGAAGCAAAAGCGCCGCTGAAGATCGAACCCAAAGAGACGCCCGCACCTTCACCTCAATCAGAAATGTCCAAACTGGTTGCAGACCTCTCCCAGCAGGTCCAGGAGCGGGGTGCGGAGCTTAACAAGCTCAAGAAGGAGCTGCAGGACAAGCAGTCCGAATTCGACGAGGCGACACACAAGGCCAGGGAAAAAGAGCGCTCCCTGCTCAAGCGCATCGCTGACCTTGAAAAGAGCTCCCGCAAGTCACCCGAGCAGCTGGATGACCTGCGCCGCCAGCTCACCATTGAACGCGATAAACACACGCAGGAACGCAGCAAGTTCGAACTCAAGGAATCAGAACTGGCTCGGACCATAGAAGGCCTTACCGAAGACAAGGCCCAGATGGAGAAGAGCATTTCCGACCTGAAGGCCGAAATCGAACGCCAGAAGCAGCGTGGCGAAGAGCTTGTCCAGAAGAGCCGCGAAAGCGACAAGGCCCATCAGCAACAGCTCCAGGAGCTGCGGCAGTCGCTGGCCGAGGCACCTAAAGAGGTAAGCGCCGTTCGCGACGAACTTAAGCGCGAAAAAGAGCGCGCCGACAGCGAGGAGGCCCGACGCGGTTCGGTCGAAAAGGAACTGGAGGAAATCTCCAGGCAAACCAAAACGGCCAGGGAAGAGCTCGAGCGCACGGCAGCGGCCCTCAAGGCCCTCCAGGAGAAGAGCACGTCCCGCGCGCGCAACCTCGAGCAGGAACTCACCGAAACCAGAAGGAAGCTCGAGCAGGAGCAGGAACACTGCAAGACCCTCGAGCAGGAAAGCAAGAGGCACGAAGAGGAGCTCCGCCAGAAGCTTACGGCAGTTGAGCAGTCATCCACCAGCGCCTCGGCTGACCTTGACGAACTCAAGAAACAGCTCGCAGAAGAGCAGAACATCCGCGCCAGGATGGAGACTCATTCAGAGGCAGAAACCAGGAAGCTCCAGTCCCGCATAGAGCAGCTCCAAAAGGAAAGCCAGGCCGCTTCCCTTACGATCAAGGAGCTGAACGAAAAACTGTCCGATACGGAATCCCAGATTTCCACGCTCGAAGGCCGGGTCCAGGCCAAGGATACGGAAAAGGGCCAGGCGCTCTCAGAAGCACAGAAGAAGATCGAGCAGATCGTTGCCGAACGCGATCGCCTGACCCAAACAGTCAACAGCCTGCAGGCCGGCGCGGCCACCAGCCGTGATGAATTTGCGAAACATGAGCAGGAACTCGTTGAAAAAATAAACGGGATGGAAAGCGCTGTCGCCGAGATGCACGAACGCATCGAGGACACGAAGGAGCGCCTTTCCGGTGCCGCACAGGAACGCGACGCGGCGAAGCAGGCGGCAGAGGCGGCAGAGAAGAAGCTTGCCGCAGCGGAAAACTCCATAGCGGCCCTGCATACGCAGATCCAGCAGGGCGCGTCATCTTCAGAAGCCGCCCTGGGCGAGATGAAGTCGCAAATGGACAAGATCAGCGCTGAAAAGAACAACCTCGCAGCCGAGCTTGAAAAGGCACAGAGAAGCGCGCGCACCGTAGAGACACTCACCGCCGAGAAGAGCCGCCTCGCCAAGGAAGTGGAAACGCTCCACGATGAGCTCTCTTCCGCCCGAAAGAGCCTGGAAAAAGCCCAAAGGCAGAAAGACCTGACGGAGGAACTGAGGAGCAGGATCGCGGATCTCGAAAACGAGCTCAAGGAGGCCCATCAGAACCGGAACAACCTCAGCGAACAGCTCGCCAAGGCGCGCGAAAGCGGAACAGCCGCGGCCGAAGAGCTCAAGAGCAGCATCTCCGAGCTTGAGCAGGAGCGTGAAAAGACTGCGGCCGAGATGAAGCAGCTTGCCTCCCGGCTGGACGAAGCCAGGAAAAAGGCGGACGCGGGCGTAAAGCTGGAATCAGAGAATACATCACTGCTGGCCAAAGTCGCGGACATGGAAAAGCAGGTTGCTGAGAGCCAGTCGAGAATGACGAAGCTGACCCAGGAACTGGACACATCGGAAGCCGCCAAGTCCCAAATCGCGGATCTCGAGGCATCGCTTAAAAACATTACATCGGAACGGAACGATCTCTCGAGCAAACTGGCCAAGGCAAACGCACTGCTTGAAAGCGCCGAGAAAGAGAAGGCCCGGATCCCGGAGCTGGAACAGTCGCTCACCGCCGCCGAATCCAAAAGCAGCGATCTCTCAAAACAGCTGGCGCAGGCAAGGCAGCAGCTGACTGCGGCCGGACGGGTTCGCGAGCAGCTTGATAAGCTGCAAAGCGAGCTTAAGGAGACCTCTGCCGGAAAGGCCAAGCTGGCCGAGGCGTTGGATGCAGCCGGAAAAGAAAAGGCTGCTATGGCTGAGCAGCTGGCCGAGGCCAAAGAGGAGGCCGCGGCAGCTGCCGAGCTGGAAGCCAGGCGCAATGAGCTGGAGAAGGTATTGCGCTCAGCAAATCGCGATCTCGAAACAGCCGCCGGCTGGGCCAACGA
The DNA here is from genome assembly GCA_041602695.1 of Kiritimatiellia bacterium. Lineage (GTDB taxonomy): Bacteria > Verrucomicrobiota > Kiritimatiellia > UBA8416 > JBFIFS01 > JBFIFS01. Next base: position 19,595 of record JBFIFS010000010.1, read on the forward strand.
GGCAAAGGAATTAAGGGACCAGGTCAACGAGCTTGAGATTTCTGTCGAAGCCGCTGACGCCGAGCATGACCGCATGGAAAAGGTCCTGGCGGAAACCAGGACGAAGCTGGAAGCGGCCCAAAAACTGGCGTCCGACCATCCGGAACTTGCCGCCTCGCTCGAGACGCTGAAGAAGGAGACTCAAAACAGGATTCAGAACCTGGAGCAGTCCTGTGCCACAATTACCAAAGAGCGCGATGACCTCGCCACCAAGGTTGCGCAGGCGGAAAAGACCGCCAAGGCTCTGGAGGAACAATTCTCCACTGAGATCGCTGAACTCCAGAAGGCCCTTGACGGCAGCGAATCCGAAAAGAGCGACCTCGCCAAGAAGCTCAAAGAGGCCGGCGCCCGGGTCGCGATCGCCGATAAACTCGAATCGCAAAACATCTCCCTGGTAGCTCGCGTCAAGGAAATGGAGAAGCAGCAGGCGGAAGTCGAAGCAAGAATGGCCAAGATGAACAAGAAGCTTGGCGCTTCGGAGTCGGTGAAATCCCAGATAGCCGAGCTTGAGAAATCCCTAAAACAGGCTTTGGCCGAAAAGAGCGACCTCACAAGCCAGCTCGCCCAGACCCGGAAGCAGCTGGAAACCGCTGAAGTCGCCAAGGCCCGCATACCGGACCTTGAGCGCCACATCAAGAAGACCGAGCAGGACAAAGAGTCCATCCTCCATGAGCTTGACCAGGCCAAGAAGCAAGTGGACGCGGCGGAGAAGCTGAACGCGCGAATTGCGGAACTCGAGAAGAGCTTAAAGGCCGCCAATGCAGATAAGCAGGCGAAGGTTACCGAGCTGGCGCAGGCCCGCAAGGACATAGAGGCGCAGGCTGGAGTTAAGGCGGAATGTGAAAAGCTCAGGGAAGAGCTGAAGAAAGCCAAAGCCGAGTTAAGCTCCGCTTCGGGACATGCCGATTCGGCCGAACGGTTTAAGAAGCAGGCGTCCGAACTCGAGATTTCCGTCGAGGCCGCGCGGGCCGAACATGATCGGCTCGAGAAAGAGCTGGCGGACGCGAACACCAAACTCAAGGCCACTGACAAGCTTCGCAAAGAAAATGACTCCCTTACGGACGCGGTCGAAAAACTTGAAGAGCAGCTCAAGACCTCCAACTATCAGCTTGAGCGAATGCGCGCACAGCTGACCGCCGAACGCTCGGAGACGTCTGAGATGGGACAGCTAAGGGCCTCGCTGCAGGAGTCTACAGTTCAGACCAAGTCCCTGACGCAGGAGCTGGACTCTTTGAAGCAGCAGAACAGCAGGCTTCAGCAGCAGCTGCAGCATGCCGGCGGCGCCTCGGCCCGAGTTGCCGAGCTGGAGTCCGCAGCCGAGACTTCGAGAAAAGAAATCGAACAGCTGCGAAACCAGGTTCAGGCCTCCACAAGCAAGGCAAGCGACCATAAGGCCTCTGCCGAAGAAGAACAGAAGTCCCTCTCCGAAAAGCTGGACCGGCTCGAGAAGGAAACGGCTTCACTCAAGTCCGACCTCGAAAAAGCCCGCAAAGAGAACACGGACCTCAAGGCTCGCGCGCAAGAGGAATCTAAAAGGGCTGAGGCCGCCGAGAAGAAGGCAAAAGATCTTGAGTCTATACGGGACAAGTTCAAGGGCCTGGAATCCGACGCCATATCATCACGTGAGGCACTTAAGAAAGAAACTGACCTGCGCGCCAAGCTCGAGAAGCAGCTGGCCGAGCAGAAGGCATCTCTGTCAAAGAGCCTGAAGGATGCAGAAGCCGCATCCGAGACCGTAAAGCTCCAGCTCGAGGAAGCCAGGGCCGCGCTCGCCAAAGCCAAGAGCGAACATGAAGAGCTCGCAGTCAAACACGACGGACACCACGCTAAACACCGTGACGAGGTCACGATTGCACGTCAGGAGCTCAAGTCAGCGCTCAAGAAACTGGAGGTACTGCAGGCTCGGCATGAAAAGCTGCAGGAAGGACAGAAGGCAGAAGCAGACGCTGCAAAACAGCGCGAGAAGGACTTGGCTAAGACGGCTGCCCAGCTCGAAAGGCGGATAGCTTCATATGAGAAACGGTACGAGAAGCTGCGTTCATCAAATAAGGAAGCAGAAAAAGAGTCCAAAAAGGTTCAGGGCGAGCTTCGCAAGCAGGTAAAGTCGCTTGAGAAAGCTGCCGCGGACAGTGCTGAGCTTAAGAAGCAGCTGCAGCTGCAGAAGAAGAGGAATGCCCGCCTCACGAAGGCCAATGAAGAGCTGAAACAGCGCACGCGTTTGCTCGAAGACGACGCGCAGGCTGCTACGGAGATGCTTGAGGCGGCCAAGAAAGACATTGACGCCAGCAGGGAGCAGGCCGAACAGGCGTTGAGCGCGGCAGAACACAAAGCTGCGGCCGTGAAGCAGGCGGAAGAACAGATCGCCACGATGAAGCAGCAGCTTGCCTCGAGCGTCAACGAGATTGAGCAGCTCAACGTCAGTATCAGGGAGCTCGAGGCGCAGCTGGCGGAGGAGGCGCAGAGCTCGGCATCCCTGCAGAAGGCTTCAGCTGACCTTCAGGTTCAGCTCCAGGCCGTTTCGAGTGAGAAGGACGCCAGGATCGAGGAGCTGGCGGAGGAGCTCGAGGCCGAGCGCAGCAAGGCCGCTGATGCCGAAAAGATTTCCCAGGACGCTCGGTCTGAATCAGACGGCCTGCGCGCCACGATAGGAGAGCTGAGCCAGAAGCTCGAGCAGGCCCTGGCGGATACCGCTGAGCTGAAAGACTCTTCATCACGACGGGAGTCAGAGCTTCAGGAGGAGCTCGATTCAGCGAAGAAGGCGATCACTCCCGACACCTGGCACCTGCAGATTGAAGGCCAGAACTACGGACCTGTTTCACTGGACGAGCTCAAGGACTGGGTCGAACAGCTTCGTATCGAGCCGGACCACCTTATCTCGCCTGACGGCAGCGACTGGCAGCCGGCAAAGACCCTCCCGGAACTCAGGATGGAATGGAACATTACGCTGGAGGACGGCGACACGTTCGGCCCTGCCAACCTCTTCTCGCTCCCTTACCTAATCAAAGACGGGCTGGCAAATCCTCAGTCTGAGATAACCAACGTCAGGACCCAGGACAAGACCTCTCTCGGTGAAATTCTCGGCATTCCTGAACCCGATACCTCTGAGCTTAATGAAGCCAGGGCCAGGCTGGCGGCCTCGGACAATAAGGTGAAGAAACTTGAGAAGTCGCTCGCCGATGCGGAGGCGGCCAAATCAGATTCAAGCAGGCGCGAAGCGGACCTAAAGAAACAGCTCGATGCTGCCCGTGCTGAAGCGGAATCCGCGAAGAAAAGCGCGGCTGAGCAAGAAACCGCTCTTCAGGAGAAGCTCGAGAAGGCAGTCGCCGAAATCCAATCCGCAAAGAAAGCGTCCGCCCAAATGGAGACAGAACTGCAGGCGGCCAAGAAAGCGCTGACGCCCAGTCAGTGGCACCTGAAGATTGAAGGACAGACATACGGGCCTGTCTCGCTCGATGAGCTCAAGGACTGGGTTGAACAGCTCCGCATCGAAGCAGACCACCTCATCTCACCTGACGGCAAGGACTGGAAGCCGGCAAAGTCTCTCCCGGAACTCAGGATGGAATGGAACATTACCCTGGAGGACGGCGACACGTTCGGCCCTGCCAACCTCTTCGCGCTCCCGTACCTCATCAAAGACGGGCTGGCAACTCCTCAGTCTGAGATAACCAATGTCAGGACCAATGAAAAGACCACTCTTGGCGAAATGCTTGCCATGCCCACAGCTCCAGATGAAAATGATCTGAATGAGTCCAAGGCCCTTATAGCTGAGCTCGCATCACAGATAAAGGATCTTGAAAGAAGGCTCGACGGAAAGTCCGTCTCTGCTCCGCCCATGTCGCTGAAAGACAAGCTGGCCAGGATGAGGAAGCCCGCGGCGGCGCCAGCCAGTTAATCAGCCATGCCGGGGAGGGACGAGTTCCACCTCGTCCGACTTGTAAACGCCTCTATCTGTCACGAGGCATCTTCACTGCCGAAAGCTGCCCTCTATCCTCTATCGTCTGGCCGCTTCCGCTTCTGCTCCCGCTCGGCATGCTTGGCCGCCACCCAGTGCTTTTCCATCTCTTCCAGCGAGCAGGCGGAAAGGTCCTTGCCCTCAGCCTGGATCCTCTGCTCCATGGCGCCGAACCGACGCATGAATTTCCGATTGCACCCTTCAAGCGCGTGTTCCCCGACAACATCAACAAAGCGGCACAAATTAGCGATCGAAAAGAGGAGGTCCCCGATTTCCTCTTCAATGGCGTCCTCATCGCCTGACTTAATCGCGGCCTTCATCTCTTCGAGTTCTTCTTCCACTTTGTCGATCACATCCGTCACTTCATCCCAGTCAAAGCCCACCCGTGACGCTTTCGACTGTATTCTCTGGGCCTTCTGAAGGGCCGGGAGATGCCTGGCGATACTGTCGAAGATGGTCTTCCTGCTTTCTACGCGCTCCTCGGCCTTGATCTCCTCCCAGTTCTTCAGCACCTCGTCAGCCGTATCGGCCTTGGCGGAACCGAACACGTGGGGATGGCGCCGGATCAGCTTCTCGGCAAGGCGGTCGGCAACGTCATCGAAATCAAACTCGCCGCCCTCCCTGCGTATCTCTGCCTGCAGGGCCACCTGAAGGAGAACATCGCCCAGTTCCTCGCAGTGCAGATCGACATCGCCCGAGTCAATAGCGTCTATGGTTTCATAGCTTTCTTCGATCAGGTACTGCTTGAGGCTCTCTAGTGTCTGCTTCCTGTCCCATGGACAGCCGTTTTCGGAGCGGAGCTTTTGCACGGTGTCGAGAAGCTTATGTATTCCCGTGTCTTTTCTTCTGTCGGGCATGTCACGACTGCTTTGCGAGTTCATCCTTCAAGCGCTGAGTCGTCCGGATGGCGCAGAATTCTTTGCCGCACATGGAACAGTAATCATCGTCACTGCTGTCGTCCTTCATAGACTCGTATTTCTCACGGGCCTTTTCTCCATCGAGGGCAAGGGAGAACTGACGGTCCCAGTCAAACTGCGCGCGCGCGTCCGACATATCGTTGTCCCGCTGCCTGACCCACTCGAGGCCTTTCGCCACGTCTGCCGCGTGCGCGGCAATCCTGTGCGCGACAATCCCCTCCCTGACGTCTTCAAGCGTGGGAAGTCCCAGGTGCTCCGCGGGTGTGACGTAACATAAAAGCGCGGCACCATGGAATGCAGCTGCCGTCCCGCCGATCGCGGAAGCTATGTGGTCGTATCCGGCTGCAACGTCGGTAACTACCGGGCCGAGCACGTAGAACGGGGCGCCGTGACAGCGTTCTATCTGCCTTTCGATGTTCATCTGGATCTGGTCGTAAGGGACGTGGCCCGGCCCTTCGACCATGACCTGCACGCCCGCTTCGCGGCAGCGGAGCACAAGCTTACCGAGTTCGTCGAGCTCGGCAAACTGGGCCTCGTCACTCGCGTCCGCGAGGCAGCCCGGCCTCAAACCGTCACCAAGCGATACCGTGACATCATGTTCGTGGCAGATCTGCAGAATGTCATCCCATCTGCTGTAGAAAGGATTCTCGCAATTGTTCTTTGCCATCCACTCGGCGATGAGCGATCCCCCTCGGCTCACAATTCCCATTTTACGTTTCGCCGAAATCTCGAGGTGCGACCTGAGAAGGCCCGCATGTATTGTCATAAAGTCCACGCCCTGCTCAGCCTGGTGTGCAATTGCTTCCACAAGGCCTTCCGCCGTGAGCTTGGAAATATCGCCCTGCGCCCGCCAGAATGCCTCATAAATAGGGACCGTTCCGAGCGGCAGCGGGCTGCGCGCAATCATCTCTTCGCGGATGGCATCGATGCCCTCGCCCACGCTGAGGTCCATGACGAAGTCCGCGCCGGCCTCGATTACGCACCTGAGCTTCTCCATCTCTCCGCAAAGATCGGAGCTGCCCGTCGAGCGTCCTATGTTCGCGTTTACCTTCGTGCTGTAGCGGCGACCGACAATAGTAGGGCGGCATTTCGTATGCGCGGGGTTGAGGGTGAGCACGGCCACACCCTCCGCAATATCTCGAGCGGCTGTTTCCGGGTCAACATGCTCCGCCTCGGCGGCTGCTCGCACAGCGTCGGTAATGACACCTGCACGGGCTTCTTCAAATTGAGTCTTCATCGGTGACCTCCGTTGGGGATGTGTGGAGCACGGCGGAATTTAGAGATCCAATAGGCCCATGACGCGGTCAGCGCCTTCGCCATCCAGTGACTCGAGGACAAAGTCTGCTCCTCCGAAGTCCTGGAAAGACGTGAACTTGTCCGGCAGCACAACGCACCGCATGCCCGCGGACAGCGCGGCTTTACAGGCCATGTTGCTCGAAGCAATAACGACGCAGCAGCTCGCCGGAACGCGCATGCTCTTTGACATCTTCAGCCATGAGTCCGTGCTTGGCACGTGCTTATCTTCAGAACCGTTTGAGAGAGTTACTATCCCCTTCTCATCCAGGCCAAGCTTCTCCGTAATTCTTCCTGTAGTCTCCTCGTCAAAAACGCTCACTGCACCGATGGAAGCGCCATCGGCTACAGCCCTGTCAATTAGGGGCATCATGCCGTCGTTAAGTTTAATGTTTCCGTCAACGAACATCAGCTTCACGGCTTCGCTTACTTCCGAGGTAAGCTTTTCTTCGGACAGGCGGGTCCTTCCCGATTTGCTCAAAAGGGTCGGGATATAGTTCTTTGTTGGCGGGTACAGGCAGTGCTGGCAGAAGAGACCGAAGTTGAAGTCCACGTCTTTCTCTTCAAGTATGCCGGAAAGCACATCGTAAATAAGTTCGCGCCCCTTTACGCCAACGTTATCCAATTCGAACAGGAGCGCCTTCTTGTAGACACCCTCCGGTTCCTGCACGTTGCTGTCTGTTTTGTCAGCCATGGTTTGCCCTGTGTTTCACTTTAGCGCGAATTGGAGTATAGGGAGCAATTCACTAACAAGTCAATATCGCATTGGCAGTGCGGCTTTGTCGACCGTGGCCGGTCACGCCCTAAGCGAGCGACGCGAACGCGTCGGGTAAGCACGAAGCGGTGTCGCTTGCGGTCATTCCCTGCATGGACCCGCGGCATGCGGCGATGTCTCCCGCACGTCCATGAACGTATACACCGAGCCTGGCTGCTGCGGGAGCTTCAATGCCCTGGGCCAGCAGGCCTCCTATAAGACCTGCAAGTACGTCCCCTGAGCCGCCCTTGGCCATGCCCGCGTTACCTGTAAGGTTAATGTATTCGTCTTTCAATGATGATATGAGCGTGCCCGCGCCTTTGAGGACCATAACCGCCCTGTATTTGCAGGCCAGCCGCCGGAGCGCGCCCGGCCTGTCCGACTGCACTTCAGCGGTGCTCGCACCTAAGAGGCGGGCGGCCTCGCCTGGATGCGGTGTCATTACAGCGTCCGCAGCGCAGGTAATTTCCGGTCCGCACCTGGCCATGACATTTAGAGCGTCGGCGTCCAGCACAACCGGTTTGTCGCCCCTTTCCAAAACCCATTTTACAATCTGTAAAGTGGCGTCCGCGTCGGTCATCCCGGGCCCCAGCACAACACTGTGATACTTGGCCGCGGCTTCGACCGCCGACTTAACCGCTGTCGGATCCATGGCGCCTGTCCCGTCTGGTTTTACCGCACGGACAATGGCCTCTGGCACGGCCGCTGCGACGGACGCAGCTGCGTTCTCTGTTGTGACGACATTTACGAGACCGGCACCGGACCGCACAGCGCCCATAGCGCAAAGGACGGCGGCGCCCGGAAAGCTTCCGGATCCGGCAATGACCAGGGCGGTTCCGTGAGTTCCCTTATGCGATGTCGCGCTCCGCGAGGGCATGAGATGCGCCGTCTCTGCCTGTGAAAGAAACTCGGGCGGCGGCCCCGGTTTGCAGGTGTAGTCATCCGGTATTCCGATGTCCACCACTTCGAGGTTACCGACATATTCGAGGGCCGGCTGGGCAATGATGCCTGTTTTCGGAAACCCCATCGTTACCGTGCAGTCGGCGATTACTGTGTCCCCTTCTGCCAGGCCGGTCTCGCCATTGAGGCCGGAAGGTATATCGATCGCCACTATCGTATTCGATTGCCGTAAGCGGTTGATCCATTTGATCGCCGCCGCGGGAGCACCGCGGGCCGCGCCCTTTGTCCCGGTGCCCAGAAGGCCGTCTACGACAATCTGGTCCTTGCAGTCTGAAGCAAGACTGTCCCATCCTTCGGGTTCTGTAATCACAGAAGGATTTACGCCCGCTTCCATCATGCGGTGAAGATGGATGGCCGCGTCACCTTTGTAGTCCTCAAGGCGGCAGGCAGTAATCAGCCTGACCGCAACGTTTTCTTCAGTGAGTATTCTTGAAGCAACAAATGCGTCCCCGCCATTATTGCCCCGCCCTGCTACGGCGATAACGCCGCGACAGCGTCCACCCAGCCAGTGTTTCCTGCGCAGGATCGAATCGGCTAGCCCCCGCCCGGCGCGCTCCATAAGAACTTCGCCCGGCGTACCGAATTCATCTATCGTGCGGCGATCAAGCTCGCGCATCTCGTATGGCGTTACACTTCTCATTAAGATCCAAGAAGAAGGACGTGCGCGACAGCATAATCGCGCGCGTGGGAGAGGCTGACAACGATCTCGGTGACGCCCATGCTCCTGGCCAGCTCGGCTCCTTTTTCGACGAGCCTCACGGAGGGCGCTCCGGACGATTCGTCGCGTACCGTTTCGATGTCAAGCCAGCCTATATGCGGGCCCATTCCAGTACCGAAAGCCTTTGAAACCGCTTCTTTTACTGCAAACCTGGCTGCATAGTGCCGGAACGGGGCGGCTTTTGTGTCGCAGTACTGCTGCTCCTTGGCAAGGAACACCTTCTTCTTGAATGCGTCTCCCCATTTCTCGAGCATCTCACTCATCCTGTCGGTTTCGACAAGATCTATACCCGTTCCCAGAACGCCTTTTCCTTTTGAATCAGGAGGATTCATATGCCTGCATGCCCTCAAGAATCTCTTTCACTGCTGCACCTAGCCCGACAAACACGGAGCGGGCTATTATACTGTGCCCTATGTTGAGAGTGTCCAGGTGCGGAATTGACATCATCCCGGCAAGGTTCGACATGTTAAGCCCGTGGCCCGCATTGACCTTTAAACCCAGTTCATTTGCGAGCTCCGCTCCAGCTATGAGTGCATCAAGTTCCCGTGCCTGGGCGTCACCTGCCAGCTCGCAGTATGTTCCTGTATGAAGCTCTATGTATTCCGCGCCAATATCTGCCGAGGCCTTTATCTGTTCGCTGTCAGGGTCGACGAACATGCTCACAATAATCCCAGCGTCCCGAAACTTGGCGACAGACCGGGCGATAGACTCTTTGTCAGCCAGTATGTTCAGGCCTCCTTCTGTGGTAAGCTCTTCCCTCTTCTCCGGAACCATGCAGACCTCATCGGGTTTCACCTCAAGCGCGATGCCCACGATCTCGTCCGTATTGGCAAGCTCCAGGTTCATCCGCGTGCGAATAGCCCGCTTCAGGGCAGTGACATCCGCGTCCTGAATATGGCGCCTGTCCTCCCTGAGATGGATCGTGATCCCGTGCGCCCCTGCATCTTCGCAGATTTTTGCGGCATCAAGCACCGATGGGTAGACCGTCCCCCTCGCCTGCCTAAGCGAAGCAACGTGATCAATATTAACACCAAGTTTAAGCTTTTCGCGCATAAATGCTCCTGCCAGCCCCTCAAGCCGAATAAATATAGCAGAGAGCAGAGCAGGAATTCACCACAAAAGAACGCAAAGATCACAAGGCATTACGCAGCAGTCCTGTATTCTCTCGATATTCCGCACTTCGCATTAGCAGGCCTGAATTCGTGATTCCCCTTGCTTTTCGCGGTCTGAAAGGCATAAATACTGGCTGCCTAAGAGGAGGAGAAACAGATGGAAGAAAACAAGCTGGACGCACTTAAGAATGAGTTCCATAAGGAATATCCTGAATTCATAGCCTTCCTCTCCTCTTACGGACGACATATCCTGACAGTCGCCCTGGCAGTGGCAGTGGTGACCCTTGGGGTCAAGCTGGCAGCAAACCGCAAGACTTCGTCCGTCACCAACGCTGCTGTTGCATTTGCACAGGCTCAAACCATTGAGGACCTGGACGAGATAGTCAGGCGGCACGGATCCACTCCTTCAGCCCCACTGGCCTACATGGCGCTGGCAAAGGCCCATTTCGACAGCGGAAACTATGACATGGCGCTAGGCAAATACATGGAATTCAAGTCGAAGTTCCCGGGTCATCCTCTTGGCCTGTCCGCTGAGCTAAACAGGTTCGCCTGCCTTGAGGCCAGGGGCCAGATCCAGGAAGCCCAGATGGGCTATGAAGAATTCATGAAGTCGCATCCCGAACATTATCTCACCGCGGAAGCCACTTTCGGCAAAGCGCGATGCCTTGAGAAACAGGGAATGTGGGAACAGGCCCGGACCATTTATGAGGATTACATGGTCGCGAATCCCGGCGGAGCATGGTTCGCGCGCGCTGAAGAGGCGCTCGATGTTGTAGACCGTGAGCTCGAAGCCGGCTCTGCGGCACCTCCTGCTGAATAGCCGCCGGCATCCTTTGCCGCTATCCAGGTTCTATGCGATCGGTTACTCGTTCCGAATCAGGGTCCAAGCACTTCCACGGCAACATCGTCCGTCAGGGTGAAGCAGTCATCCATTCCCGCTGACATCTTCAGTACGAGAGGCTCGCTGTCCTCAATAAATATAGCCTTTGATTTAGGAAACAGAGCCAGAAGTTCCGCGCCCTTCTTCACGCCGGCCACGAAGAGCGCCGTTGACAGAGCGTCTGCTTCCACTGCCGTCGGAGAAATGACCGTTACGCCGGCCATTCCCTGGACGGGCCGCCCGGTTGTAGGGTCAATGACATGCGCGTAGCGCTTGCCGTCCTTCTCGACGAAACGCTCGTAGTTCCCTGATGTCGCCACAGCCCTGCCGTCCGTAACTGCCAGGATGCCGACAATCTTGCCGCCGTCGAACGGATTGCGAACGCCTATATTCCAGGCCTTTCCCTTGCGACCTGATCCGGAGCAGCGCATGTTGCCGCCGAGATTGATCATTACGTTCTGGTAACCCTCTTTCATCAGTTTGTCGTATGCAATGTCCACCGCAAGTCCCTTTGCGATGCCGCCAGAGTCGAAGGCCATACCCTCCGCCGTGAGGGAGGCTGTATCGTCCTCACCTGAAACCCGGATGTTTGCCCATCCGCATCGCTTGAGGGCCTCACCTATCTGCTCATCGGAAGGGATCGCAAACGTCTCTTTCTTCCCGATTCCCCACAGGTCCACGAGCGGGCCCACAGTGGGATCAAAAGTTCCCCCCGTCGCTTCGCCGAACGATCGCGATTTCAAGAGCAGGTCACGTGTTTCGGGAGATACAGGCACCTCCGAACCCGACTTCCCGTTCAGGATGGACACTTCGCTCCTGGCGTCGTAGTTGCTCCAAAGCCTTTCAAGTCTCCTGAATTCCGCGGTCACTATTGACGCCGCTTTGTCGATACGCGACGCATCATCTCCTGATGCCGAGACAGATGCAAATGTGGCCATGGATATCCATGCTCGCTCCATGGGGGCGCGCGCGCAGCCAGTGATGAGAAGGGCAGCTGTTAGGCATACATGCCCGGTCAGTTTCAAGAGGCATCTCGAACCTGCGCCTATACGGCGTGAAACTGTCTCTACCGATGAGGACGGGTGCGGGAAGTTCATGGTCCTGGGTGCACTCCTTTGAGAAACGCTTCGTATCCCTCTTTTGTGTCATGGCCGCCATACTCGGCAGACAGCTTCAGGAAGACGTAGTGCGCCTGCTGATCAAGCCCGGCCGCATGAAGCTTCCTGACGGCCTCCCTGAGGAACAACGCATATGAATCCGGCACTGTGGTATCGTCAGGATGGTTCTTCAGCGCGTCTTCGAATGCCTTCATAGTACCGACGAGCATGCGCGGATCCAGCGACACATGGTACGCGCCGCTCTCGCTGTTGTAAGACAGTTTTCCGCGCCGGAACATCTGCATGACGGACTGATAAACCACCCGGTCGCAGGAAATGTATCCTCTTGTCCCGGCAACTTTGACACCCTGATATCCCCAGTAGGCGGCCGTGGCTTCAGGCAGGCGCCAGTCGAAAGGACCGTAGAGTGAATCCAGGTCGCGCATGACTTCAGGATCCATTTTCAGCTCCTTGTTGAGCCGCTCTTTCTCCTCACCGCTGAGAGAATTATAGTCGATCCGGCCATCCTGCTCCGTGAACTCGCCCATGATGTCCGCCCACTTGCGCTTGTAGTAGAGATGCATTACATCAATGCCCTCACCTAACTTATGCTGAAAGAACCATCCCAGCTCAAAGTACAGCTTCGGGTCTCCAGCGTTATAGAGCAGGCCCTGGTCCCTGAGCAGGGCAATCCCGTTGAGCACCCACCGCCAGCGGTCTTCCGGCTTGGGCATCATCACGCTCACGTTATATGCCATGTTCCACGCGTGGAATGACCACACTTCCGAAATGCCCGGCTCCAGTGTTGTTATCCAGTCGGAAAGCTGGACCAGCTCGAGGTAGCGGCCCTCGTCCTGAAGCAGGGATGCGCGAAGCCAGAGTACGTCGGCCAGGATCCCCTTAAATCCTCCGAGCACCACCGAGGTGAACACTACAATGGGGGGCGCGTCGCGCAGCTGTACCTCCGTCCCTAAATCGTTCAATGTGCGAAGCCTGCGCCCCTGGACAGAGGAGCCAAGCAGCAGCAACACAAACGCCGCAGCGAACATCAGTGCTTTTCTGTTCTTACTCACAGTTACGCCCGTCCCCGTCCGGCAGCGCCGCATTTCCTGTCATAATTCGCGCCATGCTAGAAACTCTCCGGCAGCGCCAGCTGCCGCCTTCCCAAACCCAACGCCCCGCCCATAAAAAGCAGAAGAGGATAAACTACAAACAGCAGCAAGGCTGTCCCTGCCACATCTTCCCACGCAATCAGAAGTCCTTCTGAAAGCAGCTCCGCCGGCTTCTGCGAGAAAACAGGGCCTATGATTCGCTCAAATCCGGCTGCCATTTTTTCGCCTATTTCAAGCTGAAATTCCTCGTGCGAGGCGTGATCGCACCCATCATGTGAATGCGGAATCACTTCAGTTGCCATGAAGAAGTGCGCTATCAACGAGGCGATGACGAGCCCGACCGAGGCAAACACGGCGACAGGAAAAGACAGTACTGCACCCATTGTCAGGCCCAATGCGGCCACAAGCCCAGTGATGATAAACACCACCAGCAGCGCCCTGAACATGTTCGCCCCGAACCCGCCCTCATTGACAAGTATCTCCAACCCTCGCCTTTCGTTGAAAATAACCGTACGCCCGTCCCTTGTTTCCTCGTTTGTGAACTCAACAACCAGGCTGCTGTGCTCCGTAACCAACTCCTCGGGGAGAGGCAGCCGGTTCAGTCCGTCCATATATGCTGCAGGAGCCACGCTGTAAAGCTCGTCTCCTTCGTCCGACAGAATGCGCCAGGAACAGAGCATAGGTTTTTCGTCTCTGTACGCCGCATTGAAGAGGCTGCGAAGCTCTGTTCCGCCCGATCCTTTAGGTGCTGTGCCCGTCGGAATCTCCATCCGCCAGCGTCGTTGCTGACCGGGCCCAATGGTTGTTCGCGCTGAGACTATCGCCAGCTTGAGCTGCTGCCTTATTGCCGACTCGTCGCTCTCAGGCAGAATTCGTCCCGCTTCCTTCATTTCGAGGTAAAGGTGGTCTACTTCGTATTCCACTCTTTCCTCGGCGGGGGCAATTCTCCTGCGCGCGGTCAGCACTTCGGCCTTCACATCATCACCGGCCAGCCCCCTGGCCCATATGGCCGCGCGTGTGGTCGTTCCGGCGACGGCGATAAGCACGGCGTTTACGCACAGGACCCCGAGCCATTTGCCAAGCCAGATGTGCATTGTTGAGACGGGTTTTGCCCGAACCAGCTGAATCTGACGCTCAGATATTTCCTGCGACACCGCGCCGCATGCCTGGAGCAGCGCGAGCACACCGACAAGCATCCCGGCAATACCTATGTTGTAGTATATAAGGACGCGGGCCTCGCCCACTGCCGTGCCGTCACCCTTCACCAGGAACGGAAGTCCGGCCATGCAGGCGAACAGGAGCAGTGCCGATCCCGCGAAGAGGCGCGACCTCACCGCGGACTTCAGCGTCAGCCAGAATATTGCGCCTATCTTTCTCATCTGTGAATTATCGGATCCTGCCTAAGAAACATTCTTCAAGAACTCCGCGATGTCTGTGCCAGACGCGGCCCCAGACATTTCTCCCTTTTCATCACCGGCCCTATTGACTACATCGACGAAGAACGACTCCAAATCCATGGAGGGATGATCAACCTGTACCGCCCCGCCGGATAGTTTGGCCGCGAATTGGCGGATTTCCTCCAGCTTGCCTTCTTCAACTGAAGGCATAGTCAGGCTCAGGCTGTCCGTTTCCTTGAGGAGGTCCTCGACTTTGCCTTCGGCTTTGATCTCGCCGTTAAACAGGATCGCCACCCTGTCGCAAACGTCCTCAACGTCCGCCAGAAGGTGCGAAGAAAGGAGAATGGTCTTTCCGTTCCGGGCCAGTTCGAGCATCAGGTCTTTAACCTGGCGGCAGCCTATTGGGTCCAGACCGGAGGTCGGTTCATCCAGAATTACGAGGTCCGGATCGTTGATCAGCGCCTGGGCGAGGCCTGTCCTCCGCGCCATGCCTTTGGAGAACTCTCCAACCTGCCTGTCACTCACATGTGTAAGTCCAACCATTTCGAGCAGCTGCTGCGTTCTCTCCTTAATACGCGCGTTGTCCATATCGAAAAGTCGGCCGTAGAACATCAGCGTCTCGCGGGGTGTGAGATAGCTGTAGACGTAGGTTTCTTCCGGAAGATAGCCGATGCGCTCCTTGGACTTCACCGAAGACGGGCTTTTCCCAAGAACGCTGACATCGCCTCCCGTCGCGTGCAGAAGCCCAAGCAGTATCTTTATGGTCGTGCTCTTTCCTGACCCGTTCGGGCCAAGCAGCCCGAATATCTCGCCCTTCCTGATTTCAAGATCTATGCCTCGTACGGCTTCCACCTTCGCCCTGCCCCAGAAGTCCCGAAAAGTCTTCCTGAGTCCCTTTACTGAAACAATTGCTTCAGACTTTGCTTCACTCATGATTCACCTGCATTTATTTCATTTCAGAGTTTGAGAACAGCGCCGCCCCTGCGGTCAGTATCGCGAGGGAGTATGTGGCCGCGTAGCACACGGCCCGCACAGCGTAGCTCGTTGGGATCACGCCTTCATCAGACAGGCGGTCGCCCATCCAGAAGTGCTGCCAGTCCGGCAGAAGGCCATAGAGCAAAGACGCAGCGACCGACGCGTCCGCGTTCCTGCCGAAGAAATAGTGCGACACCCAACCGAGCAGGAATATAATCGTGAGCGCGGTCATGGCCTGGACCGTGTTGAGGCGGACGGCGAGCAGCAGGGCTATGGCCGCGACAACGGTCAGCCCCGCGCATATCAGAAGGCTCGCCTTTATGAGGCGGAGGTCGTAAAGGCAGTAGAAAGACTGCGGACGGCCCATTTCATTTATAAAACAGGCGCCTACTACGAGGAGCAGCATCAGGACCCCTGCGCTCGAAAGGGCCGCGGTAACGAAAGGCCTCTTCCTCACAACATTGACGAAAGCGCCGATCAGGCAGGCGGCACCGGGACACAGAAGAAGCAGGACACCAGTGGTGTTGTCGACGTAATAGCCCACAAGCCTGGAGCTGAAGTAGAACTTTTCGCAGGCCTTCTCCGCGAGCAGAGTCCCCCCAGTGGCGCAGAGGGAGAAGAACAGCACGACGACAACAACGCCCGCATATTTCGCCAGGAAAAACAGCTCCCGCCCGACAGGCTTACTCAGCACCGCGGACGCCGTGCCCGAGCGAATTTCCCTCGCCATGACAGAGCACGATGAATAGCCCGCAAGCATGAAGCCGAGGAACATGTGGAGCGCAAGCGCGCCGTCCCTGACGATCTTCCCCGACTCGCCGAAATTATGCAGGAGGAACAGTGGCGACATGCCCATGCACGCCAACGCTGTTACGAACAGCAGGAGCGATACCGGCTGGCGCAAGACCTCTACGGCTGTAAGACCCGCGAGGGCAAGAAACTGTTTGAGACGGATCAAACCCAGTCACCCCCCACGCGCGCGTCCTGATTCGATCAGGCATCCATTTCGCGCATGGCTTCTTTGCGGCTCAATTTCACACGGCCCCGGTCGTCGATGCCTATGCATTTGACCCACATCTTGTCGCCCATCTTACAGATATCTTCGACTTTATTCACGCGGAAATCAGCAAGCTCGCTGATGTGTACAAGCCCGTCCTTGCCGGGCAGGACCTGCACGAAAGCCCCGAACTCTTTGATTCCGGTAACAGTACCGTGATAAAGATGGCCCTCTTCGATTTCCGCCGAGATCAGCTCGACTTCCCTGCGCGCGATATCCATGGATTCCTTGTCTACGGCAAAAATGCTGACAAGGCCCTCATCATCGATATCTATCTGGGCGCCCGACACCTCCGTGATGCGTCTGATGTTCTTGCCGCCAGGCCCGATCAGCTCACCGATCTTGTCGTGAGGTATCTTGATCTGCTCAATCCGTGGAGCAAACTGAGACATCTCTTCGCGTGGCCCCTCGAGAACTGAGCCCATGTAGTCCAGAATCTCAATGCGTGTCTTGCGGGCCTGTTCAAGGGCGCCCTCTACGAGGTCCCAAGTCAGTCCGCGGATCTTGAGGTCGACCTGGAAGCCCGTTATACCGTTGCGGGTACCGGCGACTTTGAAGTCCATGTCACCGCAGTGGTCTTCTGTTCCAAGGATATCAACTATCAGGTCGGCCTTCTTTTCATCGCTGAAAAGACCGATTGAAATACCAGCGACAGGGCTCTTGATCGGCACACCGGCATCCATGAGAGCCAGGCAGCCGACGCATACACTGGCCATCGATGACGATCCGTTAGATCCCATGATGTCCGAAACAAGGCGGACGGTGTAGGGGTAGTCTTCCGGAATAACCGGCTCAAGCGACCTCTCTGCGAGGTTGCCGTGACCGATCTCACGCCTTCCGGTTGAACCCAGCCTGCCGACTTCACCCGTGCTGTAAGGCGGGAAGTTGTAATGAAGCATGAATTTCTTCTGGGACTGGCCGCCTACAACAGCGTCCATGCTCTGTATGTCCGACTTTGTTCCGAGCGTGACTGTACCGAGCGCCTGCGTCTCGCCGCGCGAGAAGAGGGCCGAACCGTGTGCGCGCGGAAGAATGCCTACTTCTGCCTTAAGCTCACGCAGCTTCAGGAAGTCGCGGCCGTCAATACGCTTGCCTTCTTCGAGGACGTTCTTGCGAACGATCTCTATCTCGAGCTCGTCAAACGCGGAACGGAATGCCTCGTTCGCCATCTCAGGATCGGCTTCAAGCATCGCCTCTTTGAGCGCGGCCTTTATCTCGTCGACCTTGTCGTGACGTTCCTGCTTACCGGCAATCTGAAGGGCTTCCTTCAGCGCCGCGCCTGAATGGTCACGCATCTTGTCCAGGAGCGCCGTGTCGGCTGCCAGCTCTTCAATCTTCTTTTCCGGAAGGCCCATTTTGCTGCGCAGCTCCAGCTGTGCGTCGATCAGCTTTACACACGCCTCGTGGGCGGTCTTCATTGCTGTTACGAGATCTGCCTCGCTGATTTCATCGCCGCCGCCCTCTATCATAAGCGGGAGCTCGCGCGTCCCAGCGTAGATCAGGTCAATGTCCGAACCCTCGCGCTCATCGTGGGTCGGGTTGACGACAAACTTGCCGTCCACGCGGCCGACTCGCACACCGGCGATCGGGCCCATGAACGGGATATCTGAAATTGTCAGCGCCGCGCTGGCGGCCACCATGCTGAGCACGTCGGAATCATTCACGCCGTCAGCCGAGAGCAGCATGTTGTTGACCTGCACGTCATTTCTGTAGTGGCTTGGGAAGAGCGGCCTGATGGGCCTGTCGGTAAGCCTTGCGGTCAGGATTTCCTTTTCCGAAGGACGGGCTTCCCTTTTGAAGAAACCGCCCGGGAACCGGCCGGCCGCGTAGAACTTCTCCCTGTATTCAACCTGCAGCGGGAAGTAATCGATACCTTCGCGCGGCTCCTTTGTGCATGTTACGCCCGAAAAGAGCATTGTGTCGCCCTGGCGGACTATTGTGGAACCTGCGGCCTGCTGTGCCAGGACCCCTGCTTCAATTGTGATGGTCTTACCATCTATTTCTACTGATACGGATGTTGCGTTGTTCATTTCTTTTCTTTCTTGTTGTGGAACCAGTTCCAAGAAACACCGGTCAGGTGGATGTAGCAATGGTGGTCAGTGGTGCAGTACCGTCAGGCACCCTTTAGCGGCGGATTTTCAGCTCCTTGATGAGCGTTTGGTAACGCGCCTCGTCCTTCTGTTTTAGATAATCCAGAAGTCGCCTGCGGGCGCTGACCATCTTGATGAGCCCGTACCTTGAGCTCTTATCCTTATTGTGGACCTTCAAATGTTCTGTCAGGGCTTCAATACGAGAGGTGAGAAGAGCGATCTGTACATCAGATGACCCTGTATCGTTCTCGTGCCTCTGGTATTTCTGTCTTACCGATTTCTTATCAACTTGACTCATAACCCTGAACTGATCCCTTTTTCTGTTTGTTCCTTTCTTATATTCCGGGC
>JBFIFS010000011.1:0-35755 GCA_041602695.1 Kiritimatiellia bacterium
CGGATGGGCATCGAGCACCTGGACGCAAAGGTCGGCGACCGCAACGTGCTGAAACTCATGATCGAGCGAGACGTCAAGCTCGGCGGCGAGCAGTCCGGCCACATAATCTTTCGGGACCTGCACACAACCGGTGACGGCATAATCTCGGCCCTTCAGTGCCTTGCTGCAATGAAGAGGCGCAGGGCGAAACTCTCCGAACTGGCGAAACTCGTAAAGATTGCTCCCCAGGAGCTGATAAATGTAAAAGTGAAGAGTCGCCCTCCCCTGAACCGGATCCCGGCCGTCACCAAAGCCATCGATAAGGTTGAGAAGGAGCTTGGTGACAGGGGGCGCGTTCTCGTGCGGTACTCCGGAACCGAGCTTCTTTGCCGCGTGATGGTAGAGGGCCCAACCGCCTCGGTAACCAATAAGTCGGCAGAATACATAGCCCGCGCAGTCAAGAAGGCAATCGGAACCTGATACAGCACCGTAAAGGCCCCAGGGCTGTGGAATAAGGGAACACCACTTCTCACTCAGTGCGCCAGATACTACTCACGGGGTAGACAGCCATGCTCTCTACTTTCAGCGGGCCACCCTCAACTTCAAGGCTCAGGGGCCGCTCTGATTCGTACTGATGTTCCAGAGTTTCGGGCAGGTAGATGCTCGACATGACTTTCAGGCCCTGAGGACCGAACACCTCGATGCAATTGACGTCGAAGAGAACGCGCAGTTTGAGTGTTCCGTCATCCTCAAGCGGCCACTGGTGCACACGGTCCAGAACCCGAAGCGTTTGCGTGCCGAATTCATAACTGACTGCTTCTACACCCTCGAACTGGAATTCCACTGACCTGGCGCCATTAGGCGTGATGACGCATTCGATATCCATACTGCGCCCTCTAACTCCACCGATCTCGTGGATTCCGGACGTGTAGCTCACACCCGACAGCTTCACGGCAGTCCCCCGCAGGCTGTTCAACTCTTTCACAGGAAGCCTGGCCAGGCGAAGCCCGTCCTCTGTACGAAGGAGCCTTAACTCCCACGGGACCCTGTACTGGCCGTTGAACGGATTCCCGGGGAACGCTGCTGATCCATTGAAAGCCGTTGAGAACCAGCTGACAAAGATTCGCCGCCCGTCAGGAGCGTCCGAGTAGGTCTGGGTCGAGTAGTTCCAGGCACCCCACTCTATCGCGATGGATTCGGATTCCGGAGAAAACGCTCTGCCGTCGAAATATCCGACAACATAGCGAGCGCATTCGCCGCGGCTGAAGCTGCCTGCCCCGGCCAGGAACACCCATTTGCTTTCACCACCGCCGCCTTCAACAGGCATCTCGAAAAGGTCCGGGCATTCATTGCTACCTGGAATATCGAATCTGCTCAGCTCTTCCCACTTGAGCGTGTTGTCAGAACCGAATATGGCGAATGAATGCTTGTCGAGATACAGCACCATGATCCAACGCTTGCTCTGCACGTGCCAGAACACCTTTGGGTCGCGGTTGCTTCCCTCTACATGCCCAAGCACCGGATTCCCGTCGTACTTCTTCCACGTATGCCCCTTGTCATTGGAAAACGCCAGCCCTTGCGTGAAGGGCTTGCCCGCGGCCGTATAGAAGGCGAGGAGCGGCGGATTGCCACCTGAACCCAGCCCGCTCGTGTTTTCCCAGTCCACCACGGCGGATCCCGAATACATGGTACCCGAGTCGTCAGGAAACAGCGCTATAGGCTGCTCGGTCCAGTTGACCATGTCCGGACTGGTCGCATGGGACCAGCGCATCGGCCCCCACTTGACCGCATCCGGATTATGCTGGCAGAACAGATGGTATGTCCCATCAAAGTAGACCAGACCGTTCGGATCGTTTATCCACCCCTTCTTCATCGAGAAGTGGTACTGCGGACGATGTCGCTCCATATAATGCTTCACTTAACCGCACTCCCCGACTGGCCCATGCGCGGCGGCAGCGCCTGAATCTTGATGCTGATGCTCATACTGTTAATGCTTGTCATGGCACATCCCCACAACTCGTGCCTCGCGATTTACAGGCTTAATTGTAGCTTCTGGGACAGACGCAATCAACATCACCTATTTCCCCCGGACAGAGCGTGCATCAACGCGACCCCAGGGGAACAGTCACCCATGAGAAATATAATGTGCGCCAGTAAGAGAAGGAATGAGTAATGTGTTATTTTTAACAAATCGCGAAGGAGGGCTCGCCGCCTTTTCGTAGTCATTATGACAGAATATAGACAAGTACAATCTTCTTGCCCTTCTGAATCAGGGTTGACATCCCCACTCCATTAATGTTTACTTTCCGCCCGTTGATGCAACCATCAACGCTTCTGATTGTGGGGGTATAGCTCAGTTGGTAGAGCGTCTGAATGGCATTCAGAAGGTCAGGGGTTCGACTCCCCTTACCTCCACCAATCTTCGCATTCGCGAAGATTGCCCGGCATAGCCCCGAAGGGCGCGACGACGGGCTTTCTTTATTACGCCGCGCTCGGCCAGTAGACGGCAATGCTCGTGCCCTGCCCTGGCTCAGAATTCACATCGATTGCGCCATTGTTGTCGGAGACCAGCGCGAACACTGTTGCGAGCCCCATGCCCGTTCCGGTTTGTTTTGTAGTGAAGTAGGGATCATACATATGCTCCTTGACCCAGGCAGGCATTCCCGGCCCAGTGTCGCGGACCACTATCTGAACATACTCTCCAGGCGCCAGATCGAGTCGGCCAATGCGGTCGTCGGACACATTTACGCAATGAGTCTGCACGCTCACACGGCAGTCGCCCTCCATCGCCTCACACGCGTTGGTCACAAGGTTCAGGATCACCTGTTCAACATGCCCTTTGCTAGCTGTTATCATGCAGGCGCCCGGATCCAATTCGGTATGCAGTATTACTCTGTGATCGTCAGCTAGATGCTTAAGCACCCCCATCATGTCTGATACCACCTCGTTCAGGTCCATGGGGGCCACAGGCTCCGGCTTGCCTCCGCCAATCCTCGAAAGCATTGCAGCGAGGCGTGCCGCGTTGCCAATCGCCTGCTCCGCGGGCTCCAGGGACTCGTCAAAAGCTTCCGGATCCTCTCGCTGCATTGCCGCAATGGCTATACTGCCTTTGACCACAGACATGAGGTTGCCCAGGTCGTGAGCAATGCCGCTTGCGAACCTTGCAATGCTGCCTGTTGTCCTCGTGGTACTGAGCTCCGCTTCGATCCGCTCTCGCTCCTTCATAACGGTACGCAGGTCATAAAGGCGACGGAGAGCAAAAATGCCTGCAAGCCAGACCGAGTACATCAGAACCATGGCAAGCCAGTCAATTTCGCCAAGCTCAGGCCTCCCTGTCCACTGGGCAACAGCCTTCTGGAGAGAAAAGAAATATGATAGGGATGAAAAAGCTATGACGACCAGTGAACAGACCAGCAAATCCCTGAGGACCCTGCTTTCCAGCGTCTTTGCCGTAAGCCTGCTCCCCTCAAGCGCACTTTGCAATTCGGAGGTGGATGCTTTTCGTTCAGTTGCCATGCTCACACAATACAATTAGGTCTTTAATTTACCCCTCAATAAGATCAGAAATTTTAGG
Source organism: Kiritimatiellia bacterium (assembly GCA_041602695.1). Taxonomy (GTDB): domain Bacteria; phylum Verrucomicrobiota; class Kiritimatiellia; order UBA8416; family JBFIFS01; genus JBFIFS01. Next base: position 3,554 of record JBFIFS010000011.1, read on the forward strand.
TCAATGACTCAATAAAAACAACTTTTTCCTCCAGGAATATCGCCCATTGGAGCAATTCCTCATTAATCCTTTGAAATCATGCACTATCTGCACTCCTGTACACCGCCTCCCATTGACTCCGAAATGACTGTAATTATCCTTTCGCGGAAGCGCGGTTTATGCCATTGTTACCTCCGTGCTAGCACCGCCATGCTGGAATACAGGATTATCTTGCATGGCTCACGAAGAAGAACTGATGCGTTTGTGGCTGAAGAAGCTGCTGCTGGCATGTCCCGCGCGTGATACGAAATCCGACTGCCCGATGCGTGAGAAACGCGAATGCGCCGCCAGTGCCCAATGGGCCGAATCGATTGACGAGATCGAGCTCAGGACGATAATTGAGCACCATAAGAAGTGCATGGAAGCACGAATCTAGCTGGACTCAGTCAAGCTGCGCAAGTCCGTGCTCAACCGCAAACTTGACAAGGCTTGATACGCCTTTGACTCCCAGTTTCTCCATAATGCGTGAGCGATATGTGTCAACCGTCTTAGGTGAAAGCGATATTGTCTCCGCGATTTCGCCGCTGGACTTGCCGTTGACTACCATGTGCAACACTTCGCGCTCACGCGGACTGAGGCGCTCGATCGGGCTCTTCCTGGCCTGAAAGTCCTTGATGTTCATGAATGCATCGGCAATTGTCTCCGCAATCTTTGCACTCAGGAACCTCTTCCCGCAATTCGCCGAACGCACTGCTCGAACCACTTCGTCCGCAGCCGAATCCTTAAGCACGTAACCCAAAACACCAGCTGAAAGTGCCTGATACACATGCTCAGACGTGGCGACCATCGAGAGCATCACTACCTTTGTTTCTTCACGAAGTTCTATCACGCGCCGAGCTGCGTCGATCCCGTTCATTTCAGGCATGCAGACGTCCATGACCACAACATCGGGCGAGAGCCTCGCGATCTCTTTGACAGCAGTCCTGCCGTCCCCCGCCTGGCCAACCACCTCAATGTCCTCTTCCGCGCCCAACACGACGCTCAACCCGTCTCTGACTACGGCATGGTCGTCGGCAAGAAAAACCTTTATGGCTGAACTGCCCGGACTCTCTGGTGACTTCACATTCATCCGCTGCTACTCCCGTATGAAGAATGGACCTCCTTACCCCGCATTTCAACAAGAACCTGCAAGCCCAGACCTGAAAGCGACCGAATCCCGACCCGTTTAGACTGAGTTGATGAAGCTCCCACAGTTCATGAAGGACTACGATGCTAGGCCAAGGCCCTAGCGATCGCATCTTTCAAGCCTGCCTGCGTGAACGGCTTAGGAAGAGCCTGGCACCCCTCCCTCTCTACCTCCAGCCGGGCCGGCTCACTGTGCAGGCAGCCGCTGACTATAATGCACTTCTGTTCGGGACAGATATCCCTGATGGACTTGTATACATCCAGACCGTCCTCGTATCCACCCAGTGACAGGTCGAAAATAAGCAGGTCGAAGCAGTCAGGAGCATTTTCTTTCGCGCTGAGAAAGAGGCTCCTTGCATCATCAGCATTCCTGCAACTGACTACCTCTCCTCCTAGACGCTTCAGCATCATTTCCCCGACCTTCAGCTGCTGGTCGTCGTCCTCAAGAAAAAGGAACTTGAGCTTTCTCTCCATACCCATCGCCTTTCGTTACATAAATTCTATTCTATACGGTCAAATTTGAAAGGAAAAAAGGGCACAAATATATTGTCGACAATATGTGCTTGCAATACCCCGAGCCCTCAGTGAACATCTGCACCGGACACGGCTGCTGTGGCAAAACAATGTGCGAAGGCGGTGCATGCGCAATGCCCGGCAGTTCGTGTCCTTTTTTGTCCAAAACCGATCTCAATCATCTACCGCTTCGGCTCATTTGACCAACCTGCTGTTTGCGCGAATGCCAGCAAATTTCAGCAAGGGGCGGGCACCTAATCATTGCTGCCCTTCCTCCTAGTTCAAATGACACTCCGGAGCACAGTGAAAACACCCGTTTATATCCGTGTAAATTCTCCTCGCCTCTGCAACTGCACTGAAGCTGCTGGCCAATTTGCCCAGGTAAAGGCAGCTTCCGCGCTCAGGAAGATAGGCGCAACCCTCTCTGTGAATCTCGCGCCGTCCTTCCTGGTTCGTGCGTTTTGTGACGTAGTATTTGTACATAATCTATTCCCAGATAATGCGAAATTATTACAGATATCGCAGTTATTGTCTGTAGGGAGAGCTTGAGACATCTTGTAGGGTTTTCCCTACACGGAAGGCGCGCGGGGCCTAGACGGCCGCTTCCATTTCATCGGAGCGCTTCATCATTGAACGCAGAAGCGCCAGCTGCACGCGGGCGCGGTAAAGATTGTCCTGCTCGCCTTCGGCATGGAAGTAGACATCGCCCGCGAGATAGTCCCCGAGGAACCTGACTGCGAGTTCGTAGGTCAGGACCTTGGCTGCTGTTGCCAGCAAACCGATCTCGCTCTTCTTAAGGATCGTGCCGGCCTCTGACAGGTAACCGTCAACAAGGGCCTTGTAGAGCCCAATGTCAACGTCCGCTCCCTGCCAGTCATGATCGTCCTCTGCCTTCGTACAGGTAATACTCCTTGCCATGTCGCCGAAATCATTAAGGGAGTAGCCGCCCATAACTGTATCCAGGTCAATGACGCAGACAGCCTCATTACTCGTCTTGTCCAGGAGCACATTGTTGATCTTAGTGTCATTATGAACGACACGCATCGTCACATCACCAGCCACATGCGCATCTGACAGCACATGTGCAAGACGATCGTTGTCATATATGCATGAAATCTCATAGGCGGCGCTCCCAACCCTGTTGTGCAAATCAGCCTTGACCACCCTGTCGAAGTGCTGAAGGCGCTTGGCGGTGTTATGAAAATCAGGAATCGTCTCGACGAGCGCCTCAGCCGGGCAGTCTACGAGCATTGAAAGAAAATGGCCATAACCACGCGCTACCTGGTATGCCTGCTCAACGGACTCGACCTGCGAGTAGCAATGCGAGTTCTTGATGTTGTCACAAACCCGCCAGCAAGACCCGTCATCCTCAAGGAAATAGGCTCCGCCCTCAACAGTATGGTGCAGGTGCAGATACCGGCGCTCCCTGTCCTCAATCCCTTCACATTCCAGCTTTCTCTTCAGGTACTTGCTTACCTTCGAAATATTCGACATCAGCGCCCCGACATCCTTGAACACGCCTGTGTTCATCTTCTGGAAGACCAGGTCGTATTCAGGCGCCGAGTCCTTGGTCCCGGTGAACCATGTCTGATGAATGCGGCCGATATCGCAGCGCTCAGCCCGCTCTACCCGGTCCCTGAGGCCATACGCCTCGGCTATACCACGTATCCTGTGAATCATCCGGCAGACGATACAGCAACTATGGGAAAATAATAAAGTCCTAATTGATACGCCTGGAATCTTTTTGCAGATAACGACAATGGCGCACATCCGTTCTTCGCGCTTGCGGCTTGCGGGACGATTGAGTAGCTTTCGTCATGCTCAAATCAATAAAGGTCCGGAACCTCGCCATTGTAGAAGATGCCGGTGTAGAATTCGGCCCGGCTCTGAATGTAATTACAGGAGAGACTGGCGCGGGCAAATCTATCATAATGGGAGCCCTTGATCTCGTCCTTGGAGAGCGCGCCGACAAGTCCCTGCTCCGCACCGGCGAACAACAATGTGTCGTCGAAGCGGAGTTCGAGATCGCGAATCCGAAGGCAATAAATGCGATCCTTGAGGAGCTTGCCATGAATCCATGCGAGGACGGGCAGCTCACGATACGCCGTGCCATATCGGCGTCCGGCTCAGGTAAGAGCATAATAAACGACAGCTCCTCAACAGTGCAGACGCTCAAGAAGATTGGCGACCTCCTGGTTGATATGCATGGCCCGCACGACCATCAGTCGCTGCTCAACACCTCTTTCCAAACGGACATCCTGGACTCGCACGGCAAGCTCTGGGCGCGGCGAGCGAAATATGAGGAGAAGTATCGCGAATGGCAGGAGATTCGCCAGCGTCGCGCTGAACTCGACAGTGATGACAGCAGCGTGGAGCAGCAGATAGACCTCCTGCAGTTCCAGATCCAGGAAATCGAGGACGCAGACCTGAAGCCGAACGAAGAAGAGTCGGTTAACGACGAGCTTAGCACCGTGGCAAACGCCTCGCGGATCACAGAGCTCGCCAATGGAATCCAGGCCGCTCTGTCGGAGGCTGAAGAGTCGGCGTTCAACGCTGTGGCCGCCGCCCTGCAATATCTTCGCGAGCTGGAAGCGATCATGCCCGAGGCATCAGAATGGAGAAATGAGGCGAATTCTGTCTCCATCCAGCTGCAGGAGCTTGCCTCAGCAGTTTCGGCCCGCGTTTCGGATATCGAAACAGATCCTGAACGCCTCCAGTGGCTGGACGACAGGCTCGGCCTGATCAATAAACTCAAGCGCAAGTACGGCGCCTCGATCGACGAGATATTCCAGCACCACGCAGTCGCGAAACAGAAGCTGGACGACCTGGAGTCGCGAGGCGAACGTATCGCAGCGCTGGAGAAGATGCTCGAAGACACCGAAAAGGAAATGTTTGCCGAGGCAAAGACGCTGACGGAAAGCAGGAAGAAGGCTTCTGCCAAACTCGCGGAGACCATCACCGCTGAGCTGCAGGGCCTTGGCTTCGCTCACGGCGCCTTCGGGGTATCAATCGAAAAGGCGCCGCCTGGGCCGGCGGGCTGCGACTTTGTAGACTTCGGGTTTGCACCTAACGCCGGCGAAGAAATGCGCCCCCTTAAAGCCATCGCATCAAGCGGGGAAATCTCGCGCGTGATGCTGGCTGTAAAGGCGGTGCTTGCCAAGCACGACAGCATACCCGTGCTGGTATTCGACGAAATCGACGCCAACGTCGGCGGCGAGATGGGTAATGCCATCGGCAAGCGCCTGGCAGCCATAGCGAAGAGCCATCAGGTCATCTGCATCACCCACCTCCCCCAGGTCGCCGCGTTCGGGTCACAGCACTACATGGTGAGCAAGGGCGTCGAAAACGGACGGACATTTACGTCCATCACCCCCGTGGAAGACGAAGCCAGGGTCGAAGAGGTCGCCCGGATGCTCGGCGGCAAGGAAATCACGAGCGTAGTGCTGGAGCACGCCGGGGAGCTTCTTGCGGCTGCAAAGGGCTGAACACAGTCCGGCAAACCAGGAATCGGATGGGCCGGAAGCCGGATATTCGTTCTCGACCACAGCAGGTTCTATGTGTTACTTTCACCCGCTTTTAACTGGTAGGGACGGGTTTACTCCGTCCGCCTGACAGACGGCATTCCTGCGTCGCTCGTCACGAGCTGTGCCGGACAAGAAAGCCGTCTCTACCATTGGGGACATATAGCAATGAGCGTAAGAGTTAGATTCGCACCCAGCCCAACGGGCCAGGTACATATTGGAAACATACGGACAGCAATTTTTAACTGGCTGTTCGCGAGGCATGAGGGAGGCAAATTCCTTCTCCGTATCGAAGACACGGACAGGGAGCGCTCAACTCCCGAAGCCGTCAAAACCGTGCTCGACTCGCTAGGCTGGCTGGGCATGGACTACGATGAGGAGCCTCTTTACCAGAGCACCCAGACGGAAAAACATCTCGCGGCAGCGGAGGAGCTCCTTGCAAAAGGGTTAGCCTACAAGGAAGACAAAGGCAATACAGGCAAGGGCGAATGTGTGATCCTGAAGGCCCCGACAGAAGACGTGACATATGTCGACGAGGTAAAGGGCGAGCTTACAAAAAAGGCCGGCGACATTCAGGACATGGTAATAGTGCGTTCTGATGGCACACCTGTATTCCACCTGGCCAACGTTGTTGACGACATAAACATGAATGTCACCCACATCATCCGGGGCGATGACCATGTTGAAAACACATACAAGCATATCCCGCTCTTCAGGGCGCTCGGCGCTGAGCCCCCCATGTACGCGCACCTGCCAATGATCATCAACCAGCAGGGGAAACCTTATTCCAAACGCGACGGGTCCGCTTTCGTGGGCGAGTTCAGGGAACAGGGATACCTCGCCGGTGCCCTCTTCAATTACCTGGCCCTCTTGGGGTGGTCTCCAGGTGACGACAGGGAAATGATGTCCGTTGAAGAAATGATTGAAGCCTTCACGCTCGACCGCATAAAGAGCGGCCCGGCCCAGATGGACACGCGAAAGCTGACCCATATGAACCAGCTTTATGTGGAGGCCATGCCGCTGGACAGCTTCATCGCGTCGGTAACGGAGGCACTCCAGGACGAGAGCTGGCTTGCTGGCGCCGATCCGGACGCACTGCGGGCCGTGGCCGCGCTGATGCAGTCCCGCACCCATTTGTTTACCTACGCAAAGGACTGGAAGTACTTCTTTTCCGACGAATTTGAGTATCACGACAAGAGCGTCCGCAAACTGCTTGCCAAGCCTGGTATCAAAGAAGCCCTGCAGGCACTGGCTGCGGCCTTTGAAGAAACCAGCTTCACCCAGGATGAACTCGAAGCGGCGATACGCAAGGTTGAGAACGACCATGGAATCAAGGAGGGCAAGCTTAACCAGCCGACAAGAATTGCGGTTGCAGGCATTCCGGCCGGAGCCGGTCTCTACGAGACCCTGGCCCTTTTGGGAAAGGAAACATGCCTCAAGCGTATCAGGCACGCGGCGGACAACCTGGCCAACGCACCCGAGGAGTCAGCATGAGCGAGAACGAAACAAAGCCTGTCGATTTCATCCGTGAGATCGTTAAAGCCGACCTTGAGTCAGGCAAACACACCAGCATAGTAACTCGATTCCCGCCCGAACCCAACGGCTACCTGCACATTGGGCACGCAAAGGCCATATGCCTTGATTTCGGCATCGCAGAGGAGTTTGGCGGCACCTGCCACCTCAGAATGGACGACACTAATCCAGAGAAAGAGACGACCGAGTATGTTGAGTCCATCAAGGAGGACGTTAAATGGCTCGGGTTCGACTGGGGTGACAACTTCTTTCATGCGGTCGACTACTTCGACCGTATGTATGACTGCGCGGTGCAGCTCATTAAACAGGGCGACGCGTACGTTTGCGAGCTCTCGCAGGAGGAATGGAAGGACTACCGCGGCGTTCCAACCAGGCCGGGCAAAGAGAGCCCCTTCAGGAACCGCCCAACTGAAGAGAGCCTGGACCTCTTTTCCCGAATGCGTGATGGAGAATTTGACGACGGCACAATCTGCGTCAGGGCCAAAATTGATATGGCATCCCCCAACCTGCACATGCGGGACCCGGTCATCTACCGCGTAATGAGGGCGCATCACTATCGCGCTGGTGATAAGTGGTGCGTGTACCCGACATACGACTTCGCCCACCCGCTCGAGGACTCCTTCGAAGGCATTACCCATTCACTGTGCACGCTCGAGTTCGAAGTGCACCGCCCGCTCTACGACTGGGCCCTGGAGAAGCTGGACATCTTCCGCTCCCGCCAGATCGAGTTCGCCAGGCTGAACCTTACCTATACCGTGATGAGCAAAAGAAAATGCCTGAAGCTCGTGCAGGACGGACACGTGGATGGATGGGACGACCCGCGCATGCCGACAATAAGCGGCCTGCGGCGGCGCGGTTACACGCCGGAATCATTGAAGACGTTTGCCAAACGTGTAGGCATCACAAAGGTCGAGAGCGTCACCGAAGTGGAGCTCCTTGAGCATTGTATCCGCGAGGAACTCAACAGAACCGCCAACCGAGTCATGGCCGTTCAGAACCCTGTAAAGGTTGTCATAACAAACTACCCTGAGGGCCAGGAAGAGGTAATGACCTGCGTGAACAACCCGGAAGACGAAAGCGCCGGCACACGCGAGATACCGTTCGGAAAAGAAATCTATATAGAGATGGACGACTTCATGGAAGAGCCGGTGCGCAAGTTCTTCCGCCTGGCACCCGATCGCGAGGTCCGCCTCCGCTACGCATATATAATCAAGTGCAATGAGGTGATCAAGGACAGTGATGGCCGCATAAAAGAGCTGCACTGCACCTATGACCCTGAAACAAGGAGCGGCGGAAGCTCCACGCGAAAGGTCAAGGGGACGATCCACTGGGTCCCGGCGAAACACGCCGTTCCAGCCGAAGTCAGGCTCTATGACCGGCTCTTTACTTTCGAACGCCCTGAAGAGGTGGAAGAAGGCAGGGACTTCACCGACTATCTCAACCCGGACTCATTGAAGATCAATGAAGCCATGGTTGAGCCTTCCCTGGCCGATGCCGCGCCCGGGACACGGGTCCAGTTCGAACGGCGCGGCTACTTCTCAGTTGATCCGGCAAGCGCAGAAGGCGGGCTGGTATTCAATCGTATCGTTTCACTCAGGGACAGCTGGGGCAAAGCCCAGAAGCAGTAGGACCCCGGAAAACAATGACCTCAGAAAGCAACAGACTTCCCGTAGTGGCAATTGTCGGCAGGCCCAATGTCGGCAAGTCCGCCCTTTTCAACCGCATAGCGGGAAAGCGCATCGCCGTCGTGCATTCACAGAGCGGGGTCACCCGTGACCGGCTCATGATAGAAGTCGTGCGCGACGACCGGGCCTTTCTCCTGGTAGACACCGGCGGCATCTCGCATATCGACGGATCTGAGTCTACTGATCTCATTGAGTCATCTATTCACCGACAGGTAGAGGCCGCTCTCGACGACGCTGACTGCGTAATTTTCATGACCGATCTCAGGGCCGGCGTAATCCCGCTCGACCAGGAGGTAGCACGCTTCCTTCACTCAAAGAACCTTCCAGTGATCGTCGCGGCGAACAAAGCCGATACGGAGAAGGATGAACTCCTCGCGCCTGAATTCGACGAACTTGGATTTCCTGTAGTTCCCGTGTCAGCCCTTCACGCGAGGAACATCGATGACCTGATGGCAGGCGTAAAGCCGCACATACCCGCTACGGCCCAGCTCACGCTGGACGAGCGCCTGCGCATCGCAATAGTCGGACGCCCCAACGTCGGCAAATCGTCTTTCATTAACGCCATGCTCAAAGACGATCGGCTCATCGTATCCGATGTCGCAGGTACAACGCATGACAGCATAGACATCCCCTTCTCCCTCGGTGAAGGCGAGAGTGCGCGGCACTATCTCATGATCGACACACCCGGCATACGGCGCGCCAACAAGATAAGCACCGCCGTAGACAAGTTCGGCGTCATCCGCGCGCAAAACTCTATTGACTCCGCGGATGTGTGCGTCCTGATGATGGATGCCGTCCAGGGGCCGACCGCCTATGACAAGAAGATCGCCGACCTCATTACCAGGAGCGAAAAAGGCTGCGTGATGATAGTCAACAAGTGGGACCTGTCAGAAGACATAAAGAAGAAGGAATACGACAAGGCCCTGCGTCGAGCTGTTCCTTTCATGAGGCACTGCCCCGTAGTGTTTGTTTCCGCAGTCACCGGCGACCATGTTCGCGACAGTATCGAGATGATCGAACACGTGGCAGCGCAGGTTACCGCCCGGCTGCCCACGGGCATACTCAACAGGGCAATTGAAGATGCGGAAAAACGGGTCGCACCTCCCGCCGTAAAGGGCAAGAGGCTTCATATCTACTACGCTGTTCAGACAGATGTTAAGCCGCTGAAAGTCACACTGTTCGTCAATAACCCGAAGCTGATTGTCCCCAACTATCGCGACTATCTCATCAATTCACTGCGCCAGAAATTCGGGCTCGAAGGCGCGCCAATCATTCTCACCCTCCGCAACAGGCCCAGAAAAAAATCGCGCTAGCCCAGCTGCCGATGATATCGGGACCCTCATGGAGCAGTAAACCATCCCGCGCGCCATCTGATTTCCCTCTCGCAAGCTGCCAAAAAGGCTGATCTTGAGGAGTATTTTCGACCCGCCACACCCCCCAAGACCAGCATTTGAAGGGCTCAAAAGCTCTTGTGTGTCAGAAAAAGGCCAAATAGCGGGCATTCCGTCATTTCTTCCGCCATAACACCTTGAATGGAAGCGTTTTAAGCTGGCTTTCAACTTTTTTCTTTTTTTTACTTGAGGACACAACATGTTGGGGGCATAGTTGATTTGTTTTCGATTTCAGTAGCACATGTAGTGCGTTTATTAACAGCAATTCGGGGGATTTGAACATGCTGGACGTCCGAGAAAATGGAGAGGTCAGCGGAGAGGTGCAGGCTGCCAGTACCAGAACGCCCAAAAAATCAGTTAGAAAGTCTGCAGACGCTAAACAATCCAAAGGAAAAGGGCTGAAATACACATGCCGCATGAGCACAAACGGTATCAGCTGTTTTGATGAAATTGAGTGGGAACGTCGAGCCACCACAATTACTGACGGCACCGGAGCGGAAATCTTCCGTCAGGATGATGTCGAAGTCCCGTCTGCCTGGTCGATGCTTGCGGCCAATGTCGTCGCCTCCAAGTACTTCTACGGCGCACAGGGAACGGACCAGCGCGAGTACTCAGTACGCCAGCTCATCCACCGTGTAGCGCGCACGATTGCCGACTGGGGACTTAACGCAGGCTACTTTGCAACGGCAGAGGATTCCGAGAATTTCTACTCCGACCTCGCCTACCTCACACTGAACCAGTACGGATCTTTCAACAGTCCCGTCTGGTTCAATGTGGGACTCTACCAAGTGTATGGACATTCGTCTGACTCACGCACCAGCTATTGCTGGGACGATGAAGAACAGCGCATCATCAAGACGATGAACTCATACAAGCACCCGCAGGCTTCTGCGTGCTTTATCCAGTCAGTCGACGACACGATGGAGGACATCATGCGCCTCGCGTCTTCCGAAGCCATGCTCTTCAAGTATGGTTCCGGTACTGGAACCGACCTCTCCACGCTGCGCAGCAGCCGCGAGAAACTTTCCGGCGGCGGAGTGCCGTCAGGTCCGCTTAGCTTCATGCGGGTATTCGACCAGGTAGCAGCTGTAATCAAGTCCGGCGGCAAGACCAGGCGGGCGGCAAAGATGCAGAGCCTCAAGGTCCACCATCCCGACATCGTTGACTTCATTCAGTGCAAGACCAACGAAGAGAAGAAGGCGTGGGCGCTCATCGAACAGGGATACGATGGATCGTTTGGCGGCGAGGCATATGAGTCCGTCATGTTCCAGAACGCTAACCTTTCCGTAAGGGTAACAGACGAGTTCATGCAGGCGGTTGAGAACGATGCCGACTGGAACACGACGGCCGTACTCAGCGGGGAAAAGGTCGACACCTACAAGGCGCGTGACATTCTCCGGATGATCGCGGAAGGCACGCATGTGTGCGGCGACCCCGGCGTTCAGTATGACACTACCGTGAACCGCTGGCATACCTGCAAGGCTTCGGGGCCGATCAACGCGAGCAACCCCTGCTCGGAATACATGTTCCTCGACAACAGCGCCTGCAACCTCGCGTCCCTGAACCTCATGAAGTTCGTTGACGAGGCCGGCACGTTTGACGTGGACACATTCAAGCATGCTGTTCGCACGTTCATCATTGCGCAGGACATACTGGTCGATGCAGCAAGCTACCCGTCCGACGAGATCGCCACTAACTCACATCTCTACAGGCCGCTGGGACTCGGCTACGCCAATCTTGGCGCGCTCATCATGAGGCTCGGCATGGCCTACGACAGCGAGGAAGGACGCGCCTTTGCGGGCGCCGTGACGGCCACCATGACCGGCAATGCCTACATCGCTTCGCAGGAGATGGCAAAGGCGCTCGGCACGTTCGACAGATACGAAGAAAACAAGAAGCCGATGAATGACGTCATGAAGAAGCATCGCGAGGCCCTCGACACGATCGACTCGGCGCTTTGCCCGCCAAACTTGAGGAAAGCGGCTGAACAGGCATGGGACCAGGTAGTGGAAACCGGTTCTAAAACCGGCTTCAGGAACGCCCAGGTAACTGTACTTGCACCCACCGGGACGATCGGCTTCATGATGGACTGCGATACTACTGGTGTTGAACCTGACATCGCACTCGTGAAGTACAAACAGCTTGCCGGCGGCGGACTGATGAAGATCGTAAACCGCACGCTGCGTCCTGCCCTGACAAGGCTCGGCTACACGCACGACCAGATCGAAGCGATCATCAAGCACGTAGATGATACGGACACAATTGAAGGAGCGCCTGAGCTAAAGCCGGAACACCTGCACATCTTCGACTGCGCCTTCAAGGCCAAGAACGGGTCGCGCTTTATTTCATACAAGGCGCACCTCAAGATGATGGCCGCAGTACAGTCGTTCCTGTCCGGCGCAATCAGCAAGACGGTCAACATCCCTAACGATACATCCATCAACGAGATCATGCAGGTCTACATCGATGGATGGAAGATGGGGCTGAAAGCTGTCGCGGTGTATCGCGACGGATCGAAGCGGACACAGCCGCTTAACACCAGTATTGAGGGAACCAAGGACAAGGCGAAGGAAGAAGCGGCTGAGGACAAAGTGCCCCAGCCGGCACCCTTCCGCAGGCGTATGCCGCTTACGCGCCAGTCGATAACTCACAAGTTCGAAGTCGCAGGGCATGAAGGCTACCTGACTGTGGGCATGTATGAAGACGGCACCCCGGGCGAGCTGTTTATTACCATGGCCAAGGAAGGAAGCACGGTCGGCGGCACGATGGACGCGTTCGGCACGGCCATTTCGCTCTGCCTGCAGTACGGCGTGTCTATCGATGAGCTCTGCAAGAAGTTTGCCCACAGCCGCTTCGAGCCTAGCGGGTTCACCAAGAATCCTGACATCCCCATGGCGAAGTCGATCGTCGACTACATCTTCAGGTGGCTCGCGATCACGTTCCCGAACGGGCGCGCGCGTAACTACGTGCCCCTGGATGAATCACCTGCGGCGGCACCTGTGCTGGCTGCTGCGCCGACACTTCCTTCCGCTGCAGCATTGCAGCAGGCGGAATCCGCCGGCGGAGTCGAGACGAAGGTCGATGCCCAGTTCTCCCATTACCAGGAGGACGCCCCGGCCTGCGATCTCTGCGGCGCTATCACGGTGAGGAACGGTGCATGCTACCGCTGCTACAACTGCGGCAATTCGATGGGCTGCTCATAATCGGACCGAGGGATCAACAGTCGGGTCATCGGAAGGCAGGACACGGCGTAAGCTAGTTCTTGAACTATGATCCGCTTATTGTGTCCCAAAGCATCTTGAGCCACGGCAGGGCGAAAATAAACACTGCTATGGCGATGAGCAGTACAACCAGCTTCATCATGGTCGACCACAGGAAGTTCGTGAACTTGTTCATCGCCCGCTGAAAACGGTATTTATCCTTGGGTGGCATAACTGTGGAGAATGTAGACCAGCAGAGCGGAAACTGCAAGCTATCCCTGAAACTATGAACGGAGTTAGCTTTTCTTTTTTCGCACCAAACTGCTATGGTCTCGACGCATGAGGACCCGCTTATACCTGACGGCTGGAATTATCACGGCAGCCACCGGGTTGTTTTGTGGGGAATCACTCGCCTCACCCCGACTCACCCTGGATAAGGTCCTTGGTGACCCGGCTTTCAGGCATTCGTCCTCCCTCATCGACATAGTACCGCTCCCGGACGCAAAACGGATCCTTACCTCCGGCAACGACGGCAGCGCCCGTCTTTGGGACCTGGAGTCCGGTGAAGAGCTCTACCGATATGTGCACCAGTCGAAAGGCTATATCTGGGACATCTGCCTCGAGCCGGGAGCCGGGAGCTTCATCACCACGGCCCATTCAGGACGGGTCGTGCGCTGGGACTTACGCACCGGAAAGCAGGCCACCGTCTGCGCTCTGACAAACAACCTGTTCAGCGCGGCGATATCGCCGGACGGAAAGTTCCTCGCCGCGGCAGGAGAAAACGAATGCGTCATTTGGGACATTCACAACAACAGGAGGCATGCAGGCTTTGGAACCGATGATAAGGAGGAGGCATACGCCGCCGTCTTTCTAAACCAGGGCGAAATGGTTATGGCCGGATTCGACGAAAACGGCGCCATTGTCAAGAAGCTCAGTGACATGTCCACAGTATTTGAACTCCCTAAGAACTGCGAAGGCGTCTATCGCCTCATCCCCTCGCCTGACAACGCCAGAGTGCTGGCCTGCACGGCGAAAAGAGGACTGGTTTGTATTGATGCCGAAACTTTCGCCGTGAAGTGGGAAGCACTGGCCGGGCGCGCGTCGATGTACGCGGCAGCATGGTCACCCGACAGGAAGCTGGTTGCCGTTTCGTACCATGGGGGTGAAGGCGATGCCAAACGCTACCTCTTGACCATACTGGATTCCCAGACGGGAAAGATCATGCGGACCGTTCCGATTCACCAGCGTAACAACCACTACGGCATGGCTTTCAGCACCGACGGGAAACACGTTCTTTGCAGCAGCGGAAACACCCTCTGCAAAATTGATGCAAATACCGGCAGGCGTGTTTTTCCCAGTCCTGACCAGTCATTCCGAAATGATGGCATTGAATGGTTAGTTTCGCCCCCCTCCGTTGACAGTATTCTCATTAGCCATGAAGGGAACGGCCTGCTGATGCTGGACCCTGATGACGGAACAGAAGAGGGCGTCTGGCACAAGGAAAGCAAGTTTGACAATCCAGCCTCTTCACCGGATTCACGCTTCTTTGCGGGTTCAGCCAGCTCCCCAAGCAGTGTGACGGTGATTGACTTTAAGACGGATCAAACTGTAGCGAGAATCGATCCTCCCAACAGCGCGTATGCACTCACGCTGGCTGACAGCGGAAGAGCACTGCTCGCGGAAACATATAGCGGCATTACAGTCTACGGCCTGCCTTCGGGCGATCCACTTGGCAGGGCGAACGACCTGTCCGGATTAGATGCCGACGTTACGGCAAGCCAGCTCTCGGGCCCTCTTGTCGCCTTTGCAGACAAAGGCGAGATACGCGTCATCGACACAAAACACGGCGAAGGTATAGGCTCAATGTCTCTTCCGGGCACTGTCAGGGGGCTTGCGTTCTATCCCGCCAGGGGGCCGGCTTTAATCGCCGCGGCCGGCACGAACCTTTACCTCTGGGCGCCGGAAACAAGCAGAAGCGAGGCATCAGAGCGCAGCCTGAAAAAGGCCGTGTCGCGACTTGCATCGCGGAAATTCCGCGACCGAGAGGACGCCACGGACTACCTCATTGCGCAGGGACCGGCAGCACTGGAAGCCATCAAGGCCGCTGACACAAATGATCCTGAAGTGAAGGACCGGATCACCCGAATCAGAAGGGAAATCGTTGCGGAAAACATTTACGGGCAGTCGACCGACATTCTGCCCACCCGCTTTAAATCGTTCTCTGCGCTGGCTTCGCACCCTTCACACCCCTTCTGGTTTGCCCTTTCTGGCCACCCCTCGGACACGACCCTCGTCATGGGCGATGTTAAGGAGGGGAAACTTCGGCTTCTGTTCGAGATCAGGGACCCTAACAGCCCCAGTTTTATCACTTTTGACCCGGATGGAGACCTGCTCACGGGCAATAGAAATGGAACGATAAGCCGCTATGGGCTTAAGAAAGAGTAATGGAGCCAGCTGTCGGGATCGAACCGACGACCTAGTGATTACAAATCACTTGCTCTACCAGCTGAGCTAAGCTGGCCCATCCTCTTGCCTCTGGAGCCAACGGTCGGGATCGAACCGACGACCTGATCATTACGAATGATCTGCTCTACCGACTGAGCTACGTTGGCAGACAGGCAAAAACCTGTTAATTCACAGGAAGCGTAGACTTTATTCAAGTACCCGCCATAGTCAAGCCACAATTGACCCGCCCTCCCCTATGCCTGCTTGCCCTTCGCTTTCGAGTTGCGTAAACTGCTCCATATGACAGATTTCTGGCAGAACAAAACGCTCACGGAAATGACCCCCGAAGAGTGGGAATCGCTTTGTGACGGGTGCGGCATGTGCTGCCGCCTGAAGGAGCAGGACGAGGATACCGGGGCGATCGCCCTCACCCAAATAGCATGCCGCCTCCTTGATATTGGTTCAGCCCGCTGCAGCGACTACGGAAACAGGCATGAAATAGTCCCCGAATGTATACCGCTTACCCCGGAAAACGTGGGAGAACTGAAGTGGCTGCCCCCTTCGTGCGCCTATCGGCTGCTTGCGAACGGCTACGACCTTCCGGATTGGCATCCTCTTCTAACAGGTGATCCTGAATCTCCCCATAAAGCAGGATACACAATACGCGACAGGGCTGTCTCTGAAGAAGACGTCTTCTTCGGCCAATAACGAATTCGTCAGCGCTTTCGGGTGCGCCTGCGCAGCAGGCGGACAATCAGGGTCTCGAGAACACTGCGTTTGTCTTCCCCGGAAGAGACCAGCCGCTCCTGTGCCGCAACAGAAAGTCGAAACATGGCCCGAAGTTCCGGCAGGGAAAATTTCAGTGCCTGGGTCGCAAGAACATCTACGCGGTAAGGATGTGTCGAGCGCGGGTCACCCCTCATAGAGCCGCCTGAAAAGAATTCTTCGGCCTCGGGGTCGACATCCCCCCACTCATACCAGCGGCCGCCCTTCCTTACCCACCCCTTGTCAAGGGCCTCCCGGTATATCATAAGGTCCCTGAGCCGCATCTGGAGTCCTATGATTATGCCTATTTCGTTCTCATTCTGGTGAAGCAGGCGCCTCAAGACCTTCAGAGTCTTGACGAGGTCCTTCTGGCCGAACGCGTCAGCCAGGTCCCAGGCAACTGCGGTACGGGAGGAAGACGTCACCTCCTCCACATCTTCGACAGTCGCTTTGCCTCGCTCGCCAACATAAATGGAGAGCTTCTCAAGCTCAGAAACCAGCAGCCGCGACGAAGTACCCACCTTTTCAAGGAACGCCTGAGCGGCATCCTGGTTCATCACCAGCCCCAGCTCCCTGGATTTGGAGGCGACGAAAGATGCGGCATCCTTCTCCTGTTCATACGCCTTCCCCGATCCGAATTCAAAAATTTCGCCTGCTGACTTGAAGAACTTGTAAAACGCGCTCCTCTTATCAGCCTTGCCGCACGACACGATCAGGTATGAGTCCGGCGACAGCCCCTCCTTAAGGAAGTCTACCAGGCCTGTGAGGGCCTCCTTGGCCGCAGCGCTTTGTGAGGTGCGGCCACCAGACACAAAACTCAAATCCCTGGCCCAAACGCATTTTCGCTCGCTGAAAAGACCGCCTGAGGAGAGCGCGCCCTTAATGCCGCCCACACACTGAACCACCTCTGCGGCGTTTGATGCGTTGCCGTCAATTACCTCCAGTGCCGTAAGCTGCTCTTCCGACGGTATGACGGCATCCACCAGCTGCTTGGCCTTATTGCTCACAAGGTAGTCGTCGTCACCGCAAACAAGGCATACTTGAGCCGGCCCACTGTTCTGCTTCGCGCACATTATTTCAATCCGATCGTCAGGCTGGGATCCGCGTCAAGCCCGAGCATATCATCTCCCCTTAAGCCACCGCCCATTGCGGCAAGACCGGCGACCATGGCGGCATTGTCCGTACAGAAAGCAGGCGAGGAAAGAAGCAGGCTGAGACCTTCTTCCTCGGCCATTTCCTTAAGACGTCCGCGCAGCCTGCTGTTGAGTGATACACCGCCAGCACAGCCTACGTGATTGTAACCTTTCACGGCCTTCCGCGTCCGATCAATGAGAACGTCAATTATGGCTTCCTGGTAGCTTGCTACTATGGAAGCTTTCTCCTCCTCTGAAGGCTCATCCCTTTTCTGCATATAGTAAAGAAGCGCTGTCTTGAGGCCGCTGAAGCTGAAACACAGCTCCATATCAAGACCTGCTATCTCAGTCCTGCCCTTTCGGGGCCTGCTTCTGGGAAAATCTACGTACGACGCATCGCCCTGCTTTGCCAGCCGGTCTATCACCGGGCCTCCCGGGTAGCCGAGCCCGAGGAGTTTCGCCCCCTTGTCAAAGGCCTCGCCGGCCGCATCATCGGCCGTCTGCCCGAGGAGAGTGTAGTCACTTACCCCTTCAACCCTGACAAGGGAAGTATGCCCGCCTGAAACTACAAGCGTGATGAACGGGCAGCAGTCTGCCAACGCGGGTGCACCTTCTCCGAGAAACAGGGACATGATGTGGGCCTCCATGTGGTTGATCCCCACAAGCGGCACGCCAAGCCGCATGCCAAGCCCTTTACCTGCCGCGATACCAGTCAGAAGCGAACTCGCGAGGCCTGGTCCGTAGGTAAAGGCGACCTGGCCTATCTCAGCGTAGCCGCAGCCGGCGTCCTGGACCGCCTTGTCAATGACCCACGGGAGATTCTCAACATGACTCCTGGAGGCCACCTCAGGGACAACGCCGCCATACGGCTCATGCAGGTCGACCTGGCTGAATACCACGCTGGAAAGCACTTCTAGTGAATCGTTAACTATCGCAGCCGATGTCTCGTCGCATGATGTCTCAATACCTAAAGTTATCATTCTTCCGCTCCGGCACCAGCGATTCCCTCGTAGATCATCATTGTTTCCACCAGGTTGACCGCCCGGTCAAGCTGACGGTCCCGAACCCCCTCGTAGGCCTTCTTCTCTTCTTCACTGTAGAGATGCCCGCCTTCCTCGATCGCCTTCTTCCTTCTTACCTTCACCCACTCCGAAGGCGGAACGTATACAAGTATATCAGGCTGTATGCCCTGGTCGTGGATCTGCCGTCCGGACGGCGTATAATACCGGGCAGTTGTCATACGAATGGCGGAATCGGCCTCTGCCCTTATCGGCAGAATACTCTGGACTGACCCCTTTCCATATGTCGTCTCTCCCAGCAGGACCGCCCTTCCCTGGTCCTGCAGTGCGCCTGCCACGATCTCCGCAGCACTCGCACTGCCCTCGTTGACAAGTATGACCAATGGCACATCCAAATACCGCACGTCGCCGGCTGCTCTCTGCTCCATCTTGCCGCTCCGATATTTGCGGCCCTTCGTGGTCACGATCAGCTCTCCCTTACGCAGGAATTTCTCTGCCACGTTAACGGCCGAGCTGACGAGCCCTCCAGGATTGTTCCGCAGGTCCAGGACCAGCCCCTTCACCTCCTGCTCGAAGAGCTTATCAAGGCCCCTCTGGAATGACTCGGCCGTCGGCGCGGAGAACTGAGTTATGCGGACATAGCCAATCCCGTTGCGGATCACCCTTGTTCCTTTCACGCTGGCCACCTCGATAAATTCACGCCTTATTTCAAATTCCAGTGTATCGCTTTCTCCCTCGCGAAGCACAGTAAGCAGGACCGTTGTTCCGCGTTTTCCCCTGATCCTGTCCACCGATTCGCTAAACTCCATCTTCCGAGTCTTCTCGCCGTCGATCTCAACAATCCTGTCACCGGCAAGCAGGCCGGCCTCGAAAGCCGGGGTGTCTTCAATGGGCGCAATCACAGTGAGCACATCATTGCGCATCCCAATATGAACGCCGATCCCGCCGTACCGCCCCTGAGTGTCCTCTTTCATGTCCTTGTAGGCCTGGGGCTCAAGATAGTCACTGTGCGGATCCAGGGAACGCAGCATCCCGTGAATAGCTCCGTTAACGATGTCCGTGTACTCTTTCTCGTCCACGTAGCTCCGCTTTATCTGCATTAGTATTTCGGTGAGGACCTCTATCTTCTTGTAGACCTGCTCCTTCTCGCCGGTTTCAAGGTCGACCGGCGGGAGATTCGTCTGCGCCGGACTGGCGGCGAAAGCTGCTGTGCAGTTCAAGAGAGGCAGCAACGCCAGCGTCAAATATGTAAGTTTTCTAAGCATCACCATTCACTTTCACAGCCTTCGAGAGTAGCAACAGCATGCCCCGCAGTCCAGATATATGCTCTGCTCCGGCTGCTGAGATCGCCTTCCCGAGGTTACCTGCTTGATAACGCGGGTCCACGCATATAAAGTACATCCCGTTATGAAAATCATTCATAAATACCTGGCATCGAGCTACCTCACCACCTTTCTCGGCTCGTTATTTGCCATAACATTTGTTGTCTCCCTGGGCGGCATATTCCGAGTCATAGACCTGATCGCCAAAGGCGCCCCTGCCGCCCCGCTTGCACGCATATTTTTTTCAGGCATGCCGTCCGCGGCCGCCCTGGCCATTCCGCTTGCGTCCCTTATCAGCGTGCTGCTCCTGTTCGGACGCCTCTCGTCCGATGGTGAGATATCAGCAATGAAGGCGTGCGGAATAAGCCTCAGCACTGTGGCATCACGCCCCATAATGGCCTCAATAGCGCTTTCATTCCTCTGCCTCTACATCCATAACAGCCTCGCGCCGAAGGCGCACCTTGCAATCAAGCAGACTATCGCTTCGCTCAGCTCATCGTCTCCAATTGACCTGATTGAAGAGGGCCGCTTCATGCCCGACTTCGTCAAAGGCATAACGCTGTATGTTGGCAAGAAACATAAAGGCGTCCTTACCGACGTACGTATTTTTGACTCCACTGACCCTGATTTCACCCGGGAAATCAGGGCGAAGAGAGCAACCATGGCCATGGGCACTGACAATTCCGTAACGCTGAACCTTGAGGACGTCAGCATAGCCCCCTTTGCCAAGGACAGGCCCGACCCGGCATACGCGGACGAGTGGCCGCTCCGGCTGGACAAC
Organism: Kiritimatiellia bacterium; assembly: GCA_041602695.1. Taxonomy (GTDB): domain Bacteria; phylum Verrucomicrobiota; class Kiritimatiellia; order UBA8416; family JBFIFS01; genus JBFIFS01. Next base: position 24,026 of record JBFIFS010000011.1, read on the forward strand.
CTTGCCACCAGCAAGACGTACAAGGCGAAAGAAGACGACTTCTCATTCGGCGAACTGCTGGCGAGAATACGAAGCACCCGGTCCTTCTACAACCACCTCCCGGAGGAGCGGATACCCGTGAAGAACATGATCCTCAGGGTGGAACTCAACAAGCGGCTCAGCATGTCGGTTTCCTGCGTTGCGTTTGTAATTCTCGGCATCCCGCTGGGGATCAAGGCCCACCGAAAAGAATCATCAGTCGGAATAGGCATCAGCCTTATTCTGGTTCTCAACATGTATATTTTTGTTGTAATAGCGGAGTCGCTGGCCAAACAGCCTTCCTTCCGCGCGGACCTGATCGTATGGGCACCGGTAATCCTGTCAACGGCACTTGGGTCTTACATGCTTAGGCGGTCGAACTGACTAGGACGCGGCAGCCCTGAAGTAGACAGGGGTACCCGAAAGCTTTATCTGGCCTTCCTCTTCAATATCCTTGCCGAAGGCGTCAAGAATGCGTGAGCATTCGAATGGCGGCTCAGTCAAGGCCGCCCTTCCGTCAGTTATTCCAACGGCAAACATGGCCCCTCCTGTGCGCTCGAAATGCAGGATGTTTGCTCCCGCGCCTAGGTCCTTCCTGAAAATAAACGAGGAGCCATCCATCATTTTGATAAACTGCTTCAGCATCAGGAATGCCGGGCGCTTTCGCCATCCTGACGGATCGGAATCATCAACCAGACCGAAACCTCTGGCTATCAGGCGCCACCAGAACACCTGCTCCACCATGCCTGAGCACAGAGATATGAGAAGGTAGCGAATCATATAGGCCGCGTAGTCATCCTCGCTTACACTCGGGTCATTGTGCCTCACACCCGGCGATTCATAAGGGGAATTAACAGGCGACCAGACACCGGTACCGAGAATAGGCCAGTTGACCTCAGAGACCACGACTCGTTCGTCCGTCCTGTCACTGATTCTGGAGATCGCCTTTAAGAGCGCCGCTTTCTCCAGGGCGGCATAACCAGACTGCCGGTTCTCCGGCGCTCCCCGCCTGTCCACGTAGAGGTGGTGGGACAGTCCCCCAAACCGAAACCCCTCGGGCAGCGCTTCCAGAGCACCCGTGACGTACTGGTACTCAAAATCAATACAGGCCGGACCGAGAACCCGAACTCCCCCTGAGCCGAAGTGCTTATGCACGCTAACAGCCATACCCGCGTAATCACGTATGTCCCAAAGCCCCCATTTCACGCGGTTTATAGCGTGCCCCGCCTCAACAGCCGTGACATGCCCGGCAAACTCAGCCGCCGCACTCCTGACGAACTCATCCCATTCCTGGGGATTCATCACACGGCGCCTGTCCTGCAGGAGGGCGAGCGTGATCTCACGCCCATCCGCCCTCAGCCGCCTCGCAATGGAACCCACTTTGCGCAGCTGGTCTTTAACATGGGGCTGGACCCGCAAGAGAACCGGTATCTCGCCGAGCTCATCGAGAAACTCGATTTCGCGTTCATCATTCCCGGAGGCCAGTCCAAGCGCCATGCCGAGACGCCCCCTCATATCGACCGGGTTCTTGTAGGCGTCCGCGAGAATCGATGTGTACTCGGTCTTTACTTCTTTGTACATTCTGGCGGCACTTAGAGCCACACTGATATGGCGGCCGCGCGGATACCATTTCCGCCGGTCCTTCGGCCGCATGACACTGATAGGCTGCGCGCTCCTGGAATCCCAGATCCACATGTCTTTTTCAAGAGGATAGGCAGGATCATCGCCCCCCACTTTGCGGCCGCGGCCTAAATAGCGAAGGGGATGTCGAAGGGGCCTTGTCCGCGTGTGCCAGCGGAACCTCCTTCGGAAGCTATTCTCTGCCCGCAGGAATTCACGCGGCGGCACCTCGCCCTCGAAATACATTTCGATGAATACCCGGAGCAGATCGGAGGGAAGGTAGATTCGTGAGATGTCCCGGGCGCGCTGGGCCAGAGTCAATTGGGGATGGATCCTGGCCCTGTTGAGGTCCATATACATGACATCCGTCCAGCCGCTTTCCTTCCGCCGCAGCAGTATGTTCTGGTTCCCCAAATCACGATGCATGATTCCGGCCGTATGCATCTTCGCGATATGGGAAGCGACAGTCTGCATCAGGTCCATAAACAGGCCGCACTCTGGATCTTCGTTGAAGAGGCGGACAAGCTCGTCCTTGAAGCTGACATGCCCCTCTTCAAGAACTGAGATATAGTAGCTTTCCCGAAGGCGGCCGCTCTCCCACTTTTCCACATAACAGACAGGCTCCGGAGTGGCAACTCCTCTCGTAAGCATCTCGCAGGCCGTCTCAAAGGTCCGCCTCGCCCGCGTCCCGCGCCTCGAGTCAGCCGCATCCCGCCACCTTGACCTCTTACCGAAAGATTTTACGGCCAGCCGTCCCGACCAGCCTTCCCGCGCAGCGTCAATGGCAACGACCCTGTTTCTGCCGTCCGAGAGCACATCTGCGCCCTCTGAATTGACAAGGTCTCTAAGGTGAGAAATCAGGCCAAGAACTGATGGCACATGCCAGTCGCTGCCAATCCGGCCTTCCAGGCCGCCGGCAGAGAAATCCTGAACAGAAATATCGGACATACTGGAATATAGGATATTGGCAGGACTCTGCTTGGTCAAGCCGCCTGACAACTTCAATTTTTCCTTGGAATCTGAACTATTCGCCAGATTGTTGCCAAATCTTCACTATTGTTTTTGAAACAGTGATGCTATATTTCAAAGGTCATGACTGAGGATAGCACACCCAGAATATCGATAACTCCGCAGGAGCCACATCCGTCCAGTATGGACAAGACTGTGGCGCTCCCGCGCGCCGCGGCGGAAGAGATAGCACCGCCTCCAGCGGACATGAAGTCTCTTTACAAGCTTGTGACCCGCATTGGCGACGGAGGCATGGGCGTTGTTTTTCTCGCGCAAGACCGACGACTCGGGCGGTATGTGGCGATAAAGAGGCTCAATCGAACAAGCCTGCTCCACCCAAAACTCAAAGACCGCTTTCTCCGCGAGGCAAAGGCCATCGCGGCACTCAATCACATCCACATCGTCCACATCTACGCGCTTGGAGAGGATTCCGAGGGGCCCTATATCGTAATGGAGTATATTCCGGGCCCGATAGAAGATGAAGCCGTCGCCCTTCCCGCCCGCCCGTTCGCGCTTTCCGACAGGGTCAAGAAATCGGGTCCAATTCCCCTTGATGACTCTATCGACCTGCTGATTAAAATCGGGCGCGCCATGGAATATGCCCATTCTGCCGGAGTCATTCATCGTGACCTGAAGCCTTCCAACATACTGCTCGACAAGTCCTGGGAGCCGAAGATCGTAGATTTTGGTCTCGCACGTATTTTTGACGAGGACGAGCACAATATCACAATGACCGGAGACAGGATGCTTTCGCTGGGCTACGGTGCACCTGAGCAGGAATCCGACGCGAGCCTTGCTGACGAGCGGGCAGACGTTTACGGGCTGGGCGCCCTCACCTACTTCGCTCTAACGGGAAAGAACCCCCGGTATTTCCGAGAGAACGACATTCCTGAAGTGATCCGCATGACGGTATCAAAGGCCCTTCAGACAGATGTCATGCGCCGCTGGCAGTCGGTTGGAGAATTCGTTAACTCCCTGCTCGACCTCCGAACACCGACCACCGTTGAGCTTGCAACCACCAAGACTACCTGGCGCTGCAAATGGTGCGACACATTCAATCCCGTTTCCGTGAAATACTGCGGCGACTGCGGCTGGGACGGCAGCGAGCTGTGCCCCGAGTGCGGATACGAGACACGCGTAGGCATTCACTACTGCCCTAACTGCGGCATCGACGCCCGCGACTATGACATGGCGAAGCACCTGTACAACTACCTCGAACGGCAGTGGAGCGAGCGCAACTATGACAAAGTAATCCAGAACGCCGACAAAATTTCCAGCTTCAAGCCCGCCGGCAAAAACGGCAAGGCGCTTATTAAGAAGATTGAAGACATGAACGGCGATGCCCTTTCAATAATCAAGAAGCGGGAAAAGCTGAACAGGTCAATTTCCGCAAGCATGGCCGAAAAGCACTACGAAGAGGCCCGGGACCTAATACACGAATACAACTCCCTTACAGGCACGAAGAAGTTCTCAAAAGAACTCAAACGAATCCCTGACCTGATCAGAAAGCGTGACATGAAGCGCGCCCTTGAAGCCCAGGCGGGCGGGCAGTGGAAGGATGTCGCGCAGCACAGCGAAAACATTTTGCGCAACGTCAGCAGAAATGACCAGTCAGCGGTCAATATGCTTCGCCTTGCGCGCCGTCACATGGCCCGCGCGCGGATTTACGGCTCCCTCGCAGGCCTTCTCGTTGGCTTGATCCTGTACCTGGCCAGCTTTGCCCCATCCATGAAACTCCGCGAGCGCGGCCGCGGCGTACCGCAGTTCTACAGGCCCGCACACAGCCTGCAGGAAGCCGGCCCGATGTCATCCATTTTAAATGCCTACGCGTCGCTATGGAATGTTTCACCGGACATACTCGCGGGCATCACTGCACCCGCTCCAGACCCGCCTCCCCCAGTGGATATAAGCAACGTCAGGAAGTTTGCCGAGTTGCGCGCCCGTTATACCGAAGCCGTAGGGACGATTGAATCCGAACACACGGAGAGGATGAACGAGATCCCATCAGAATACATAGCGGACCTCGAGTCGCTCCTCAAACGCATCCAGGACGCCGGCGACTATGAAGGATGGGTCGCTGTTAACTCCGAAATTCAGCGCATGATGGAGACAGGCGCAATGCCTCTTGAAGTTCCGCCGGACTCACCTGACCTTCTTGCAACTCTCCAGGAGAAATACATCGACCTTCTCGATGGTGTTGCGTACCGGCGCCACGAAGGAATCGCCAAGCGGTCTGATGACTATCAGAAGAATCTCACTGAATTGCAGAAGAACCTGATGCGCTCTGGAGCGATGGAAAAGGCGGCCGCTGTCAACAGCGAGATAATGACGATCAAAGAAGACCCCACGGTCATAGAAGCCCGCATGGAAGTGACAAGAAGGGCCATGGAGCGCTCTGCCGCCGCATCCGCCGCCAGCGCAGATTAGGTCACTTCTTTGCCTTGCCTGCTTTCCGCCAGGCGGCCTCTATCTTCTTCAAGTTTGGGGCGCTAATCACAACTTTGCTTTGACCCCTCTCGCAGCACTCGCCACCCGTAGCATAAACATAATTCAGGTTCAGCTTCTCCTTGGCCAGCGTGGATACAACCTTGAAAAGCGCACCCGGGGTGTCGTCCATGAGGACGACACAGACGTCCTGGGCAGTATACGCCACCCCTTCCGCATTGAGGATGCGTTTCGTTTTGGCTACATCGCTCGTCACCAACTGCACGAGTCCCACGTCTGTGCTGGCCGCAACTGATATACCCTCTATGTTTACCTTTCCTGACGCGACCTTCCCTATCACCCGCGCCAGCTCGCCGGGCCTGTTCTCAAGATACAGAGTGAATTGCTTCGTTATCATTGCTTGCCTCCTGACTTATTATCGCCCTGCACAAGCTCGCCGTCAAACTGTTTTCGGCAAGCATCCCGCCTTGGGAGAGAGCGCCTGTCACTCCAGCCACTCGAACAATGAACACGCTTCCCCAACGATCCGGCGAAAGCAGGACGCTGCCTCTTGAATCGTCACAGAAACCTGATACCGTTGTGGGATGAAGAAGGTTTGTGCATCGTGCGGCAAGAGCTTAGGAGAACTCGAAGGCGGCAAAGAATCCGAAATATCACATGGGATATGTAAAGCTTGCCTGGTCCACTTCCTGGCAGATACGGGAATCTCTCTGGACGAATACATTGAGGGATTTGACATTCCCATTGTGGCTTTCGTAGGCGACGCCCGCGCGGTTTTGGCGAACACGCCCGCGCGGAACTTGCTCGGTCAGGACATACCTGCGCAGTCAAGCCTGCCGATCGGAGATGTTTTCGAGTGCGAGTATGCGCTCCTGCCTGAAGGATGCGGACAGACTGTTCACTGTTCGGGGTGTGCGATACGAAACGCTGTTACCAGCACAATGAAGACCGGGATTCCACAAGAAAATGTACCCGCTTACATCAGCCACAGAGCACCGAACGGATCACGCCAGACAGAAATGCTAATATCCACAGAAAAACGCGCTGGGATCGTGTTCCTGTCCATCACCGGCTGGCAGGAACAATCTTAGTCAACTGCCCCCGCCGCTTTACGTATTTTATTTATGACTACGGGTTTTACCGGTATGTCCCTGTAAGGCCCCATTACACCCGTCTCAACTGCGGCAATGGAATCGAGGACCTCAAGCCCGTCAACCAATTTCCCGAACACGCAGTACCCGTAGCCCTGGTCGGTTTTGGCTGTATGATTCAAGGCAGGGTTGTCTTTGTGATTGATGAAAAACTGTGAAGTTGCCGTGTGCGGCCCCGGTGTCCGGGCCATTGAAATTGTGCCCCGGTCATTAGGCGTATCACTCCGGGCCTCGTTCTCAACCGGATCCATCGTTTCCTTCTTTACCATGCGAAGGTCGAACCCGCCGCCCTGAATCATAAAGCCTTGTATTATACGATGAAACACGAGCCCGTCGTAATAGCCCGAATCAACGTATTTCATGAAATTCTTCACTGTCTTTGGGGCCTTGTCCGGCCACAGCTCGACGGTCATGCTGCCCATCGATGTGTCAATAACAACCATTTCATTTCCCTTTCTAGGAGCGGTCAAGCATCCGGTATTGAGGAGGCACAGCGCAAGTAAACAGTATAGAAGTCTCTGCATGGGAAGAAAGCTAGTTGAAAACGGAACTCGCCTCTTCAATGAGCAGAAGCGTTTCCTCAGGGGTAAACTCTTTGGAACGCGCCCTCCCCTGAAACACGCGTTTATAAGTGGCCACAAGCACTTGGGCACGCCTTGCCATCTCGGCCGGCGCCGGATGCCCCTGGCACGCTTCAAAATCAAATTCCGCAAGGGCCGCAAACTGCGTGGGTGATTGACGAACCATCTTCCTTAGCGCGACAGCCTGTGCTATGCGTTCCCGGCCCTTCTGGATAACGTTGCGGAACTGTTTCCTGTAGGTTTCCACCACTGCCGGCTGATTCGCATGGACGACACACAGACACTCAAAGAACAGAGCGACTCCGTAAACGATATCCTCCTGACGGGCGATTTCCTCGTCAAATGCCGCTATCGTCTGTTCCTTCGATAAACCCTTGTCAGAATAGTGCGCCATAATCTATCCTTGCTGGACTTGATAATCGGGGAGTATGATTTCTTTGTCAACAGCAAGTTGATGGAGTCTCGAGATGATGTGGTACTATATGCAGCGCGGCAATGTCCGCGAGAGGAAGATCCTGTCTGACGACCAGCTCACGGCAATGGCCCGTGAGGGGGAGCTCGATAAGGATGACCTCCTGTGGCGCGCAGAGGGTGACCAGAAATGGGTCCGCGCATCGTCGGTGCCGGATCTCTTGGTCGAGCCGGAGCCGCCGCGGAAGGCCGAACCTGAAGAAAAGCCAGGGCCTTTGCCTGGATCGGAAACCAAACCGCAGAAGCCCGAACCGGCCCCGGAAAAGGGGCACGGCCACAAGTCCGCAGTTGTCGCGGCTGTTATCGCCATCATCGCAATCATAGCTGTGCTGGCGGCAAACAAAGTGAAGGGCCTCTTGCAGGAACCGGAATCACCGCCACCGCCACCGCCACCACCAGAAGAGACCAACACATGGCAAACGGTTGAAGCGGACCTGACTGCTCTTTTAAAGGGCGGCATGATCGAAGACGCGAACGACCTGATATCGGCCTATGCCGCTGACAGAGGCGAAGATAGCGTTGCCGCAAGGCTCCGCAGCGCACTCAGCACGCACCTGAAGAGCCAGCAGCTGCAGAAGATGTACGAAGCCTTTATTCGCGGACAGCTTGATGCTGGCGGAAAAAAGGAGCTTCTGTCGCTGTCACGCGAGCTCGGCGACATGGAAAAGCTCAAGAAGTCCCTGGCGCTGGCGCTGACCGCCAAGCGACCGCCATCAGAAGAGCTCTGCCGCTCTATCCTCGACCTGTCAAGAATACTCACGGATGAACCACTCGAACTCGCCGCCCTTGAGGCCCTCGCAAAAGTGTTGAAGGCAGACACATCGGAAGAGGGGTGTCTTGAAATGGTGAAGGTCTACGCGGCCCTGGAAATGGCGGACAAGGCCATAGCGCTGCTTCAGCAGTTTGTTGAAACCAACCCTGAATCGGCCAACGCGTGGTATGAGCTCACGGCCCACCTGGCCCAGGCGGACAAGAATGATGAGGCACTCGAGGCACTCAAGGTTGCCATGAAGCTGGGCGGCAAGGACGCCCGCATTGACGCCAGGCGGGACGAACGCTTCGATTCCATAAAGGACACGCTTACCTTCAAGTGGAATACCCGCTGATAGTATTATAACGGGCAGTCTACGCCTGCGCCCCTTCGTCAGCAAGGCGCGCGCCTTCCATCAGGAGCGACATAGTCGATGCCGTGACCGTGGCCTCAGGAAAAGACTGGCATTCTGACATTGAGAACTGACCGACTTTCCACAGCATCAGCTCGTAGAACGCCTGCTCACCGGTCACACCACCGGTTTCCGCATGAACAACATTGCCGTCCCGCAGAACTATTCGTCCCTCGTGCTCGCCGCTTGTCACGCTTACGTCCATACTCTTGCCGCCGGCACTTAGGACCTGGACAAGGTCACTGAAACTCATGTCGGCCAAAGACCCGCTTACGCCGCTCTGTTCCTCTTTCCTCGCCGGCATCGCCATGAGCTTTTCCGCCTTGAGAAGGAACAGCTCCACATCAATGGGATCGTTGAGGAAGTCGTCAGCTCCGGCCCGCAGGAACTCAGCGCCATTGGCCGCAGCTCCCTCGGCAATGAGGGCGATTAGACCTATGTCAGACAGGCTTGCCTTCTGCTTGATGGCACGGCAGCTCTGGACTGCGTCCTTTCCGTCGCCATCTGCATGAACAACAATCAGGTCGGCGTCGTTGCCCTGGGCGTCGGCTTCCACATCGTCCACCGAAGAGACTGGTTTGACTGCAAACCCGGATCGCTCCATAGTTCCGGTGATTTCGGCCACGTCGGCCCCCGATCGGCTTAAAACAATGATCCGCCCTGCGTGCTTGCCCAACTTGTCTACAAACTGCTCATCCATGAGGACCTGCAGGAATGTCTCGAGCACGTCCTGGTGCTTGGCAGCAGGACCCCATTTCATGAAGAGCCCCCGCCTCGTAAGATTCACGTCCCTGGCATCCTCGGGTGACTCGTCGACAAGGTCCTGATAGCTGCGCACGAGCGATAGAATGAGCGACTCAATGCCCAATCCCCGGCCCGACTCCTCCGCGAAGATGATCTCTTCAAGATCGTAGGGACACACGAACTGCCTTATGACATCCTTCTTGTCCGCCAATGCCGACAACCACGCCGAGAGAATCACCTTCGTTGCCTGAAGAGGAGTCACGGCAAGCCTTGTAGCCGTCAACTTACAATAGCGCACCCTTGCGTTCACAGAGGCTATCCTCTCGGCGTCGTTGCCGAGATGCGCATTTACCAGCAGAGAGACCGCGCTCGTCAGGGACTTCACGAGCTCGTCAGAAACCGTTTCTTCGGTCTTGGCAGGCTTCGGGACAGGCGAGGCCTGGGGCTTGCCCGACCCTTTTTCTTCCGTTTTCTCCCGGGGCTTTGACGGCAGGGGGATAGACATCTTTGCGCTGCCCCCCTTCGCTCCCGGCTTGGAGACAGAAGGCTTCGCCCCGCCAATGGAAGCATGCTTTACCTCAGCCTTCGGCATCGGGACTTCGCGTGCAATCGCGTCCCTCAGCTCTTGCGAGTCCGCGCAGACATACGCGTTATCAAATGACTCCATGAGGAAACTAAAGATCTTCTCTATCCTCTCAGCATGCTCGGGACCTGACACCGCCAGGGTCATGAGTCCGCCTTTAGGATCATAATCGATGGGAAAGATGCCCCACTGATGGAAGCACCGCTCGGAGACGGCAAGCCTGGCTCCGGGTGCCATCTTCGTCTCTTTCAGGCTCACACAAGGCATGCGATAAGCCTTGGAAAGCCCGTCATAGAAATCCTTCTCAGAAAGGTCAGTTACATCCTTGAGCGCCCGAATGAAGCCTCCGCCCTTGCTTTTAGCCAGGGCCTCCGCCAGCTGTTCGGCGTTTACAAGTCCTGATTCAACAAGCGCCTGTTTTGTCTCGTCGTTCAACGATGGTGCTCCACTCTACGGTTTAGGGCCCGCGTACGCCCTTACGCTCAAGAGCCAGGCCAGCTCTCTGCCGACCTTACGCATGAAGGAAAGATCGGCCTCGCTCACCATGTTTTCAGCGTGACAGGCCGAAAAGATGACGTTGTCCGCGCCCTGCACTGTGTAAAGATTACCTTCCACTGACAAACTGACAGTACCGGTGACCTTCAGCCCTGCCACATCCATGCTGTGAGATATCCTGCCTAGCATTCCGGGGAGTATTGCCGCGAAACTATCGGCAACTTCATCGAGACCGTCCTGCGCCAGAACGAGACCGTCATGGTCCGAGATAATGCACCCCTCGAACCCGGCTTTCCTGGCCACTGCCTGGGCGACGGCCGCAGGATCGGCAACCTGTGAGGCTGAAATCTTCAACATGGCCGCAAGCCTCTTCCTGCGGTGCCTGCGCTTCTGGCCGCTTTTCATGCCGGTCATCTGCCGGAAACGCACTTCGTCAATCCCGTCTACCTTAAACAGATCAAACACGCTGCTGAACCCATCGTGCTTATCGCGATAGTTAACTATCGATTCAGCGATATGGCGTCCAACACCCTTTAGAATCATCAACTCATCTGGCGAGGCCGCATTGATATTGATATTTCCAGGCAGCTCGTAATATTCGAGCTCCGATTCTGTATCAGCCGCAGGCTTGTAAACTGTCACTTTGGGAGAACCCCGGCTGTCGTCGGGTGGCGGGGCCGCCGCGGCCCTTTCCTTCTTCTTCTCTTTCTTCGCAGTCCTCACCGCCTCCAGGTCCGGCTTCTCATCCGGCTCCGTAAACGGGTCAGCCATCCATTCAATGTCGTAGATTCTCACGCTCTGCGGCGTCTCGGCCGTGAGGGCATCAAGCCCCACGCCAGCAACGGTCTGCTTGAGGTCAAGCCGCACGACTTCCTCAGGAGTGACGGCGCCAGCGTCCTTGACAGCTCCATCCGGCAGAGCGCTTACAACATCTGAAAGCGACATCGTAACCACTCCACGCCTCAGCTGCGAAAGCACATCAGGCACGGACAGCTCAACCGTCGCATCCTCCTGCGCCTCTTCTGCCGCGAGGCCGTCCGGCAAAGCCCTGAGAACCGTCTCCAGCGTATACGTTACTTGCGAACCCTCGCCTTCGGGAGGCGGGGGAATCGCCGGAGCCTCTTCAGCCTGAGGTTCTTCAGGCTGAGGTACTTCAGGCTTTGGGGCCTCCTCCTCTACCTGGGGTGCAGGCGGCACGGCCTCTTCCGGCTCAGGCGTTTGCCCGGCATCAGCCTGCTCCGCTGGACTTCGCTCACTGGAAGCTTCTTCCGCGGGCTGGGCGGGAGCCTCTTCATCATCAAGAAGCAGGCCTCCGGCTTCGGGCTCCTCATCATCAAGAAGCAGCCCGGCATCCTCCGTAAGCGAGGCATCGCCCTCTTTGAAAGGATCATCGAATACGGATATATCGTATAGCCGGAAATTCTCGGGCGTGCGTCGTCTCAGCTCGTCGA